>CAYHFK010000213.1:0-8627 GCA_964355895.1 uncultured Bifidobacterium sp. | reverse complement strand
GGGCCGCCAATCGGTCTGGCCTTCCGCCTGGGCGAGCGTTTGCGCGCTCACGCGGCCCTGTTGAATCCACTCGCGCAATTGCTCGGTGCTGACCGGGCCGTATTCTTTTTTATCCGCTCCGATGATTTTATACATGGTTTAGTTGGGTTGAGGGTTCACGGTGACATCCACGCGAAGGCCGGTCCCGGCACATTTCGCAACACGCCGAATACGATTACGACGGCGCAAATGGCCCAAGCTGTGGCCGGTCGCGAAAAAATGGAAGCGCCGGAGCGCAAGCCGCGTTGGCCGATTTGCCGGTGAATCAGGGTCAAAACCACCAACGTCAGGGCGACGATCAGCAGCGGATTGCAATGGATTGCGGCGGCGAACTCGCCGTGCGTCAAATGATGCATCGCGCGCAATGAGCCGCAGCCGGGACAGTTCAGCCCGGTGAACTTGTGGAACAGGCAAACTGGATAGATCGCGCTGCCCGCCGGGTCGAAGAGAAACAACACGGCGACCACCAGCAAGGCGGCGGCGCCCAATCCGATGGCGATGACAGTTCGTTTCGACATGTGCGGAAGGTTTTCGGGCATCAGAGTTTTTTTAACTCATTCAGGATTTGGTCACAGCTCATCGTGAGGCCGATGGTTATCAAGGCCGCCGCCAGCGTCAAACTCACAATCGAGCAGATGAGACCGGCGATGGCCAGACCTTGGCCGGAATAGGCGGCGGGCTGTTTCTTGATCTGGGCCAGCCCGATGAGGGAAAAAACGATGCCCAGCAAGTTGAAGGGCAGCCCGTAGCAGCAGCACAAACCGAAGGTGAGGGAAATAAGGCCCAGGATCAGGCCCGTCACGGCGAAGGAATTGTTCTTGCGGAGCGGGGTCCCGGCGGGTTGGCCTGCGAGGGGGCGAATTGGCGGAGGCGTTGACCGGTCTGCGAGCAACGACGAAAACTCTGCCAGCGCGCGGAGCGGTTTCCAATCCGCGCCGCCCTCGGGCAGCACCTGCGTGTCGGCGTTCACGCGGCCTTCGGTGAGCCACTGGCGTAACTGGTCCCCGCTGACCGGGCCGTATTCCCGTCCGTCCGCCCCGATGATTTTATACATGGCGAAATCCTGCTGGCTGAAGCGTCACTTTGCTCGCCCATCCCTATCCCGGACCGCGTGGGTAAGCAAGCGCGGAAAGCCTGCCACCGCCTGAACATGTCCGGGTTGCGCGCGGCGGTGGCGGGAGAATAGCCAGTTACTTGAACAAGAAACTTGCGCTGCCCGGGCGGTACGACTCAAACTTACCCGGCCACGATGGGGCGAAATTGATCAACCCCTCGGAACTTAGATTCACAAACGAACCATTCCATGCTCAAGTCTCACGAATTGCTCGGCTTCATGTCGCCCGCGTTGGCGAACGAAATCTTCACCTTCACCCATGACGAGGAAAAACCCACCTACCGCGCCGTGCTGCAAGCCGTCGCCGAGGCCCGGCACGTCCGGCGGGTTTTCCTGGAACGCCAGTCCCGCGATCAACGGCATGCGGCGATGGCCGCCACCCTGGCCAAACCCAGCATGGATGTCGCCGCCAGCACGCTGCTCCGCATCTGGCTTGTGAAAAAACACACCGCCATGCTGGTGGACTTTCTCGACGCCCTGGGCATCCCGAATGAAAAAGGCGTGGTCGAAGATTTGCCCGGCACGGTGGACGATGCGAAGTTGAAAGCCGCCGTGGACACGTTGCTCGCGAAGCATCCGCCGGAAGTCGTGGCCGTGTATCTCAACGCGTTCAACGACATGAACACGGCGCAATGGGACAACTTGAAGGCGATGCTCGAAGGCGATGCGCGCTTGCAGTTGGGCGGCCACGCTTGAAGCGGAGCGATTGGTCTCCGGCCCGGTGCGAAGCATTCAACATCGAGCCGGATGGGTTCGGTCGTTGGCCGCAGAATTGAAGGTTCGGCGTTGAACATTTTGCCTCAACCCGCCGGGCAAAAACGCCTGCGGGTTTTCGCTTGTTCGCCCCGACCCCTGGGGTAGGATTCGCAGCGAATTCATTCGCCCCATCGCAATCCGACGGGGGGAACCGGTTCCAGCGGGAAACAAATATGACTGACCAATCCATCGCCAACTCCCCGCCGCCTTCCAATCGGCGCGGCACGTTGCTCATTGTGGATGACGAAGAGGGCGCGCGCCAGTCGCTGCGCGCGATCTTCAAGGATGAGTACGAACTCCTGCTGGCGGGCGACGGCCCGAGCGCCATTGAACTCGTGCAGAAGCACCGGGTGGATGTGGCCGTGCTGGATATCCGCATGGCGGGCATGTCGGGCGTGGACGTGTTGGAGCGCATCAAATACATTGATCCCTCGATCGAGGCGGTGATGATGACGGCGTTCGAGACCACGGAAACCATCCGGAAGGCCCTGCAGCTGCGCGCGTGCGATTATCTCAACAAGCCCTTCGAGGTCGCCGACATGCGCGCGGCCGTGGCCAACGCCATGCAACGGCGGTCGTTTGACACGGAGATCCTCACCAACACGGAAAAGCTCCAGGCCCTGCTCAAAGAGTTGGAGGATCAAAAAGTTGAAGGCCAGATGGCGCGGACGCGGGGCGACATCTACGCCAGCATCATTCACGACATCAACGGCCCGCTCACGGTCATCTCCGGCTTTCTTCAACTTCTCAACCAGCGCATCGGCAAATCCGCCACACTGGGCGCGGAGGACGTAGACTACGTCAAGGATCGGTTGCGGACGATGACGCGCCAGGTGACGAACTGCATCGAGATTTCGCGGCGCTATCTGGGCTTCCTGCGCAAGCAGCCGGTGGAGGTTGCGCACGTGGGCGTGAACCAGTTGCTGGTTGACCTTGGCCATCTGCTGCGGCTCCACCCGAGTTTGCAGAACAACCAGTTTGAAATTCAACCGCTGGCCGGGGACATCGGCGTGAAGATGAACGGGACCGATCTGATCCAGTTGTTGCTGAACCTCGCCGTCAACGCCTTCCAGGCCTCGGCCCAACCGCATCGGGTGGACATCACGGGGGAAGTGCGGCGCGAGCCGCTCGACCTGACGCAATTCAAGGACGGACCGGGGACGCGGCTGTTAAACGTGGAGAATTTTCAGAACACCGCGCCGCTCGTGTGTTTGAGCGTGAGCGATAACGGGCCGGGGATTCCGCTGGAAGTCCTGCCGAAAATCTTCCAGGCCTACTTCACCACCAAGGACGCGCGCCAGGGGACGGGCCTGGGGTTGAACATCGTTCAGCGCATGGTTCAGGAAGGCGGCGGCGCGTTGCAGGTCATCACCCAGCCCGGGGAGGGCACCACGTTCAACGTGTTTCTACCCGGCACGCCGCTGGTCAGCTAACCCCCGGCCAACCGCCATGAAAAAAATTCTGCTGGTGGATGACGATGCAGTGGTGCGGTCGCTTTATCAGCGGAAGCTGGAGCAGGGCGGCTTCGAGGTGTCGTTGGCCGAGGACGGGTTGCAGGCGATGCAACGGCTGGACACGTTCACCCCCGATCTGGTGCTGCTTGATCTGATGATGCCCAAGTTTTCCGGCGAGAATGTGCTGCGCTTTATCCGCTCCCGCCCCAAGCTGGCCAAGTTGCCCGTCGTCATTCTAACCAACGCCTTCATGAGCGAACAGGCCCGCATCGTCAGCGTCCTGGGGGTGAAGCGCGCCATCATCAAAGCCGATTGTACGCCGGAAAAGATGCTGGAAATCGCCCGCCAGATTCTCGGCGTCACGCCCGCGTCGGCGGCCACGCCGCCCGCCGCGGACGCAATGCCGCCCGCCGAAGATCAAAGCTCCGCCCGTGAGCATTTTCTTGAGAACGCCGGAAGTCAGATCGGTGACTTGCGCGATCTCTGCAAGGAGTTGAAATCGGAACCCGAGTCCGCCGCGCGCTCGGGCAAGCTCGGCGAAATTTACCGCCAGACCCATCACTTCACCGGGGCCGCCGGCTTGGCGGGCTGCCATCACCTCGCGCTGTTGGGTGGCGCGCTGGAAGCGCTGTTGATCGAACTGGTCGAGAAACCCCAACTCGTCAACTCGTCCACCGCGCGCACGGTCGTCTCGACCGTGGAATATCTCGCGTTGCTCTTGGAGGACGCCCGCACCGTGCGGCGCGCCGAAACCCTGACGGGCGAAGTCCTCGTCGTGGACGACGACCCGCTCGCCAACCGTATTGCCCAGGCCGCCTTGAGTCGCGCCAAGCTCAACGTCCGCACCACGGAAAATCCGCTGACGGCGCTCGACCTGCTGACCCAAACCCGTTTCGATCTGTTACTGCTCGACATCGAAATGCCGCACTTGAACGGCTTCGAACTCTGCCGCAAAATCCGTTGCCTGCCGGGTTACGAGCAGACGCCCGTCATCTACGTCACCGCGCACAGCGATTTCGAGAGCCGCGCCAGGAGCATCCTTGCCGGCGGCAAGGACCTCATTCCCAAACCGATTTTCCCCATCGAGCTTGCCGTCAAAGCCGTCACGCACCTCATTCGCGGCCGGCTCGCCGCGTCCGTGCCTGATCCGTTGTGAATGTCCCTCCCCGGATCGGCGCGTGGAGATCACGGCACGGCCAGGAACGCGCCGGGCAACAGTTCGCGGACGGAAAATGCCTTGATCACCTTGGGCCGCCGGCTGTCGGCGATGAACACCTTCGCCGTGGCCGCATACTCCGCCAGCAATTGCCGGCAGGCGCCGCACGGCATCGCGCCGCCGTCCGCGCGCGCCACGACCGCCACGGCCACGAAATCGTTTTCGCCCTCCGTCAGCGCCTTGAACAGCGCCACCCGCTCGGCGCAACATGTCAAACCGTAGCTCGCGCTTTCCACGTTTGCCCCGCCGATGATTCTGCCGGAGCGCGTGAGCAAGGCCGCGCCGACCTTGAATTTGGAATACGGCGCGACCGCCCGTTTGCGCGCCTTCATCGCTGCGGCAATCAATCGGCCCGGTAGCAACCGGCGCGGGGAGACTTTTGCTTCATGCTTCATTCTGCCTTCAATGTGATGTGGGTCTGGCCATAAAGTTTCGCGAAGGTTTCGAGCAGGTTCGCGCCGACGGCTTTCACACGCTCGGCCGTGGCCAGCACTTCGGCGTGCGACAGGGGCGTCGGGCTGATGCCGGCCGCGAGATTCGTGATGCACGACATCGCCGCCACGCGCACGCCACACTGGCGGGCCACGATCGCTTCCGGCGCCGTGCTCATGCCTACCGCGTCCGCGCCGAGCCGGGCATAGGCGCGCACCTCGGCGGGAGTTTCATACGTTGGCCCGCTGACCGCGAGATAAACGCCGCGTCGCAGTTTGGTTTTGGCCGCCCGCCCGGCCCGCTGCAGCAGCGCGCTCAACTTCGGATCATAGACCTGCGTCAAATCCACGAAGCGCGGCCGGCCGGGGACGGCTTTTCCGCGGAGCGGATTGGCGCCCATGAGATTGATGTGGTCGGTCAGCACCATGAAATCGCCCGGACGAAAATGGCGGTTCACGCCGCCGGCAGCGTTCGTCAGCAGCAGATCGTGAATCCCAAACTCCGCGAGCGCCCGGATGGCGAACGTCACGCGCTCCATCGTGTGCCCTTCATAGAAATGCGCCCGCCCGCTCAACGCGATCACGGGCGTGCCGCCCAGCCGGCCGAAAATCAATTCTCCGGCGTGCCCGCTCACGCCCACGGGCGGAAAGCCCGCCAGCTTCGCGTAGGGGATGCGCCGTTCGATGGCCATCGTCGCCAGCGCGTGCTGAAACCCGCTGCCCAGTACGAGGGCGAGCGTGGGGCGTGACCGGGAAAGCTGGTTGAGTTGCGCCGCAGTGGTTTTAGGGCGGATGGGTTTCATGCGGTTCGCGATGAATTCATTAAATCGAAACCCGCGCCGGGCAAAAGATAATTCGCAGTCCCGCGGCCCAAAAAAAGGCTTGTCCTCGGGGGCGCTGTTACGGAAACTTAAAACCCTATGAAGAAACTGTTCTCAATCGTCGCAATGGTGGCCTTGGTGGGCACGGTGGTGTTGACCGGCTGCAAGAAGGAAGAAGCTCCGGCAGTTCCGGCCGCACCGTCCACGAACGCCCCTGCGGCGCCGTAATTCGTTCCGCGAAAAAGTTGTAATCACGCAAACCGGGCTTCGGCCCGGTTTGTCTTTTTATCGGCCCGGTTTTTACCCGCGGTTCGCCTCGCAAGTTCTCCTTGGATTTTTGCCCGCCGGAAATATGATGCCGGCATGAAACCAACCCTTGCCCTCGTGTCCCTGCTCGGCGTGCTGCTCGCCGGTTGCGGGGAGAAACCCGGCGCCCCCGCCCAATCCGATCCCGCCGCCGCCCCGACGGATTACTTGAAATCCGCCGCCAAGTCTCAGAAAAGCGCCATCAAGGCCGTGGACACCGCCGCGCTCAACAAGGCCCTTGAGTTGTTCTACGTGCAGGAAGGCCGCTTCCCCCAGGACCTGGATGAGGTGGTGGAGAAAAAGTTCATCCGGGAGATTCCGCCCGCGCCGGCGGGGATGAAGATCGTTTACGACGCCAAGACCGGCGTGGTCCACGTCGAAAAGGAATGAGCGCCACCCGTTCGGCGCGCGGGTGATTCAGAGCTTGCCAAACAGGCGCAGGAAATTTTCCTCTACCTGCGCGGCCAATGTTTCATCTGTCACGCCGCGCAATTCCGCCGCGAACGCATACACGGCCGCCAGGTTGGCGGGATGATTCAGCGCCTTCCCCGTCACGGCATCCGCAAGCGCATGAAGCCGCACCTGGTTCAAGCTGGAATTCTGAATACTGAACACTGAACACTGACCGTCTGGCAGGAGTTGGTCCGGCGCATCCGTTTCGATCAACAACCGCTCCGCCGGGACGTGCTGGAAGGTTTCGCGCTGCCGCGCCTTCCGCTCATGGGCGTAATAGCCGGGCAGGGAAAAGTAAGCGCCGAGGTCGGCGAAGGGCATCACCATTTCCTTCGGTCCGCCGTAGCTGTGCAATAGAAAACCCCGCGCCGGTCGCGGCTCCGTCTGCAAAATCTCCCGCATCCGGCCCCACGCCTGCAAACAATGAATGCTCACCGGCAGATTTCTTTCCGCCGCCAGCCGCAGTTGGGCGATGAATACGTCCTCCTGACCATCGTAGGCCAATCCCGGCTTCCAGCGATCCAAGCCGATCTCCCCCACGGCGGACAGAACTTCGTCGAGGAAATGCGTCAGATTCTTCAGCCAATCCGGCGTGCGTTCGTGGAGGTACCACGGATGATAACCGAAGCTGGGTATTATCGTGGTAGGGCGCGTCACTCCGTGCGCGCCGTCGCTGGCATCGGGACGAGCGGCGGGCAGCGGACTGCCCGCCCTACCAGATTGTCGCGCCAGGGCCAGCACCTGCGGCCAGTCCGCTTCGCACGAACCGTTCACCACCATCGCGGCCACGCCCGTTTGCGCGCAGGCCGCGAGTAATTCCCTCTGCCGCCCGCCGAAGCGTTCGTCCTGCAAATGATTGTGCGCGTCGTAAAGTCGCCGACTCATGACCGGCCAAGTTTAGGTGTGGACTACGGGTGACGCCAACGCCAGAATGTGTCACCGGCGACAAAACTCCGCTTTTGCGGGAACAGGTTTGGGATTCATTGCCGGCCAAAAACCAGGCTCGACAGCAATTTGAGGCCGGAATAGGTTCGCCCTATGAAACCGGATAGATGGAAGAATACGCAGCCCGTTATCTATACTGTTCGGAGAAATTGTGCGCATGAATATTAAAAGCCTCATCGTTGTCGTCCTCCGCCTGATGGCGCTGAACTTCCTGATACAAGTGGCAGTTCAGTTGACTCCGCAGGTGCTCCAATACCTCAGATTGTATGAACGCTCGCCATTGCATGACTCTCCAAGCGTCTTGCCGTGGCTCGTCCTCGGTGCTTTGGTTGTGAGCGCGGTGCTCCTCTGGGTGCTTGCTTTGCCAATAGCACGGCTGGTGACCAGGCAAGTGACTCAAGAACTTTCTTTTGGTGCTATGTCACTGGTGGATTGTTACTCCATCGCCTTTATCGGTGTTGGCCTTTTTTACATCGCGAGTCATTTGCCTCAGGTTCTGAATTGGAGTCATTATCTGTTTAAAGCGGCGGCAACGAGTTCCGGAGATTCTTGGAAGGAGGGAATTCAGGGCTATGATGTTTCGCAGGCATTCATCCCGTTTATTGTAGGAATCGTCCTTTTTGTGAATGGCCGGTCGTGGGCCGTGGCACTTGTCCGAAGGCAAGAAAAGGCAGAATCTCCACCGACCAACGGATTGAAATGACAGAAACGCGCCGGGATTGTTCGCTTGTCTTTTTGAGGTAGTTGCGCGGAGCGTCCTTTCAATCCGTTGTTGAACCCGCTTGGCGAACCGGCTCCGTCCGTCCGTCCGCTCCGCCCGCTCGAACCCTCAATCGGCGGACGTTGTTTGCGTTTTGATCTCCCGGCTTTGATCGGTTTGTCTTTTGGCCCAGCCTGCGCACCCGGAGTTTTCCTTTTGCGCGATTCACCTCAACCCTACACTGCGCGCGCGTGACAGTGCTCGAGGTCATCCAGAAAAGCGCGGAGTTCCTGGCCCGGAAGGACGTGGACTCGCCGCGTCTGCAAGCGGAACTGCTGCTGGCGCACCTCCTCCAACTGCCGCGCATGAAGCTCTACCTGAACTTCGAGCGC
>CAYHFK010000212.1:0-8640 GCA_964355895.1 uncultured Bifidobacterium sp. | reverse complement strand
TCCGGATTGGAAACCCCGAAGCCCACCGCCACCGGCAGTTTCGTATGGGCGCGAATTCTGGCAACTTGTTCCGCCAGGTTCGCCGCCACTTCACTCTGCATGCCCGTGACGCCGATGCGCGAGATGTAGTAAATGAACCCCGCGCCGCGCTTCACGATTTTTTCCATGCGTTCCTCCGGTGTCGTCGGCGCGACGAGGTAAATGTTGCACAGAGCCGCGCCGCGCATGAGTGCTTCGTAATTGTCCGATTCCTCCGGCGGCAGATCGAGCACGAGTAAACCATCCACGCCCGCCTTCGCTGCGTCCGCGATGAACCGTTCCAAACCGACGCGGTGAATCAGGTTGAAGTAAATGTAGAGCACGATGGGAATCTGCGACTCCTGGCGGATGGCCGCGACCGTTGCCAGCAGCTTGGGCGGCGTGGTGCCGGACTCCAAACCCCGCTGAGCCGCGAGCTGATTCACCAACCCGTCGGCGAGCGGATCGCTGAAGGGCACGCCCAGTTCCAAAATGTCCACACCCGACTGCTCGAACGCCAGTGCGAGTTGGCGGGTGGCGGCGAGATTCGGATCGCCCGCGCCGATATAGACGATGAAAGCTTTCTTGCCCTCGCGCTGCAACCGTGCGAAGCGTTCCTCAATACGATTCATGTGGCGGGATTGTTCCGGTGCGGGTGGCGGGTTGCAAGTTTGGAGTTCCGCCTGGGAGCGCGACCGGTCCCCGGTCGCAGCGGGTGGATAGCAAGGAGAGCGTTAGAAAATCTGGACGTCTTTCGGAATGCGTGAGCGCTACGGGCAAGGGACCGCCCGCGCGCCGTCCGCAGTTTGCCAGGCGATTTCAGTCGCACCCATTCCGTCTTTGTTCGGACGGACAAATAACCGCAGAAAAACCATGCTCGACAGCCGGTTGCGCCCGAAATAGGTTCGCCCCATGGAAAAGGAAAGGCTGCAAAACGCGCCTCTGATTATTGTTAGCCGCCTTTCAGCATGAAGCGCGTTCTCAAGATTATTCTGTGGTCACTTCCAGTCATTCTTGTGGCGTCTGTCGCGCTTGCTGCCTGGTCTTGGAATGGGCACGGACTGAACGTGAAGCAGTTCCAGAAGGTTCACTCGGGGATGAGCATGTCTGAGGTCGAGTCCTTGATGGGGAAGCCATCAGTGGCTCACTCCGAAGAAGGTATGGCGATGTTTTGGATTTATAATCGGCATCTCAAGCTTTGTCGTGGTATCGTCTGCTTCGATTTCGCAGGCCGTGTTCAGAGTACATTCCATGACCATTGAGATGTGAAACGAGTCGCCTTATCCGAGGATAGGCGGAAGTCATCGCACTACGTTGGCCGCCGTCCAAACCAGCCGCAATCCTTCCAGCGTCAGGTTCGGTTCGTTCCGTGAAATCTCCGGAGTCGCTGTGGTAATCAATTGCGCGTAACCGCCCGGGGCGGCGACGAGCGGGCGCGGCGACTTCAACTCGCGTTTCAAGTCCCCAACCAAATCCCAATTTCAAGTGCGGATAACCGGGCATCGCCCTAACGCACGGCGGATGCCTACCACGGTGGTAGGGTCGGCGCGCTGCGCCGACCTGCGCCGCGTAGTAGCGGCGCAACCTCTTTCGGAGGGAACGTTGAGGACGGGGAAAAGCGTTCCGGCCCTGCACGGGCCGGCGGTCAGCGCAGCGCGCTGACCCTACCCGCCTCCGCGTTGGGCGCACCTTTGGGGCGGGACTTTACAACCCTCGCTCTGACGAGCATCGCATTGACTGTTGGCGGCGTCTTTCCCAGAATCCGGGGAATGAAATACCGGCTCCCGGCACGCTGCGCGGCGCATTCTTGAAATGAGTCACAAGCTGCAAATCGTGCCCTGCTCGCGAAGTCCGCGGGAGGTCAGCCGATTTCTCAACGTAAGCTATGGCATTTACGGGGACGACCCGCATTGGGTAGCGCCGCTGCTTCTGGATTTGAAGAAGGTCTTCGCCGAGACGAATCCGCTTTTTCAACATGCCGAGATGCAGCTCTGGATCGCCCGGCGGGACGGACGGGATGTGGGTCGCATCGCCGGCATTCTGGACCACAATCACAATGGGGCGCACCAGGAGAACACTGCGTTCTTTGGTTTTTTTGAGTGCGAAAATGATGCCCAAACGAGCCGGCGGTTGTTCGGCGCGGTGCAGGATTGGGCGCGGCAAAAGGGCGTGCGCCGCTTGTTGGGGCCGATGAATCCCACGACCAATGATGAGTGTGGGTTGCTGGTGGATGGCTTCGATTCACCGCCGCAGCTGATGATGACCTACAACCCGCGTTACTACGTGGATCTGGTCACCGCCGAGGGTTTTGTTAAAGCCAAGGACTTGCTGGCGTATCACATCAATGTGGCGGGTATTCCCCGCGAACGGTTGGAGCGCATCGCGACCAAGACACGGCAGCGAAGTCCCCAATTCCAATTCACCGCCGTGCGCCGGAGCACGCTGGCGACCGACCTCGCCAAAATCAAGGAAGTCTATAACGCTGCCTGGCAGAAGAACTGGGGGTTTATCCCCATGACCGACGCGGAAATTGATTTCCTGGCCGCCCGCCTCAAGCCGCTCTTGGTGGAGGGCTTGGTGTGGATTGCGGAGGCGGCGGGCGAGCCCGTGGGTTTCCTGCTCACGATCCCGGATTACAACGAGGCGCTCAAGCCGTTGCGGGGGCGGCTGAACACGCCAAAAGTTTTTGGCCTGCTGCCCTACGCCTTGGGCCGCAAAGTTCCCGCCAGTTGCCGCGTCGTCACGCTCGGCGTTAAAGAAGATTACCGGAACCGCGGCATCGAGGCGGTGATGCTGGCGGAGGGCCTGATGACCAGCCTGCGCCTGGGGTTCAAAACGGCGGAAGCCTCGTGGGTGCTGGAGGACAACGTCATGATGCGCCGGTTGCTGAAACCGTTCGGCGGCCGAGTTTACAAAACGTACCGGATTTACGAGCGCGCGGTCTGATGCGCTTCGCCGCCGACCCAGGGAACACGACCGCACCTATCAGGCCGGGACGGGTCCACGATTCTTCGCCGCTTCCTTTGGCTCCGCGTCCGCTGGCGACAGCCGATCCGGGTTTCCGAGTTTGAAGTAGAGCCAGTTGCCCAGTGGAATCAGCACCGCCGCCGTCACGATGCCCGCCGCCACGTCCACCACATAGTGATAGCGACCATAGACCGTTGAAATGCCCAAGAGAATAACCGCGAGCAAATGGACATGGCGGATGCGGCGCAGATACAGAAACGAAAAATAGACCGTGCAAATCGCCACCGCCACATGGCTGCTGGGGAACGCCGCGCCCGCCGACTCGAAGTGCTTGTAAAACCAGCCCATGATTCGGAAAAACACCGCGCGTTGGACCGACTCCGGCGGTTCATAATTCGTGGTCGGAAGGGCGTCTTGCGGAAGGGAAACCCCCGGCAGATTGAGATCTACAATCCGTGGGCCCACCACCGGCAGGAAGATGTAAATCGTATAGCAAACGTACAACACAAACGAAACGACGGAGATGAAATGTGCGAACTGGCGACGGTCGCGCAGCAGCAACGCCAGTCCCACGCCCGCGATCATGAGGTAGAACGAGAAATAGGCGGCGTAGAGCAGCTCGGCCAGCCACCGCGCCGGGAACCGCAGCATGAGTTCAAGCCCGGGCTGCATGCCGAATAACCATTGTTCCAGTCTCAGGAAGCCGGCATCCAGGTATCCCGTGCAGAACAATTGGTTCAACAACTCCGTCTCGCTGTAACACCCGATGAATAGCGGGATCGGATAATAGTGGCGTATTAAATCCAGCGGCCGGTTCGCGGGAAACCGCGCGGAAATCTGAATCAAACCGTGGATCAGCGCCAAGCCGACCCCGTGCGCCAACAGCAACCACGGCCAGGTCGTCAAGCGCGCGCCGTGAAACACCAGCACGATCAACCCCACGAACGCGATGTAACCCTGCGTCGCATAATCCACGAACGTGTAATGTTTCATGCTTGGCCCGGAGCGAATCCGAGCGGCTTTGCTTGCGTCAAACCCTCCAGCAGCACACCCGAACAAGCGGTTCGTTCGTCGTTGACCCTTTCGACGCGGTCAATCTTGATTTCACGACCGGCAGCCATCCGCTTACAATCGCTTGGCCAATTCCGCCTGGCTTTTCGCAAGGACCTCTTTGTGCAACGAGTTGCCGTGCGCATCCATCGTCACCACCGCCGGGAAATCCACGACTTCAAATTCCCAGATCGCTTCCGGCGCGCCGAACTGTTCGTAGAAATACACGTTGCGCACCTGCTTGACGCACTCGGCCAGCACCTGCGCCGCGCCGCCGATGGCGTGCAGATACACGCAGCCGTGTTCCTGGCACGCCGCGAGCGTGCGCTCGCCCATGCCGCCCTTGCCGATGACACCGCGCACGCCGAAATCGCGGATGATCTGCCATTGATACGGCTCTTCGCGAATGGAGGTGGTCGGGCCGGCGGCGGTGCATTTCCACGAGCCGTCGTCCTGCTTCATCACCACTGGCCCGCAGTGATAAAGAATGCCGTCGCGCAATTTCACTTCCGGCGGCAACGCCCCGCCTTCGTGCAAATACTTGTGCACCGCATCCCGTCCGGTGAACACAACGCCGGAGATCAAAACCTCCTCACCAACTTTGAGGGCGCGGATTTTTTCTTCCGTGAAGGGAAAACTCAACTTCGTCATGGCCGCATTTCAATCCAAGCCAGCCCAAAAGTCCAGCGAACTGAAACCGCCGGGAACAACGCACACCGTGGCCGATGCAAAAGCTACTTCCAGACTCCGAGTTGGATGAGCTCTTGGGTCGCGGTCTTCGTCCAATCGTGGCGATTGGCCTTGGGGCTGGCCGGACTGGGATGCAGAATCTTGCCGACGCGAATCTTCAAGCTGGCCGCCACCAACTCGCCCCGATCCTTGGCGAAGCCGCCGATGCCAATCAGCCATTCCGGTTGAAGAATGGCCAGGACCTGGCGCAGATGTTCGTCACAGATTTCAAACAAGCCGTCGCGCTCCGTTCTGGGCAGCTTGTTGGGCGTTTGATTGCGGCCGCTCGCCTCCAGAAACGCCAGCGGACAATAGTTCACCACGAAATGCCCGGCGAAAAACTTTTCGGGTGAACCAAAGCGTTCCGCGCACAACTTCCAGAAGCGTCGGCCACTGACTTCGGAGCGCGGACAATCAAAACCCAGGATCGGCCGCCTGGGATGTTCCTTGGCCGGCTTCGCGATGGTGGCGCGGATGCCCATCCAATCGCGCGCGGCGGCGATTTCGCCGAACGGAATCCCGATTTGCGCCATGCCGAACGGGCCGGGGTTCATGCCGAGAAAGACGACGCGCTTCCGGCGGCCACCGAAGCGGCGCAAATATTCCTCGTGCGCCGGCCAAGCGTAGGTCAGCGGATTGTAGGTATGCGTGACCGGCGCACGAAATTTCAAACGTTCAACGCGGGCCGAGAGTTCGCGCGCGGCGGCGATGAGTTGTGTGCTGGTGATGGATGCGGTCGGTTTCAAGGCGCGGTCACGATATTTTATTTCAGCCAATGCGCAAACTGCTTTGCGTCCAAAGCCCATGCCTCCGCCCCGGCGCGGTGGGGCGAGCCGACTGACGAGCCAGCGCGCAGACCCGTGACTCAAACACGGAAAACGACAAAGTCGCCACGCTGTTGACTCGCTTCCTTCGTCTTGTCACCCTGCGAACATGACCTGTGACAAAAGCCAGCTTCGCTCCGGAGGATTTCTTTGTGTTCTACTGCTGACTGCTCTAACCGTCGGTCTGCCGACGGCGAGAGCGGACTGGCCGGACTTCCGCGGGCCGTGGGGCAATGGCCATGTCTCCGCCCCGGGCGACACCAAACCTATCGGCCTGCCGCTGCACTGGAGCGAGACGAACAACATCAAATGGAAAACGGAGATTCCGCATCGCGGTTGGTCCACGCCGGTGGTGATGGGCGGCCAGGTCTGGCTGACCACGGCGACGGAGGACGGCCATGACTATTTCGCCGTCGGCGTGGATGAAGAAAGCGGAAAGATTCTCTTCAACGAAAAAGTGTTTCACACCGACAGCCCCGAACCGCTGGGCAACGGCGCTTCCATGAATTGTTACGCCACGCCTTCGCCCGTAATCGAGTCGGGCCGGGTTTACGTCCACTTTGGCAGTGCGGGCACGGCGTGTCTGGACACCAAGACGGGCAAGGTCCTCTGGAAACGAAGCGACCTGCCGTGCCGTCATTACCGCGGCCCGTCCGCGTCGCCGGTGCTGTTCGAGAACCTGTTGATCCTGACGTTCGATGGCGCGGACCTGCAATACACCGCCGGCCTTGACAAAAGGACGGGGGAGACGGTCTGGAAAACCAAGCGCTCGGTCGCCTGGAACGACGAGGGCTCAACGGATGCCATGACTCGGGATGGAGATCATCGGAAGTCCCACGGCACGCCATTGATTGCGACCGTCGCCGGGAAGCCGCAGTTGCTCAGTGTCGGGGCCAAGGCGTCGTATGGATACGACCCGCGCACCGGCAACGAACTTTGGCGGGTGGAATACACCGACTGGTCGAGCGCGCCGCGACCGCTGTTCGATCAAGGCCGCGCCTTCATCGTCACCGGCCTGACAAAAAAGGAACTCTGGGCGGTGAAGACCGATGGACACGGCAACATCACCGACACGCACGTGGCGTGGAAGCTCAACACCCACGTGGGCAAGTACGCCTCGCCCCTGCTCGTGGAGGGCCTGATCTACACGGCGGCCGATGAGAGTTTCGTCACCTGCGTCGAAGCCGCCACGGGACAAGTCGTCTGGACCGAACGCATCGGCGGCAAATACGCCGCCTCGCCGATTTATGCCGATGGCCGGTTGTATTTCTTCAGTCAGGACGGCACGACCACGGTGCTCAAACCGGGACGTACTCTCGAAGTGTTGGCGACGAATAACTTGGCCGGCGGCTTCATGGCCTCACCGGCAGCGGACGGCAAGGCATTCTACCTGAGAACCAAGACCCACCTCTACCGGGTTGAATCCATGGCGCCCGCAGGCAAGTAACGCGGCGCGATTGCAGATCGATCCGGACCGTTTCGGTGCGATGGGCGGTTCAGTCGGCGGCAATCTTTCCGCCATGCTCGCCGCCACTTGCACCTCCACCCCACCGGTGCATACTTCCTGCATGAGCACATTCGATCTCGCCAATGCCACGCTGCTCTACGGCAGCATCGCCTACTTTGCCTATGACATTCCCGCCCTGAGCCAGGCGCTCATCATCGCCATCCTCAGCTTGCTCTGACTTACCTGCACCGTCCGTCGCCTGCGGCAACATTGACCGCTCGACCTCACAACGCCGCCGCTTGCACAAAGCGAGTCTCGCGCTGAGGTGCCCGTAGAAGTTCCATCGTTCACTGCCTATCTCGCACCGGGAGAACGCGGCTGTGGAGCGACGTTGCCTGCGAAACCAGTCGCAGCGCGGGATGCCAGGCGCCGGTGCGAAAGGTTGCGCGGGGCCGGCGAGGGCGGATGGATGCGATTATCGGCTGCTCGGCGACAACGCCGACTGCCAGACTGCGCTACGGTTCCAGAACGCAAGGCGCGAACGCGTTTCATGGAATTCTCTTCCGGGGGAAAGTGTCAGGGTGAGGGCGGACCTCAAGCCATTCTCGCTTTGTGCCACACGCCAGCCCGCGCTCGCCCGCGCCATGAACAGTGCGGAATCACCGCCACATCGGTTGAGAGCTTTGCGTCTCCACACGTTTGCGCCCTTGCATTGTTGACTCTGCTTTCCAGGTTGAACTGAGGGCGGTGGGCCGGCTCAGAACGACAGGTATTTCAACACCTGCACTTCGCGTTTGAACACAAGCTGGATGGTGTTGCGGTCAATCTTCACATCCAGCGGGCCGCGTTGTTGAAAGTGTTCCCACAGGATCCGGCCGTTCTTGGGATTGATCCGCCGGATGCGCAGGTACGCCTTCTTCTCCAGGCCCAGCACGGCCAGGTCGGGATTGATCTCGTCGTCATCGTCGCGCGGGCCGGTGTACGCGACGCTGTAAATGTATTGGCCGGACAGATAACTGAGGTTGCCGCTCAGGGTTTGCTTCCAAAGTTCCTTGCCCGTCTTCGCCTCCAGTTTGAGAACCACGGCATTGATCCGGTCGCTCACGTCAATCTGTTTGGAATACTTGATGTTGTCCGGACTGGCCGTGGTGGTGTTCACATAAATCATCCCGGCGTCATCAAAGTAAATCCCGGAGATGCCAACCGAGGGCAGCCGCCAGCGGGCGTTGCCGGTCGCGACTTCAAACGCGCTCAACACGCCTTGATCGAAAATGTAGAGCGTGTCGCCGCGCTCCACCACCGGGCCCAGGCCACTACGCGCCGCCGCTTCGTCATCGGCGTCCAAGAAATCGCCGTTACTACCGAGGACCGGATAATTGAGCGTGCTCTGCCATTTCTGCTGATTCGCTTGATCGAGGACGATGAGCGTTTTGCCCGCGACGATGGCGTTGACGCTGGCCAACGGATACAACGCCGGCGGGCCGACGACTTCGCCTTCCCAATCCGCCACGTCCTTCCCGACCCGCACCTTCACCGCGTAACGACTGACATTCTCCACCACCTGATCGCCGCCCGCGTTGCGCTGCATCTCGTTGAGCAGTTCGT
>CAYHFK010000211.1:4804-8662 GCA_964355895.1 uncultured Bifidobacterium sp. | reverse complement strand
TGCTGCGCGTCTGGTCGGACATGCGCCGTCTCGGCAACCGCACCCCGCAGGTCGCTTTCCTCACGCCATTCTGGGATCCGGCCAAAGTGACCCGCGAGCTGTGGCGCGATCTTTACGCGCCGGGCCTGGCTCGCGACCTTTGGTTTCAGTGGGCAGGCAAGCCGCTGATTCTCGCCGATCCGGAGCTCATCTTCGACCGCGAAGAGAACGCGCACCAGAACACGCCCGCCGAACTGCAACCCGGCCACACCCTCGGGCAATCGTTCAAATCGGAGCGCGCCGTTGGTGCCGTCAGCGCGCGTTGCCCGACCTGGAACACGTCCGGCAGCGCCGTGACGCTGACGCTGCTGCGTAGCGGCCCCGGCGGTGAACGCATCGCCGCTGAACGATTCCACGAGGTTGGCGACAACGCGTGGTTGCGGTTGAAGTTGAAACAGCCGTTGCCTCCCGGCACTTACTATTTGGAAGCGTCGGAGCCGGACGGGCGAATCGGCTGGTGGAGCCACAGCGAGGATAAGTTTGCCCCCGGCACGGCGTTCGCGGATGGCAGCGCGGTTGCGGGTGATCGCACGCTGCGGTTTCAATTCGCCGACGGCGACACGCAGCAAATCCTCGAGTTCTTCACGTTCCGCAAACCACAGCCGGATTATTTCCAAGGGCCGACGAAGCCGGATATGTGGAGCTGGCTCGAAGTTTTCCCGCAGCATGTCTTCACCAATTCCGCCAGACAGAAGGAGCAGATGTCTGTCGGGGTCGGGCAAAATGCCGTCAACGGCCGCCTCGGCTCGATGAGCGAATCCGGCGCGCACGGACGCAGCTTCCACGCGGGCGCCACCGACCCGCGCCCGGACACCGTGCGTTACGGACTGAATGTGACCGAGCAGTGGGAACGCGCGCTCAAGGAAGATCCGCGCTTCATTTTCGTCACCGGCTGGAACGAGTGGATCGCGGGTCGCTTCGCCGAGTTCAATCGCATCAAACTGCCGGTGATGTTCGTGGACCAGTTCGATCAGGAACACAGCCGCGACATTGAGCCGATGCGCGGCGGTCACGGCGACGATTACTACTACCAGTTCGTGAGCCACGTCCGCCGTTACAAGGGCGCACGTCCCCTGCCCTCGCTCGAATCACGCCCAATCAGGCTGGATGGGCGCTTCGACGACTGGCGCGACGTGCAGCCGGAATTTCGTGACACCATTGGCGATCAAGTCCGGCGCGAACATCGCGGCTGGGACACCAACGTCACCTACCGCAACTTCACGGGTCGGAATGACATCATCGCCGCCAAGGTGAGCTGGAACAAAGCGACCGCCTGGTTTTACGTGCGCACTCGCGAACCGATCACGCCGCCCGGCGGAACGAACTGGATGATTCTCTTCCTCGACACCGATGCCAACGCCAAGACCGGCTGGCTCGGTTACGACTTTGCCATCAACCACACCGACACCGGAACGCTGGCGCGGAATGTCGGCAACAATTTTACCTGGTCGGCGGCGGGCAAAGGGAAATGGCGCGTGCAGGGCAATGAACTGGAGCTGGCGATTCCGTGGAAGTCTCTCGGTATGAAATCTCCACCGGCGACCCTCGACTTCAAGTGGGCGGACAACTGCCTCCAGGCCGGCGATTGGACCGATTTCACGCTCAACGGCGACGCGGCCCCGAACGACCGGTTCAACTATCGCGTGCGAGCACTCGTCAAATAGATGGCAACCTTGCAAGGTTGACCTGTTAAGTGGCAGAATCCAGATTCAAGCTTCCAACAGAGGCGGCCGGTGGCACGTCATTTCGGCTTCACACCGCCCCCAACTTGCCCCGCGCTCGAACTTTTGTTTCCTGTGGATCGGAACCGGATTGCCATAAATTCCTGGGTGGCCACCACCCGAAAGCCAGCCTTTTCAATTTCTCGGGCAATCTCCGGCATGTGGGCCGCGCCCCAAGGCACGACGAGACTCTCCGCTTGCGGAAGCCGGGCATGGATTTCTTCAAGGAGGCGGCGATTGCGCTTGCGGAGCAGATCGTCAAAGAGTTGTTCCTCAAAATGGGGCGACGAGAAATGAAGCACCTGCATGAGCGTCTCAGCGCTTGGCGGCTTGGAATGCAGGAGCATGACCAGATTGAGAAAACCAATCGTGCTCGGCGCGAACACTTCGATGTCAACATCCGCCGGCACAAGTTCGCCCCGGGGCTGAAACTCCTCATGCTGCTGGGCAACTCCAAGCGCGGTCGCCATCCGTTGGTACGTGATTTTGTTGGTGAGCAGATTTCGGTCGTCCGTCACGCCCTCCATCAGAATCAGCGCGTTGGTCGGAAACGACCGTGAGAGCGCCTGGTAGAAATCGGATTCACCGATGTGCGACATCGGCACCAACTGGATCGTCTTGCCATCGTGGCGAACGTAATCTCTCACCTGCACCGTCAATCCGCCCGCGCGCAGGGCGACGAAGCCTTCGCTGAAATGATCGACGGCCAAAGCCGCACAGAAGCCAAAATAGACCACCAAAGCCGGCAGCAACACGCAAAGGTTCACCAGCACGAAGACGGCCAGCCGCCGCCAGCTAAAGCGACGGACGGGGAGCTGGCTTGGCGTCACCAGCGGCCAACGGAAACGGAAGCCACCTTGGACTTGGTAGAGGATGACAAGCCCAAGGATCAACTGACAAAGCGACAGGGTCCAAGCTACTTGGTGAATGCGACTGTAAAAATACATTGCCAATGGCACCATGGCCATACCAGCGACCGGATTGAAAACCGCGAGTGGCAGAAACCGGCGCTTCGGGATCATGGGCGTCAGTCCCATCAGGCCGTAGATCACGATCGCCACGAGCATGGCTAGAAGCGCCAGAAGCCCGCGGGTCATCGTCAGGAAATGACTATCAAAAAATAGGATCAACGAGTCATTGATCAAGGAAACAATCGCATCGGTGAGAAACACTCCGAGGAACAGGCTGAGCAGGATTGCCAGTAACGATCGCACCTGCGAGGAGTCATGCATGTGCTCCGATGCCGGCAACATCGGAGGCACGCCGCCCGCTTGGGGATCGTCCTTGAGGCTCGGCATTTCTGGGTCGGGTGACACGGCAGCGGGCCTCATTCCGGTTTTACCCGCATCGCTTTGAAGAGTGCCGCGAAACACTGCGCGGTTTCAGCGGCGGCATTCTTCGCCGGCGCTTCGCCGGACACCTGCGCGCGGTAAGCTTTGGCGAAGGGGGAGAATCCGCACCAAGTAGTATGCATCATTCCGAGCGCGTGACGGGCAATCGCCGGGTCGGCTTCGGCGCGGAGGGTTTGGAGTTTCGCCAGTTGGGCGAGCGCCACATCGGGCTTTCGCCACGGACACACAACAACGTCGAAACCCTTCCGGGCGAAAAGCGCCGGCGTCTCGGTCGCCTGTTCGTAGTGCCAGTCACAAATGACAATGTCCTTTGGCACCAGATCAATGGCGGGGGCGGTGTCATTCTCGCTGGCTTCCCATTTCCCCAGCCCGGTGGACTTGCCATCCAAAAATCGGTCACCCCACATCCATGTCCGGCACCCGATTATCTTGAGCTGTGCGTGGAGGGTTTTGACCTCGTCGGCAAACAGTTGCGCCGGGTTCTTGCCCTGGCAGCGTGGACAATCCGGATCCGCGAGGATGAAGACTTCGTCCATCCCGATGTGGAAGGCCTTGGCCTCGCACGCCTTGGCCAATTCCGCCATGAGATCGAAGATCACTTTGTGAACTTCCGGATGTAGCGGGCAATAGCTGCGACAATAGATGCCCTCATTGTCGGGATACTTTCCGGGGGTCTCGTCAAACTCCGGAAGCTTCTCCAGCAGCCGCGCCGTGCGCTTGGCCCAGGATTGATGGCCGAGGCAGTT
>CAYHFK010000211.1:0-4704 GCA_964355895.1 uncultured Bifidobacterium sp. | reverse complement strand
GCTTCTCCAGCAGCCGCGCCGTGCGCTTGGCCCAGGATTGATGGCCGAGGCAGTTGAACTGGGGAATCAACTCGATTTGATTCTCCCGGCACGCCTGCAAGATCAATTGAACTTCGGCTTTGCCGAGCGCGGAGGGATCGGCAAATTCCGGCCGCGACTTGAAATCAAACTGGTAGTTGAATTCCAGGACCAGGGTGTTCACTCCGGTGCCGCGCAGGTCTTTTCGGATGAACTCAATCGCCGCCGGCAGGTCTTGCTTGGACGGCGCCGACAGATGAAGCCCGCGCACTGGAAGCACGCCCGAAGCCGCCCCGAGCGGCTTTGGCTCGGCGGCCATTCCGATGGGACGGCTCAACCATGCAATCAGCACGAGGCTGAGAATTCGCCAAAAGACTTGGACCCCGGCGGTGCGGGTGCCGGGACGGATGTTTTCCAGTGATTTGTTCATAACACTATCTTTTGTGCTGCGACCTGCGGCTTTCCATGGGACGCCGGCAGGGCCACAGCACCCAACGCGGTAACAATCAGTCGCGGATTCGTCGGCTCAACTCACAGGTTGCGCGCGATGCCTATTCCACTTTTCCCGTCGCGGCCCACTCACAACCGCGCTGGATAAGTTTCTGCACCGACGGGTTGCGGATCGCTTTGCCATCGTGACCAAACGCCTCGTGGAAGACCCGGCCCTGGCCATACTCCAAGGTGAACGCCAGTGGCTCGGTCTTTTTGCTCCAATCCGAATCCGCCTCGACGAGCACGGTGATGACCCCATCGCCCTCCAGCTTGGCGTAAAGCTCGTCGTCGGCCTCGAAGTCGTCCAACCCTTTGGCGATGGGATGTTCTCGGTTCGCGACGCGAACCTTAAAGACACTGCGCGGCCCGTGGCCCGACTTGCCCATGACCCAATAGCGCCCGCACAATTTGCGGAATTCCTCCCACTCCTTGAACGACGCACTCGACAGATGCGACACGGCCAGCCCTTTGCCGCCTTTCACAAACTGCAGGAGATTCGCTTTTGCCGCGTCCGATAGCGTCGGGGTCTTGGCGTTGTACAGGTGCAAAAAGATGAGGTCGTAGCGCGCGAGGCTGGCGGCGGAGTCCAGCACGCCGGCATCCTCGCAGAGACGCACTTCGAATCGGCCGGCGGCCACGAGGGTTTCTTTGATCGCTTGCGACACTTCCGCCCAATTGTGTGCCGGCGTGACATCGTCCCCGGTCACGAGTAACACGCGGACTTTGTTCGTAGCTTCTGCCGAGAAGCTGTTGGTTTGCAGAGTCAGTATTGCCAGGAGTGCCAAGCTGGTGAGAGCGAGGTTGAGGAATGTTTTTGTGTTCATAGGTTCAGTCCAGGTTTGTGCCGCCTCTGCCACGAATCCTTCAGACGCCCCTTGGTGTCAAGGCTAGACCAGCTCGGATCGGCACTGCCCCGCGCCCCAAGCCGCGCGAAACCGCCCGCACCCCGGCTCAACTGATCGCGAAGCTCGGCTTCCATTTTTCGTTTTCGCAAATCCAGTTGATCCAGATCTTGGCGTCCGTGCCGGTCTGGAGCGTGGCGAAGTTTCGGATCCGCAGATAGCGCGGTGAACTGAGCGGCGTCAACATCTCGGCTGTCACTTCCCCGTCACCGAGGGCTTCCGGCGCGTCTGAAGTCATCAACTGGATGCCCGCCCACGCAAAAGCCGACGGCGGCGGATGCACGATGCCGCTGGCAATGACCTGCGTCAGCCCCAATTCCTTGCGCTCACACCAGATTTGGCCCAGCGCGCCCACGTGAACATCGCCGGATAGCAGCACCGCCTTGCAGGCCTGACCCGCGGACTCCCCGCCTTTGAGACTGTTTTGCGCTTCGAGAAAGTTGAGCAACACCATGATCAACCGCATCCGCTCGGCGTGATGCGACCGGGAACTCCAGTGATCATGGACGTCGTCCTCGATCTCCTCGTGCCACGGCGTTGTGTCCATGATCGCTTCCACGGTGTCGAACGAGCGATACACCGCCGGCACCGCCGCCATCACCAGCAGGTTTGGAGTCTTCCGTCCTGCCAATTCCGCCAGCCAGCCCTTCACGTCCTGCCAGTTCGCTTCTGACATGATCTGCTTCAGGCTTCGTTCCGAGCGATTATCCAGCGCAAGAATTTGGTAATCGCGAAAGCGCAGGGTCAACGTCCGGTGCCGGGCCGATGCGTTCAACCGGTTCCGCGTCCCGCAGCGCAACTGGAACACGTCGAACACCCGGCTCGCCTCCTGGAACACAGCTTGGAAAACATCGCACTGCTGGCGCGCATCCGGATACGACCCCCAGCCATCGAAAATGTCATGGTCATCCCACATCATCACCGACGGAATGCTGGCGAACAGCAGCGACATGGCTTCGTCCTTCCAGCGGTCGGTGTAGAGCCAGTCGTAAAAGCCGGCGATCTCCTTGGCCATCGCCGCGGAGACTTTGGCCGCGGCTTGTTTTTTCCAGTTCAGGTCGCTCCATTCCTGGAGATTGGGGCAGCGCTTGGATTCCCAAATGTCGTCGGCGTAAACTTGATCGCCGCCCATCAGCAGCAGGGCGAACGGCTTGGTCGCGTGCTGGACCGCCATCTGTTTCCAGAGGGCATACGGCTCATCGGTATCACGCGCAAGTTTGGCGCTGGAAAACCCGTTGCACGACGCATAGGCAATCATCGGCTGCTCGTTTTTTCCGGGCACATAAAACTTCCAATTCGCCCGGCCATGCTGGTCGGCCATCGCCTCCGCGGCCAACTTGATCCCGTAGCTCACGTGGACCCCGGCGGCGGCGGGGCGCAAGGTGAATTCGGCACGCCAGAATTCATTATCACCAACGGTTGCAGCTTTTTGGAACCCGACCGGCTTGCGCCGCGAGGAAATCTCCAGTCCGGGCGGCTCTGACCCCGCGGGCAACAAAACGCAGACCGTATAAACATCCCCGTCCTCGAAACCAAGCAGCGGGCCAACAAGAATGGGTTTGCTCATAATTCCAACGTTTCCATCAGTAGCGCTTGCAGTTTGCTCAATCATTCAGACTCTCATTCCGGGGCACGACGTGTCACATCGCGGAAATTCTACGACTCACACCTTTGGCGGCATCGGCACCGGTTCGGTATGGGACGGCATCGCCGGGTAGTCCGGCATCGCCAGGCGTGGCACGAGGTCCGAGATCTGGACTGCCTTGCCGCTGACGAACGAATGATTGGCCGCGATGCCGATCAGGATGGAGTAAGCCCCGCTGCGCTGATCCGCCGCGCGTTGATGCTTGTCGGCGTTCTTGCCCGGCATGAACAAATCTTCAAGCATCACGCGATCGCCGCCGCCGTGACTCCCTTGCCCCTTCCAGACCTCCACTTCGTAGGCCGGCGCGCGTAGCGGATAAACCCGGATGTAAGTGCCCTCGCCTTTCACCGCGCGCGGCAGCGAGCCATCAGTGCTGGTGAAAACCTTTTCCTCCTCCTTGAGTTCAATCCGGCCCTTCGTCCCGTTGAAGGCAATGGCGTAGCCTTCCCAGGCATTGAACGCATTGAGCGAATAACTGAGCGTGACGCCCGTGTTGTAGCGGACCATGACATTCATCGTGTCTTCAATGTCAATGTCCGGCCGGAACACACAACGGTCGCGGATATAGCCGTCGTACTGCTCGTTGTCGAAGTAAAGCTCCTTGAGGTTCGTGCTCGCGACGAGGTCAATGGCAAACGTGCATTTGCTTTTCTCCGGGCAGGTGTGGCAACGCTCGTGATGACTTTGAAGACCGAGACGTTTGGCCATCTGCGGCGTGTAAAACTCCTTCTTGCCTGTCGCCTGCACCGTCACCGGCACGGCGGAGAGCCACCAGTTGACCAGGTCAAAATGATGCGTGGCCTTGTGCACCATCAAGCCGCCGGAGTTGACCTTGTTGCTGTGCCAGCGGCGAAAATAATTTGCTCCGTGGATCGTATCAAGCAGCCAGTGGAAATCCACGGACAACACGTCGCCGATCACGCCGCTCATGAGCAAATCCTTCACCTGCGCGCGGTGCGGGGAGTAGCGGTAGTTGAAGGTGACACGGCAATTCCGTCCGGTCTTGCGCTGAGTGTCGAGGATGGCGCGGCATTGCTTCTCGTCAGTGGTCATCGGTTTTTCCGTCATCACGTCGCAACCCAGTTCCATGGCGCGGATGATGTAACGGCTGTGCGTCGCGTCCTTGGTGGTGACAATCACGATGTCGGGTTTTGTCTCGCGCACCATCCGGTCGAAATCCTTGGCCTCGTAAATCGGCACCTCCACGCCAGCCAGTTCCCGCGCCTTGCGCTGGGCGAGCTTGAGCCGGCCCAGATTGTTGTCGCAAAAGCCAACCAGTTCGCTCGTCTGCGCGTAGGTTTTCAGAATCGCACCCCGGTACATGCCGGAACGATCCCCCACACCCACGATGGCGTAACGCTGCTTGCGCGACGTGCCGTCCGCCGGGGCCGCTGAACTGGTTTGTTCAAAGGCCGAAGAGGCAAGCAAAAGGCCAGCGCTGGCGGCAGCACCGGTGGCCAGAAACTCGCGGCGCGTGAAGTCGTTGGGAGACGTGATCGGTATTTTCATGAGATTATGGGTTTCGTTTCGCGCGGATATTATCCGCAGACGGGCCGGCAAGTAAACCTGGATTCTGTGCGCAACGATCGACAGGGTGTGAGACAAATTTCTTCATTCAGGCTGCCAGCGGCAGGGCATCGTTGTGAG
>CAYHFK010000210.1:6400-8670 GCA_964355895.1 uncultured Bifidobacterium sp. | reverse complement strand
GCCGTGCAGGTTTCCGCCACGACAACTTCCGTGAGCAACGGCAGCTTCGGCTTGAGCTTTTTCCAAATCCACACCGCGATTTCCTCGCTCGTGGGATTTTCCAGCCCGGCCACCTCGTTCAGGTAACGGTGATCCAGCTTTTCCCATAGCGGTTTGAACGCCGCTGTGATCTCCGCGTAATCCATCAGCCAGCCCAGCTTCGGATCACACTCGCCGGCCACCACAATCTCCACCTTGAAGCTGTGCCCGTGCAACCGACGACACTTGTGCGTCTTCGGCAGGCGCGGCAACAGGTGTGCCGCTTCAAATTGAAACGTTTTGCGTAGTTCCATCTTCATGTTTTCAAAAAGTATTCAGTATCCAGTTTTCAGTGTTCAGTAACGCGAGACACGTCCGAACCGCTCAACTGAGTACTGAACACTGAATACTGACTTTTTCATTTTTCCCAATCCGTCCAAGTCACCAAATCGCCAAGCGCAGGCCGACCGTCATGCCGCCATGTCAGCGGCGGATTCTGCATCTGCCCCAGTGGACACACCCGCGTCACACCCCAGCGCGCGAGCGTCTCGGCAATGTCCTGCGCCTCCTCTTCCGACGCCGCGAGGCCGACCGTGGAAACTTTTCCCCTCACGGCGTCGGCGCTTTGCAGCGCAGTCTTCAAATCCGCCACGGCCTTCACGTAGATGAACCGATAGAGACACGACACGGCGAAGCGCGCGTCCGCTTCGCACACCACGGTCCACGCCGTTGAATGTTTGCTGTGCCATAACTGCGTTTCCGGCGAATGCGCGGCGCGCACTTCGTAAATCCCCCGTCGCGACGCAATCCCCGCCGCCACCTCGGTTGCCACTTCCCCCCGCGGTTCGATTGCTTCGCGGCGCTCCAGTTCCTCGGCGAGCAACTGCGCGAAATGCTCCGGCGCGAACTCCCCGCCGCGCTGCACATAAATCACATGCGGCGAGAGACAGCCAAGTTGATTCCATGCCACCACGTCGTCCGCCGCCCCCGCCACGATCCTTTTCGCGCCGTGACCGAACAACGCTTCGCCCGTCACGTAACCAAAGCTCACGCGCTGGCCGTGGCCGAGGAAACGCGTTCGGATTGGCAGTCGCGCGCGAATCGCCGCCAGCGTTTCGTCACTGCCCGTAGCCGTGACGCAATCCGCCGCGGCGAACAACTCGTCCTCCAGCGCCGCGTTGCCGCCGCGCCACTCGGCAATTTCCAGACAGGCGCCGAGCTTGTGATCCGCGTCGTAAATCGAGTGCGCGAACAACCTCGGCAAAAATGCCGCGCCGCTCCCGCACTTCACAAACTGCGCCGAGCGCGTGAGCAACCCCAGCACCAGGCTCATCAGCGTTGGATTCGGAATGTTCCCCGCCGCGATGTGAACGAGAAACTCCGGCCCGGTCGCAATGGCGGCCCGCGAAAACTTATCTTCGCCGGGCGTGGCGACCAATTCATCCAACCGCTTCGCATCCCCAAGTTCCTGCCCGAGCAAGGCCCGCAGATTTTCCCGCGTGAGCTGGCCGAAGAACTGATCCAGCCCGCGCTCCAGCGTGGGCCGGCCAAACCCCGTTTTGCCCGGCCCCTGAGCGAGCGCGAGTTTACGGAACGGGTTGTCGGCTTGCAGCCAGCCCTCCGCCAGATTCGCAATGAACTTCACGATTTGATCCGTCGTCCGTGGCACGAGGTATTGTTCGCGATTGCGCTTCAGCGTCACGCACGCCTCGGCGAGCAGCGTCGGCGAGAGCGCTGTCCCGGCTGGCAGATCGGCGAGAAAGTAATTGGGCAGGTTCATTTGCGTGTGGCGGCAGCGCCGTCGTCCAGATGCTCCCGTTTGCGGATCGCGTGCAGACATGGCAACCCGAGCAGCGACAGTAAAATCATTCCCGCCAGAATGCCATAGGTCGTGAAGTAACTCGCCGGCTCGTGGGCCGCCGCGCCCATGCGCCGGACCGCCTCGCCGACGATCCAGTGCGAGAGATTGCCGAGCAGCCCGCCCACCGTGATGAACAACCCGAACACCCGCCCGCGCACCGCATCCGGCACCGATTGCATCAGCGCCGCCTCCACCATGGGATAGCTCGACATGAAGAAAAAGCCGTAGGTGAGGAACAGCGGAATTGCCCAACTCGCCGGCACATGCGGAAACGCCAGCACGAGCACGGCGGAAATCAATAGCACCGACGACGCCCAGCGTTTGCGCCCCCGATCACTCAGATGGCCGAACAGCGGATTGCTCACGGCGCTCGCCAGAAAAATCCCGCTCA
>CAYHFK010000210.1:0-6300 GCA_964355895.1 uncultured Bifidobacterium sp. | reverse complement strand
TCGCCAACTTCGCGGCCCGTTTCGGGCGAAATGACCTGAACGCGCGCCCAGGTTGGGAAATAGAAGATGCGCCCCGACTTTGGACTTTGGACTTCAGACTTCAGACTTACAGCATCATACGCCTGCGAGCTCAGTTCACTCATACCGTATTCACAGACGATATGCGACGCCGGGACACCGAGCCACTCGGTGATGAGCGCGTGCAGTTCCGCCTTCGGCAAGGCCCGGGAGCGGCCTTTGTAGCCGCCGGTTTCCAGCACGCGCGAACCGGGCGGAAGTTGCAACCGGGCTTTTCTCGCCGCCAGTTCCTCCAACAAATGCACGAACGCGAACGCCGTTCCCAAAACCAGCAACGGTCGGGAATCGTTCAGTGTAAAAGCTGCCAGCGCAGCATCGAAATCCACGGTCCACGATCCATCGGCGGCCACGCGGCCAACAAAGGCACCCACCTCCGCGCCCTGTTTGCGCCGAACGAAATTGAACATGTGAACAAGCGAGGAGTTAGGCGTTTGCGCGGGTGGTGGCGTGAGGATGACTACTCCAAATGTAGCAGCCGACGTAAGGAGGCTCTGATCAGCTTCCATCTCGCCTGATAGCTCGGCGGTGCTTGAATTGAGCCTCCTCACGTCGGCTGCTACATGGGCTGCGAACCAAGGCCAGAGCGACGCCTCATAAACCGCCAGCGAATCCGCATTGTGAAAATGCCGGCTGGGCCGTTGCTCCGTCGTACCGCTGGAATGAAAGACGCGCGTCCGCTCCGCCGGCGACAGGCAGGTAAGCTCCAGTTCCTTGAATGCCGCCGTCGGCACCGCGGGGATTTGCGACCAGTGCAACACGGTCAACGGCGTAATGCGCCGGGCCGCGCAGATTTTCCGATAGGGCGCGTTGCGGGCGAACTGCAAGGCGAACAGTTCCAGGGCGATGGCGTTGAACTTCTCCTCGTCGCAACGCACGTGAGGAGGCTCACTCTTTGGCTCCGCGAATTGCGTTCCCTGCTCTCGGTTTGAAGTGAGCCGCCTCACGTCGGCTGCTACCAGGATTGAAGCAGCGATGAAGTCGCGCAAGCGCGCGGCGAACGTTGAAAGCTCGAATGTCATGCGGTTTTTATTTGCAGGCTGGTGTTCCGCCACAGCCTGATCGCACATGTTACCTGAAGTCGGCCGCGCGGCAAGAATGGGTTTTCAGGTTCATGCGAATTTGAGTTTAGGTTTCGGTTCCACCGCGCAACTTCACGCCTTGTAGTCGTTCGGTGAATCCAACAAAGCCCTCGGCCTGGCTTTTCAATCGTTCCAGCAACTCCGGGTCGGTTAGACGTCCAGCTACGGGGTTTTGAAACGGCCTCTCCTTTAAGAAAGGAAGGGCGACCGGCAAGAACTCGCCAACGTAATTCGGCAACGTTCTTGAAACTGCCCCGCGCAGCGGCTTGCGCGTCCGGATGCCCAACCAGCCAAGCGTCGCACCTCTTGTGGGTGCCGTAGTTGTCCAAAATCACGTTCTGGAACAACTCCGACGTCCGTCTCCAATTCTTAAGTGCTGAGGCGCACCGGTTACTGGCTCAACGAATTGGAGAATTGATTCAACGCCTCCGCGAATTCCAATGAGTTAAACTCCGGCAGGGACTGGGCCAGCCTGAACAGGCGATTCAAGTCCGCGTCAGCGGCGTTGTTCGGTTGAGAGTTTCTGCGCGCGGCCAGCAACCGATCCAGGGCGAGAACCAGTCGTTCCGCCCGGCACGCCTGAAAATGAACCGCAACGCTGGATTGCTGGAAATCACCGGCGGTGGCCGCCAGGGCCGCCAGCGCGCGGCGGGACATTTCATCGGTCCATGGAATCTCGGCGGCGCGTTTTGCCAGGTCATCGCTGGCCTTCAGCGTCGCGCGCAAGTTTTGCAAATTGGGTTCGCTGGCAAGTTTGCCCAGCGCGGGGAATTCGCGGTCGAGTCCGTCGAGCTTTTGCAGCAGCCACAAGAGCGCGCTCCAGCGGGCCGCGAGCTTTTCGTTGGGCTCCGGCGCGCGCGATAGTTGCCAGCTCAGTTCGCGCAAGGCCACGGCCTGGCCGACGAACCACGTCTGCGCACCGTTCCAATCGGCCGCTTCGCGCCAGTGTTTCGGCTCGGAAACGGATTGGCCGTCCAACTCAAATATCAACTCCGGATGGCCGGCCTTGAGCAGCGAGGTTTCTACCGTCTGGTGGCAGGCGACACAGCTATTGGCACGCCCGTAGAGATTCTTCAGATTGCGCATCCCGGCGAACACGCGGTCGGCGTGGCTGTAATCCGTCCGGGTGTGTGACTTCAACCAGTCTTCCGCCGGCCCGTGACAACTTTCGCAAGAAACCCCCTCACTGACCCTGAAGGCTTCCCCGCGCCAGGCCTCGGGGACATCCCGCAGAGGCGCGTGGCAGGCCGTGCAGCGGTTGTCCGCCGTGGGGTCTTTGAGTTGCAGCGCGTCGGCGATTTGCTTGGAGCGGGCGGTGGTGAGCGTGGCAAACGGGCGTTGCGAATGAAAATCCCGCAATGACCAGACCAGAAACTGATTTTGATTTTGCCCGCCGCCGCCGTGACAGCCGGAACTGGCACAGGAAGTGGCGCCAAGAAATCGGTTGGTTGAAATGGTTTCCGCGCCTTGCAGTTGACCGACGGTGGGGGAAAACAGCGCGGCGATGACCGCAGTCAAAACACTCCCGCGCTTTATTTGACAACTAAGTGATTTACGCCGCACGCTGGTTTTGTTAATTGACCCGCAGTCCTGATGCAATCCCTAATTGACACACTGCCCGCCCGCGCCGGGGGCGAGCTCAGTCTGACCGTCGGACTGCTCCTCGTCGCGGCGCTGCTGCTCCAGGTCCTCGGCGCCATTTTTCGGGGCGGTTCGCGGCTGTACGCCGAGCGCGCCCAGCACCGCGCGACGTTGGAAAATTTGCGCCTGCAAGTCCGGGAAGCCAGACTGCGCTGCCAGGAAGCGGAACAAGGCAAACGGCAATGGAACGGCTACCGGAAATTTACGGTCGCCAAAAAATCCCTGGAGTGCGACGACGTTTGCGCCTTCTATTTGAAACCGCACGACGGCAAATCGCTGCCGCCGTTCAAGCCGGGCCAATATCTCACCTTCCAACTCGACATCCCTGGTCGCGACAAGCCGCTGGTGCGTTGCTATTCCCTGTCGGACAGCCCGCAGCGCTCGGATTACTACCGCGTCACGATCAAGAAAGAGAAATCGCCCCCGGACCAACCGGATTTGCCGCCGGGTGCGGCGTCGAGCTTCTTCGCGGACACCGTCAAGGAAGGCGACATCCTCAACGTCAAGGCGCCCACCGGACATTTCTTTCTCGAAATGTCCAAGACGAATCCCATTGTGCTTATCGCCGGCGGCGTGGGCGTGACGCCGTTGCTTTGCATGGCCCAGGCGATTGCGGCGAGCGGCGCGAAACGCGAAGCGTGGTTTTTCTTCGGCGTTCGCAACGGACGCGAGCACATCCACAAGACCGAATTGGAAAAACTCGCGGCCGAAAACGACAACCTGCATTTGCAGGTCAGCTACAGCAAACCCGGCGCGACCGATGTGAAAGGGCGTGACTATCAGCATGAAGGCCGCGTCGGCATCGAATTGTTGAAGGAACTGCTGCCGTCGAACAATTTTGAATACTACCTGTGCGGCAACGGCGCGTTCATGAAAAGCATCACGGACGGGCTGGCGGCGTGGGGCGTGCCGGAGAAGGATGTTCACTTCGAGGCGTTCGGGCCGGCCACGGTGAAGAAAAAAACCGCCGCGCCGACCGCCAGTGAAACCGTTTTTCTCTCCAAGCTGCAGGTCACGTTTGCGCGTTCCGGCAAAACCCTCCGCTGGGAGCCGGCCGCGGGAAACCTGCTCGAATTTGCGCAGGCGCAGGGCGTGCGGATTGATTCCGGTTGCTGCGCGGGCAGTTGCGGCTCGTGTCTCGTCGCCATCAAGTCGGGCAGCGTGGACTATTTGAAACCGCCGGATGCCGAGCCGGAACAAGGCACCTGCCTGACCTGTATTTGCCGTCCCAAAGGTGATTTGGTCCTGGATGCGTGAAATGAAATCGCGGCGCGACATTACGGCTGAAAAAGTTTTGCGCAACTGGCCGCTCACGCCATTCGTCCCCTCACCCCGGCCCTCTCCCCCTCGGAAGGGGAGAGGGAGAATCATCGTCAGTCTGCCGGCATATCGAGCGGCTTTGAAATTTTCAAAAGTCGGGCATTGCTGTTCCCTCTCCCCCTCCGCGGGGGAGAGGGTCAGGGTGAGGGGGCACGCAGCAAACGCCGACATCGCCCCGCCGAAGAACTTTTTGGCAGCAACCGCCCACAACTAAATGCCGCCCACCCCGTCAACCATCGAACGTCCGCAGCGCTGGGATGCGGCCTTCGATCCCGCGATGACCGCCGCGGACGTAGAGCGTCTGCTCGCCATTCCGCCATTCAATAAGATGTCGCCGGCGAATTTTCCCAAGCGTACGCCACTCCGGGAGATTCTTCGACACGACACGAGCATCCGCCGTTATCGCAAAGGCGAAATTATCACGCGCCAGGGCGACTATGGCACTTCGGCGTTTCTGATCTTGTCCGGCACGACGCGCGTCGTGCTCAAGCCGGACTTGCCGCCGTCGCTGCTCGGCCGGCAAGCGCCGGTAAAGAAAGGACTCCTCCGCACGCTGGCGCAACTCTGGTCGGACCGCCGCCCGCCGGAAAGTTTCCGCCGCGCGCAATTGCGGCAGAACGCCGGCGTCGGCGCGCGCCAGAACGAAAACGAGCAGGTTCACGTCTTTCTCCAGGACTTGCCGCGGGTGCTGGACCACCACCGCACCGAGGAAATGGCGGCGGGGGATTTCTTCGGTGAAATCGCCGCGCTGAGTCGCATGCCGCGCACGTCCACCATTTTTGCCGCCAGCGACACGGCGGAGTTGCTGGAAATTCGCTGGCAGGGATTGCGCGACTTGATGCGCGCCGACGATCAGTTGCGCCAGCACATCAATCAGATTTACCGCGAACGCGCGCTGGCTTCGTATCTGCGCGCCACGCCGCTGTTCCGTCACCTCACCAAGGAGCAGCTCGATCAAGTCGCGGCGCAGATTGAATTCGCGACCTACGGCGATTACGACTGGTCGGGCGAATACAAACGCCTCGCACAAGCCGGCAGCGTGCGCCCGGAGAAAGAGCCGGTCATTGTCCAGGAAGGCGACTACCCGAACGGCGTCGTGCTGCTCCGCGCCGGCTTCGCGCGCGTCAGCCAGAAGTTCGGCACCGGCGAGCGCACGCTGAATTACATCGGCGCGGGGCAATTCTTCGGCTTCGACGAAATCGCGCACAACTTTCAACAGCCGCAGTCGCCGGTCAATTTTCAATACTCGCTCCGCGCCATCGGCTACACGCATTTGCTCATCGTGCCGACGCGCGTGATGGAGCAAATCGTGTTGCCCAGCCTGCCGAAGAACGAATTGCCGCCGCTGATTTCACCGGCGGAGGAAACTCCCGACGCGATTCCCGATGAAAACTCGCCGGGCGCGGCGCGGGACAAGATCGGCGCGGACACGCTGGAGTTTCTCACCACGAACCGTTTCTTCAACGGCACGGCAACGATGGTGATTGATCTGGAGCGTTGCACGCGCTGCGACGATTGCGTGCGCGCCTGCGCTTCGACGCACGACAACAATCCGCGCTTCCTCCGCCACGGGCCGTCGAGTGGACGACTGATGATCGCCAATGCCTGCATGCACTGCGCCGATCCCGTTTGCATGATCGGCTGTCCGACGGGCGCGATTCACCGCGAATCGTTTGCCGGCCAGGTGGTCATCAATCCCGTCACGTGCATTGGCTGCAAGGCATGCGCGAACAATTGTCCCTACGACGCGATTCGCATGGTGGACATTCGCGACGAGCGCGGGGAATTCATGGTGGGCGAGGACCTCAAGCCCATCAGCAAGGCGACCAAGTGCGATCTGTGCGTGGAAAATCACGGCGGCCCGGCGTGTCAACGCGCCTGTCCGCATGGCGCGCTGGAGCGCATGAACTTGAACGACCTGGCCGCGCTCACGAACTGGATGAAACGATGAAACGCGCAAATCAATACAGTCAACGAAATCAAACTTTGGTGGCTGATTCGATTTCGACGCGATGCGGTAACAGTGCGCCCGCTATCCCCTCACCCCCGCCCTCTTCCCCTCCGAAGGGGGGGGGGGGAAAGGCCGCCACGAGCGCGGCGTGTCCAGCGCCGGGGAAGATTACCACACCACAACTCTGCCGTTCCCCCTCCCCCCCCGAGGGGGGGAGGGTGATGGGGAGGG
>CAYHFK010000209.1:0-8681 GCA_964355895.1 uncultured Bifidobacterium sp. | reverse complement strand
GGGCCCACACCCGGCTGTGCGCGTCACGTTCAACTTCTGCGTAGCGCAGCGAACCCTCGGTCGCATCCGCCGGGGCGGGTTTGGTTTGGGCCACTTGTGCGGACAAGGCACTAACGCCGCACCAAGCCAGCCCGAGGACAATAGAGGTGGTTTTCATATTTCAGGAATGGGTTGGATGCGAAGCAAGGTTGAGAGAACCAGATTGGAGACAACGACCTAGCGTCAGTGTTTTCATTGCGTGATCTTCGAAGGCAAGACTGGTTGTAGGCGGAGTTCAAGGACAAGGCAAGGGAAAAGAAAGCACATATATCGGGTTTCGGCACACAGGCGTTCCTGTTTCGGTAACGACTAGTGGCAATGCCTCAACATCGTCGAGTCTTGGGTGAAACAATTCGTATTCACCGCAAGCGAGCCGGCTTTAGTCAGGAAAAGCTGGCCGAAAGAGCCGATTTGAGTTCAAAATACGTTGGAGAAGTGGAGCGAGGTTGCGTCAACGTTTCTGTGGATTCTCTGGCACGAATCGCCAAGGCCTTGCGCCTGCGCGTGCATGATTTCACTCGTGATGTTTGACCCAGACCGACGCGGCATAAGGAGGAAGCAGAATGTGGAAGCGGATGTGTAATTCTTCCAATTGCGTAGGTCAGAGTTTCTTGAGCGCGTCCTTCCACCGTTGCCACGCCGCTTCGCGAGCTTTCTTGTTCTCGGCGTTGGCGTCCGGCGCTTCGCCGGCGCGCATAAAGCCGTGGCCCGCGCCGTCGTAGATCACCGGCTCGTAGGTCTTGCCCGCTTGCTTCATCAGTTCCGTGGACTTGGGGATGGTGGCGTTTACCCGATTGTCGTTCCCGCCATAGAACCCATAAACCGGACCGGCGATGCGCTCGAGGTCTGCCGCTTTTTCGGGACCGGAGCCGTAAAATACGAACGCCGCCTTGATGTCCTTGTTGTTCGTCGCGAAGTGAAAGGTCTGCGTCCCGCCCCAACAAAATCCACCCACCGCCACCTTGCCATTGCTCGCGGGAAGCTTGGCGACATAATTCGCGACCGCTTTCAGGTCAGCAGTGATCTGGTCCGACGCCAAGGAAGAAATGGCCTTGCGCACCGCATCCCCGCCGCCAAGTTCCGCCGTGCCGCCGCCCCCGGGCGCGCTGCCCGAAAGCAAATCCGGCGCAATCGCGATGTAGCCCGCTTCCGCCAGTTGATCCGTCACCCCGCGCACCCAATCCGACAGGCCAAAGATTTCGTGGATGACAATCACGGCAGTGGCCTTGTCCTTCACTTCGGGATACGCGATGAAACAATTCACTTCGCGGTCCCCGTGTTTCACCTTCACCCACTCCAAGTGGCGCGGGGATTTTTCGAGCCGGGCTTTGGCCCAGTCCTGGGCCGGAACGGGGGCGACCGCCAGCAGGATGGCAACAATGGAGAGCAGCAGTTTTTTCATAGGATAGGTCTGGTGTTGGTTTGCTGAACGGCCAGCACGGTTCGAGAAAGACGTAACGCGTATTCTACGCTTCCGGGGTAAAACCCATGACAATGTCAAACCGCGCCGTGAGTTCGCCCGCCCGCGAGGTTTTCAACGGCGCGAACGGGATGATGACGGAGTTGCGGGCTTTCAGGTCCTGAATACTTTTAAGCACCATGTCGCGGTCATTGCCCGGCTCGCCCTGGATGTAGCATTGCGTGGTGAATTTGTCGCGGCCCTTGGTCTTCACCGCAAAGTGGATGTGCGGCGTGCGTCCGGGATACGGCACGGGCTTGATGGTGCGGAATTGGTATTCGCCGCCCGACCCGGTGAGGAATCGGCCAAAACCCTGAAAATTCCCGTCGCGCTTGCTGCCGTTGTCGCTGCCGCGATGGAGGTAAACGCCGTGATTGTCCGCCTGCCAGATTTCGACGAGCGCATTGCGGATCGGCTCGCCACGCGCGTCGAGGATGCGGCCATTGAGCCAGGTGATCTCGCCGGCGGCCGGGGTGAGCGCGTCGTTGATGACGAGGAGATCGTTGTCCGTATCGAGCGGGAGCTTGTCCGGGTAGAACGGTCCCTCGGTCTGGCGCGGGGTCAATTGCAACGCCTCGGCAAAAGCTCCGGGCACGGCGAAAAGCGCGGACGCCAGGCCAAGACCGGTCAAAAACCGGCGGCGACTTAGGGACTGCGCGATGGGATCGGTGAGGTTCATGCCGTGAACCTGATATAATACCGTGAAGCAGGCGAGCTTTTTCTTGACGGCAGCCACCGGCGTTATCCGGCGAAGTGGGCCGGGCGCATTTGCGATCCCATTGCTACGGCTTTGCCGGCTCACCGTTTGTGGGTTTCTTTTCCGGCTTATTGATCGGCCAGTTGGGCGATTCCGTCCGGGCCGTCTTGAAATAAGCCTCAAACTTCGCCACGACTTCCGGGTTATTCTTCGCGACGTTGTTCTTTTCGCCGAGGTCGGTCTTGAGGTCGTAAAGCTCCAACAACTCGTCGGCTTGCGGTCGAACGGCCTTCCAATCGTGCATGCGGGCGGCTTGTTGAAAACCGCGCTCGTGAAACTCCCAGTACAGAAACTCGTGCCGGTTCGTCTGCGCCTGGCCGGTGAGCAACGGGTAAATCGAAATGCCGTCAATGCCCTTCGGCGCTTTCGCCAGGGCAATGTCCGCCGCCGTCGGCAGGAAATCCCAGTTCGCCCACGCGAAATCGCTCACCTGCCCGGGCCGGATTTGCGCGGGCCAGTTTACAATCATCGGCACGCGGATGCCGCCTTCGTAAAGATCGCGCTTAATGCCGCGCAACGAGCCGGCGCTCGAATGGAACTTCGGATCCACCCCTTCCGCATGGGGACCGTTGTCGCTGGTGAAAAAGATGACGGTGTTGGTGTCAATCTTCAGGTCCTTGAGCTTCGCGCGCAGGCGGCCAATGTCCGCGTCCAGGCGGGTGATCATGGCTGCCTTGTTTTTTTCCGCCGGCGCCCACGGTTCGTCGGCGTACGGCGCGGCGCTGGGCACTTGCATGCCATTGCCGGTGCGCCGGCCTTCCTCGTTGTTCACATGCGGAATAGTGTACGCCAGGTAGAGGAAGAACGGACGGTAACGGTTGAATTGATCGGGCTTGTTGATTTTGACAAAGTTGAGCGCCGCTGTGGTGAACAAATCGTGGGTGTATTGGCCCTGCTTCCCCCCCAGATTGTCATGCAGCGTGATCCGCCCGTGGAAACCGGTGACCGGATCATGCCGCCAAAGGTGATCGGTGTAGTAATCGTGCGCGTCGGTCTGATTCAGATAACCCACCACTTCGTCGAAACCCTGCAATTCCGGCAGCCCGGTCGTATTTTCATCGCCGAGGGCCCATTTGCCAATCATGCCGGTGCGATAGCCCACGTCGTGCAGCACTTTGGCCACGGTGACGTGATCGGGCTGAAGCGGCTGGCTTTGGGAATTGCCGCGCAAATAAACGTGACCAGTATGCTGGCCCAGCATCAACGCCGCGCGCGACGGGGCGCACACCGTGCTGCCCGAGTAGCAACTCTTAAAGCGGATCCCCTCGGCGGCAAGTTGATCCAGGTTCGGCGTCTGGATGCGCGTCTGGCCATAGCAACCGAGGTCGCCGTAGCCGAGATCGTCGGCGAGAATGAAAATGATGTTGGGCCGGCGCGGCGCGGACGGCGGGGAATTTGTGACCGCGGCGGCGGCGGTCACGACCATGGCCAACGTCATCGCGGCGGCGACCAGCGAAGCGACGGGACGGAAAAACTGACTTTGTGACTGAGCCATCATGTTAATGTGAGATGTTGGGAGACTTCCGGGAGCGCGTCCAACGAATTTATCTGCCCGACGAATTGGCTTTTCATTCAAACAGGTTCCTCGCAAGCTCGTCGGCATGTCCGAGAGCGAAGCACCCATTCCAAGCCCGTCCGCAACTTCCGGCGCGAAACCCGCCGACGGTGATCGCCGCCGCCATCGCGGCCGGCGCGGTGGCCGCGGACGGCGCAAGCCCGACGCGCTGCCGGCCGCCCGACCAACACCACCGCCCGCCGGGTCGGAACCACCGGTGACCGCCGAGAAATCCGAGAAAGCCGCGCCCTCGTTACCCGCCCACCCGCCCGCACCTGCACCGGAGCCAAAGCCTTTGCTCCAACGCATACAACGGCTGACCGAACGCATCGCCGTCGAACGCGCCACCGTTGCCGAACCCGCCCACCACGGCTCCGCCATCGGCCAGGCCATTGACGAAGTGATGGAAATCGTCGAGGCGCTCAAACGCGCGGTGGATCAGATGGAGGATGTTTTGGAACTGGTGGAACTCGCCGAGCGCCAGAAGCTGGGCGACGAGCGGGAGATTGAATCCCTCCGCCGCGCCCTTCGTAATATCCACCAACGCCCTGACTCCCGTCGCGGTGGGGACGAACCGCGCCGCAGCGGTGGGGATGGTCGCCGGAGCGATAGCGATCCGCGCCGGAGTGCGGATGCCCCGCGGCGGGGTAGTGACGAGCCACGCGCCAGCGAAGACGAACCGTCACCGCCGCACGAAGACTAAGCGGCGGTTTGAAAACTCGAAGCTGGCGGCAAGGATGCCGCCAGAACCTGCGGGCAAGGATGCCCACGCTACGCGGTAGCGCAGGCATCCTTGCCTGCGGGTTCACGGAGCTTCCTAGCTCCGTGTTGCTGGCCGGATTTTTCAATCAGGCTCAACGAAACGCCCCGCCGGGCGGCGGCATTTCGGTCTGGCGTTGCTGGTGAATCCGACGCGCTTCGGCCCGAACCCACACCACCGCCAGCACGACGCCCAGCATCACCACCGCTGCCAACACCCACGGCCAGGTGCGTCGAGGATTCTTTTCGGCGGACGGCACTTCGTTTTCCATGCAGGGGATTGTTTCCCCGGCGCATCGGCGGCACAATGGTTATTTGGCGCTGCCCGGGAAAATGAATTGCTCAGGCGCAAGCGGGGAAAGTTTACAACACAACTTTCGCCCGCTTGAAGGCGGCGCTGCGCGTGGCGTAGGTCAGATCAATTTCGCGCAACAGTCCCGGCCGGTCGGCGGTCACCTCGGCTTCCGTGGGCACGCGACCCAGCTTGCGGGCGAGGGCTTGCAGATATAACTCGATCTCCCGCTTGGACACATCCCCGCGCGGGCGGATCACCGACGCGCGCGGCACGGCGAATTCGCCAAACAGGTCCGCGTGCTGGTTCATCGCCGCCAGCTTGTCATTCGTGATGCGGACATAGTTCGCGTCCACGTCGGTCACCACAAACTTCCGCCCGAGCTTCGTGGCGGCGATGGCCGTGGTGCCCGCGCCGCAGAACGGATCAAACACCACATCGCCGGGCCGCGTGGTGAGTTTGATGATCCGCTCCATCAGCTTGTCCGGCAACTGACACGGATGCGCATCGCGGTCGCGCTTGTGTTTGATGCGGTGAATATCCGACCAGATGTCGGACAACTCCACCTTCGCGTCGTCGCCCGCCGCCTTGCGCTGCTTCACGCACTTGGCGCGCAAACAATACTTCAACGAATCGGGCGGCAGCACAAGGTTGCTGCGTGGCTTCGTACCGACGGGCGAATAGTTGACCACCGGTTTGCCGCCGGGCTTGGTGTAATAAAGCAGCGCATAATGCGCCGGCATCAGCTTGCCGCGCGGATCGGACAGCGCGTCCCACACAATCCAGTGACGGAAGTCCAGTCGCCGGTTCAGAAATGCCGCGTGGTGGACGGCCCACTTCGGCAGATTGAGCACCAAGAGGCTGCCGCCGGGCTTGAGCGTTTGCGCCATGCCATCAAGCCAGGCATTGCACCAGTCGAGGTAGTGCTGCTCCGCCAGCGCGTCATCCCAGTTGCCGTAGCCTTTCTGCAAATTGTAGGGCGGATCGGCAAACGCGAGATCGAACGCGCCGTCGGGATGCAACTCCTTCACGCGCTGCAAAAACGCAACGCAGTCGCCGCGATAAACGTGGTTGAGTTCCAGGGCGGTCAGTTTGAAGTCGTCGGGCGGGCGCGTCACTCCATCCGCGCCGTTCCCCGCAATGCGGGCGACGGCGGACTGAGGACTCCCCTGCTCTACCGCAACGCTCGCGGATGATTTCGGGTCGTGGTGCAACACCAGATGCAGACTGTTCTCCGCCGTGGCTTCCGTCAGATTCGCAATCCGCCGCAACACGTCGTCCGGGATCACGCCATCGTGCAATTGGCGCCGCGGCAGATCACGCCACACGTCGGCGGGCGCGGCGCCGCGCGGATTCATCAAGTGCTTCTTGCCGCCCCAATCCTTGACGTTCAACCCGCACGCGGCACAGTTCACGTGCGGCACGCGGACGTCCGCCGTGTGCAACCGAAACTGCGTCGGCGTTTTGCGCGCCACGTTGCGCTTCATGAACAGCAACAGGCCCTGGTGGTTCGGTTGCAGGAAGCGGTCCCGCAGTTGCTCGGCCAGATCGAGCGCGATCCAATACTTGAAAACCATCGTCCCGGCCAGGCCGGGCGCCGTCATCAGATGCTCGCCCCAAAAAGCCAGTTCGCGCGGCGACCCGTAAATCCACAGCCGCCCACCCGGCCCCAGCAACCGCACCGCCTCGGCCAAGAGGCCAACCGCCGATTCACTCAGCGGCGCGCCGCCAGCGCTGACCGCGACCACGTCCTTGCTGTCGGCCGCGAAGTGCGCAGTCGCCGCGCGGGAATGAAAACCAATTCGTGGAAACGTTTGGTTCATCCAACGGCGGTTGGTTGGGGCGGTAGTCCGCCGATCCAAGTTGGTCCACGAAGGAAAAGCGGCACGCACGGAGTAACGCGCCCTCCCTCGTTCGTGCTGGCAAATTCGGCGCGGATCATTGTTTTACGGCTTCGGTCGGGGGCGCGTTCGTGCCCTTTAATTTGGTTTCTTCCTCGCTGAGGCTGCGCGTCAGGCGGCGTTTCAATTCGGCGTACATCTCGTTGGTGACGCTGCTGAGATGGCGGCGGGCCTCGTCGAAACGACCGGCGTGCAGCTTCACGCGGGCGAAGTGGGTGTGAACCCCCTGGCGCTCGATGTCGTCGTGCGCAAGACGGAACGCGTTCGTCCACGCGCGCAAGGCATCCTCGGGGCGGGGCGGGCGGATGCCGTAAAACGTCTGCGCCACGTCGGACGCGAGCGGGAAATCGTCGGGCGCGAGCTTCAGCGCCTCATGGTAAAGCGCGAGCGCCTTGTCGAACACCTGCTGCTCATTGATCTGGTAATGATCCATCGCATCCTTGCGGAACAGAAATACCGTCGTGCCGAAGTTGTGGTAGTAAACCGGCTCGTTGGGATTCAGGGCGATGGCTTTGGTGTAATAGTCGAATGCCTTGGTCACCGAGCCGTTGTGGCCGTAGTAATTGGCGAGGTTGTTCCAGACCGAGGGCTCACTGGGATCAATTTCGCGCGCCAGTTCCAACTGCGTCATTGAAGCGTCTTCGTCGTGGATGTCATCAAGAAAACTCGCGTAGGCGATGCGGGCCCGGACGTGATTGGTGTGTTGCTGGAGGAACGTCTCGTAGCCTTTGCGCACCGGCGCGAAACGTTCGAGGATGCGCCGGTTCAACGCTTCGCGCGCCGTGCCGGCGCCCTCGGCGGCAAACTCCTGGTTGTCGCGGATCCACTTGTCCACCTCCGCCTGCGCCATGTCGTCGTCGTCCATCAACTTGTGATATTGCTTCTCGACGGGATCGTTGGGGTCCGGGGCAACGAGCACGGCATTGGTCAGGCTGCGGGGTGGGTTCGTGGGCGCCACGGGTTGATTCGTGGCGACCAGCGCGCTTAGCACACCTGCGAGGAGATTGCTCACGCGCCAAAATTAGCAGTTCGTCCGCGCGCAAGTCGAGCGGCAAGCGCAAGGCAACCGGCAAAACACCGCGCCCTTCCGGCTGGTTGAACCGGAAGGGCGCGGGATGGAAAACTTTCGCTTACTTGTCTTCGGGAATCCGCATGCCGTAGAACGAGCGATAGACGAAAATCAGCGCGACGAGGAAGAAGAATCCGCCGACAAAGGGACTCCAGTTCATCGCGTTCGGATCAAGCTTGAGCGCCTCCTGGTGACTTTGGGTCATGGTCACGGCAATTTCCACCGCGAGCAAACCAAACAGCGTGGTGAATTTGATCACCGGGTTCATCGCCACGGATGAGGTGTCTTTGAACGGATCACCCACGGTGTCGCCGACGACGGTGGCAGCGTGCAGTTCGGTGCCCTTCTGGCGCATGTCCACTTCCACGATCTTCTTGGCGTTATCCCAAGCGCCACCGGCGTTGGCCATGAAAATGGCCTGGAACAAGCCGAAGAACGCGATGCCGATGAGGTAGCCGATGAAGAAATAGGGATTGAAGAACGGCAGCGCCAGCGCGAAGCAGAACACGACGATGAAGATGTTCCACATGCCTTTCTGCGCATAGACGGTGCAGATGCGGACGACTTCCTTGCTGTCCTTCTCCGACGCTGTGGTGGAATCGAGCTTCATGTTCTCCTTGATGTAAACCACCGCGCGATACGCGCCCGTCACGACCGCCTGACAGGAGGCGCCGGTGAACCAGTAAATCACCGAGCCGCCCATGATGATGCCGAGGATGATTTCGGGTTGCACGATGGAGAGCTTGTTCACCACGCCGCCAAACATGTTTTCCAGCAGCATGATGATGCCGAACACCATCGTTGTCGCGCCCACGACCGCCGTGCCGATGAGCACGGGCTTGGCGGTGGC
>CAYHFK010000208.1:0-8701 GCA_964355895.1 uncultured Bifidobacterium sp. | reverse complement strand
GCTCTCCGTGATGCCGCAAGGTTTGGACACGCAGTTGAGCAAACAGGAATTGGCCGACCTCGTCACGTTTTTGAAGTCGATGCAGTGAGCGGGTGGAAACCGCCCATCGCGCGCTCCGGCTCCAATGAGCGCTCACGAACCGCAACGCACCGTCCGCCTGCCCAGCGGGGCGGCGGTTAGATGGAGCGCACTGCTTAGTGCCATTCGTCTCTTATGGTAACTCGCCCAAATATGGAAAAGCACCCCATGCCAGCCAAGCAAACAGTGCGCTGTGAAATCCGAGATTGTGGCCGAAGCTGGGGCGACGACGCGCGAGGAATGCAAGCACACCCAGCAAAGCCCAGCAGATGACATTGATGACCGCAACGCCGACAACATAATTGACGCTCTGATACTCAACGCCGTAGCGAGAGCCGAAGACGAGTGAGACAGCTGACAGAACAACGGCTAAAACGAGGAGAACGACGGAGCGAGTCGGCAACGTCGTGCGACCCCGCAACACCGGCCAGCACCAAAGACAGAAGAAAAATGGAACGACTGCAACTCCGACATAGATGTAATCACCCTGAAGTAGGTCAGCCATCAGAAATGCTGGGAGAACGACCAAGAGGTTCAAAGGCGCGTAAATCTGCGGCGTCCCCGGCAGAATAGTGAGCCAAGACAACAGCGCCAAAAGAACGACGATGACAACCCCGGTGAGATTTCGTTGTGCGGTCGTCATGTCGTGAGGTGGTCGAATGACCTACCAGTGGAGTGGGCGACAATTTGATTTGGTGATTGTCGTTATCATTGTATGGAACCGAATTCTGCTTTTTCGCAGTGCTTTGTCAAACAGTGAATCGCTCCGGTTCAGCGTTGCGGCTGGGGTGAGGGCGAGCGTTGACACAAACTTCCAGGAGCAGGGTTCGCCCGGCCAAATTAGTTCCATCGAAAACAGCGAAGAACCGTTGGATTCAGACTAAATGGTTACGGTTCAGCGCTGGGCCTCACCGGTCATCGGCACGAAGCGCACGGGCAGCACGGCGGTTTGCTCCAACCGCTGGCCGCGCTTGCGGAGCAGAACCAGCTTCTGATCCAAAATCTCCCCGAGGGGAATGATCAGCCGCCCGCCGTCCTTGAGTTGTTCGATGAGGGGTTGCGGCACTCGGTCGGGCGCGCAGGTGACGATGATGGCGTCGAACGGTGCCGCTTCAGGCCAGCCTTGATAGCCGTCGCCCGCGCGCACCAGGACGTTCGTGTAGCCCAGTCGTTGCAAGTCGGCTTGGGCGCGTTTGGCGAGCGGTTCGACGATTTCGATGGTATAAACCTGCGCCACCAACTCCGCCAGCACCGCCGACTGATAGCCGGAGCCAGTGCCGATTTCCAACACGCGATCCGTCGGGCGGGGATCAAGCTTTTCCGTCATGAAAGCGACGATGTACGGTTGTGAAATCGTCTGGCCGTAGCCGATGGGCAATGGGCGGTCGTCGTAGGCCAGGTCGCGGTAATGTTCCGGCACGAACTCGTGGCGCGGGACTCGGCCGAGCGCCGACAGGACGCGCGCATTGGTGATGTCGCGTCCCGGCCCGGTCAGTTGTTCCTGAATCATGCGCATGTGACGGGCGGCGAATTGATTCGTGTCGGCGGCGATTGCGAAGTTCGTCAGCGCCAGCCCGAAACCAGCGAAAACCGAAAGCCCCAACGGGGTCGCTGCCAACACGCTCTTCACCAGCCGAACGTAGTCCTCTGCCGGGCGTCGTGCCACCGGCAAATCGCTTGCTTCGTGAATGTGGTAGGGGCATCGCGCTGCGATGACCAGTGCCGCGTCCAGCGGCGCAACGGCCGATTGTTGGGTGCGCTCTTGTAAAGAAAGCATTCCGGCCCTGCACGGGCCGCGTAAACCCAGCGGTTTGTAGCGCTCGCGTGGTTTCGTTCTACGCGGCGGGCCGATGGTCGGCGCAGCGCGCCGACCCTACCTGCTTTGTAATTCGGGCTTAAAACAGCTTCGACTGATTACCGGTTGCCGCCTTGAGGCCCAGCTTCTGGTAACTCAATGCCGTGGCGACGCGGCCTTGCGAGGTGCGGTTGAGGTAACCTTCCATGATGAGATACGGCTCATAAACTTCCTCGATCGTATCTGGCTCTTCGCCGACGGCCACGGCGAGCGAACCAACGCCCACGGGGCCGCCGCCAAATTTCACGATGATGGCTTCGAGGATGCGCTTGTCCATTTCATCGAGGCCGTTCTGGTCAATTTCCAGCATGGCGAGCGCCTGGTCGGCAATGTCGCCGGTGATGCGGCCATCGTGGCGCACCTGGGTGAAGTCGCGCACGCGGCGGAGCAGATTGTTCACGATGCGCGGGGTGCCGCGACTGCGCCGGGCGATTTCGTGGGCGCCCTTGGCGTCAATTTCCACGTTCAGCAGGCGGGCGGAGCGGACGACGATTTTTTCCAGGTCTTCCGTGACGTAGTAGTCGAGCCGCTCGCGCATGCCGAAGCGCGTGAGCAACGGCGCGGTGAGCAAACCGCTGCGCGTCGTCGCGCCGATGAGGGTGAAGCGCGGGAGATTCAGCCGCACGCTGCGGGCGTTCGGGCCTTGATCAATGATGATGTCGAGTTTGAAATCCTCCATTGCGGGATAGAGATATTCCTCGATGGTTTTTTGGAGGCGATGGATTTCATCAATGAACAGCACGTCGCCTTCTTCGAGATTGGTGAGCAAGCCGGCGAGGTCGGCGGCTTTCTCGATGGTCGGCCCGCTGGTGGATTTGAGATTGCCGCCCATCGCCTTGGCGAGGATGTTGGCGATGGTGGTTTTGCCGAGGCCGGGCGGGCCGCTCAGGAGGATGTGATCCAGCGCTTCCTTGCGTTGCTGGGCGGCGGTGACGGCGATTTCGAGGCGCTCCTTGACCTTGGGCTGGCCGGTGAAATCGGAAAACAACGACGGGCGCAGCGTCATTTCGAGCGCAACGTCAGGATTATTCAGTGTGGAAACGGGCCGTTCAGCCATCGCGCGAAGCATGGGTGAAGGCAAAACCAGCGGCAAGGGGAATGTGGGGCTGACCGGGACTGGAAGTGGCGGGGGAGTGTTCAGTGTTCAGTGTTCAGTTACCAGTGCCGAACGGCTCGTTGGCAAACCAGGCCACGACTCAAATTATCGAACACTGAACACTGAATACTGAAGAGTAGAATTAAGACGGGATTGAATAGCTGGCCGCAAACTTTCTCGCCCACGTCACGGCGATTGGGCATCATGACTGCAAAATGTCAGACGAAATTGCACCCCAACCTGCGCCCGAAGTTACGCCGCCGCATCGCCGGCGGTTGCGGTACTCCGGCAAGAACCCGCGCCGGTTCGAGGAGAAATACAAGGAGCGCGATCCGCAACGTTATGCCGAGACCGTCGCGAAGGTTGTCGCTTCCGGTAAAACCCCCGCGGGCACGCATCGTCCCATCATGGTTGCGGAAATTCTGGAAGCGCTTGCGCCGCAGCCGGGCGAAGTCGCGGTGGATTGCACGCTCGGTTACGGTGGCCACGCGCTGGAACTGCTCGCCCGGATTCAGCCGGGCGGCCGATTGCTCGGCCTCGACGCCGATCCGCTCGAACTGCCGAAGACCGAGGCCCGGTTGCGCGCCGCTGGATTTGGCCCGGAAGTTTTCACCGCGCACCGCAGCAACTTCGCGGGCCTGCCGCAAGTTCTCGCTGCGGCAGGACTCGCGGGCGTGGACCTGCTCCTGGCCGATCTCGGGGTGTCCTCGATGCAGATTGACGATCCGGCGCGCGGCTTTTCCGTGAAGTTCACCGGCCCGCTCGACATGCGCATGAACCCTTCCCGGGGCCAGTTGGCGGCCGCGTTGCTGGAAAAAATCCGGCCGGCGGCGTTGGCGGAATTGCTCCGGGAAAATGCCGACGAGCCTCACGCTGATGAACTCGCCATTGCGCTCGCCGGAAAATCTTTTACCACCACCACGGTGCTGGCGGACGCCACCCGCGTTGCGCTGCCGCGATTGAACCGGGAAGGGGCCGACCTCGCAGTGCGCCGGGTGTTCCAAGCCTTGCGCATCGCGGTCAACGACGAGTTCTCCGCGCTCGACACCTGGCTGCGGCTTATGCCCGCGTGCCTGAATCCGGGTGGGCGCGTGGCCGTGCTGACGTTTCATTCGGGTGAGGATCGGCGCGTGAAAAAAGCTTTCGCGGCGGGGCGGCGCGACGGTGTTTTCGCCGACATCGCCGACGAAGTCATCCGCCCCACGTCGGCGGAGCGCAACGCGAATCCCCGCTCCACGGCGGCGAAATTGCGCTGGGCGCGACGCGCAGCGGGTTGAAAGTATTCGGGCGCGGGCGGGTTTATTCTTTGACCATTGCCGGAACTTTTTCTAGCCTCCGGCGTTAAGTCGTTCGGAAAGACAGCAAAAAGCTAATGGCATTTAATTCGGTCAAAATTTTATTCGCCTCCGTGCTCGGGGTGATGCCCGAGCAGTATGACGAGGTGCGCAAGGCGTGGTCGGTGGCGGTGGAGAACGGATCGGCGGAGTCGTTTCTCGCGTTCCTGGGACGCGAATGCGGCATGGCGGAGGATGTTTTTCTGCAGCGGCTCGCCGCTGGTTTGAACTGGCCGTATGTTGAACTCGGCAAACTCATCATCGAGAATGAGGCCCGCGCGAAGATTTCCACCAAAGTCGCCTTTCAATACAATGTCCTGCCCACGGCGCTGAAGGACGGAGCGGTGCAGATCGCGGTCAGCAATCCATTCGACACGGCGATGCTCAATGCCGTCCGCTTTGACGCCCACGGGCCGGTGCAGTTCGCGCTCGCGCCCCGCGCCGAGATCGAGAAGGCGCTCAAGAAGTATTACGGCGTCGGCGCGGAAACGTTGGACGAGATGGACGAGGAAATGCCGCTCGACCTCGACCTGCCCCTGGACAAGGAGATCACCGAGGGCGACCAGGACGCCAGCGTCATCAAATTCGTCAACCAGGTCATCTGGGAGGCATTCAAGGAACGCGCCACGGACATTCACCTCGAGCCGCAGGAGGATGAGCTGCGCATCCGCTACCGGATTGACGGCATTCTGCACCAGACGCCGATGCCGCCGCAGTTGAAACGCTTTCAGGCCGCGCTGATCTCGCGCATCAAGGTGATGAGCGGGATGAACATTTCCGAAAAGCGCATGCCGCAGGACGGGCGCATCAATGTCCGCATCAAAGGGGAGGAAATTGACATCCGCGTTTCCACCGTGCCGACGGTTTATGGCGAGAGTGTGTCGCTGCGTTTGCTCGCGCGCGGGAAAATTTTTCTTAGTCTCGACAAGCTGGGTTTCTCGCCGGTGGACGAAGCCGCCATCCGCGAACTGATCGTCAAGCCGCACGGCATCATGCTCGTCACCGGCCCGACCGGTTCGGGCAAGTCCACGTCGCTTTACGCGATGATGAGCACGATCAACTCCGTCCACAAACGCATCATCACCGTGGAAGAGCCGGTGGAGTATGAACTCAAAGGCATCAACCAGATCGCCGTGCGCCCGGAGATCGGGCTGACGTTCGCCGTCGGTCTGCGCCACATTCTGCGCCAGGACCCGAACGTGATCATGGTCGGCGAAATTCGCGACCTGGAAACCGCCGAGATTGCGATTCGCGCGGCGCTCACCGGGCATCTGGTGTTCAGCACGCTGCATACAAACGACGCGCCGAGCGCGTTCACGCGCTTGATTGACATGGGCATCGAGCCGTTCCTCGTGGCGTCGTCCATCGAGGCGATCATGGCGCAAAGGTTGGTCCGCACGATTTGCCCGGTCTGCAAGACGGAGCAAAAGGTCGAACGGGATTACCTGCGCAAGATTGGTTTTCCGCAAGACCAGATTGCCTCGACCCGATTCATGAAGGGGATGGGCTGTGAAGAATGCCGGCAACTGGGCTATCAGGGTCGGCTGGCAATCTATGAACTGCTCGTGTTGAACGAGGATTTACGCCCGCTCATTCTGGGGCGCGCGGCGTCCTCGACGATTGCGCAGCGCGCCGTCGAGTTGGGGATGCGCACCTTGCGCGACGACGGTTGGAACAAGGTCAAGGCCGGCACGACCACCATCGAGGAAGTCCTGCGTGTGACGCAGATCGAGGAACACCTCGACGCGCTGGGCAACAACGAAAAAACCGGTATCTGGACCAAAAGCCAATTGACATGAGTAATTCCAAACAGGAGAATGGAAGGTTGGAGAGTTGGAGTGTTGAGGCTCTGCTCCAGGCCATTACTCCATTACTCCACCCCCCCAATTGTTGACCATGGCGCGCCTTCATACCTGCACGGTTTTGCACACCACCCCGGAGCGCCGCCAGCTCTGGCAGTTCAACGCCCAGGGCAACTTCCCGCTCGCGCGCGAGCAGACCGCGCCCGCCAGCGAACCGTTGCCCGTGGGGCTGGCCCAGAAAAGCTGGTCCGAGATCTGGCAACCCAAGCTCAATGTCGCCTGGCTGCCGGCGGACAAGGTGTTTCTTCGCGTGGTCCAACTGCCGGCGAGCTCGCCCGCCGAGACGCGCGCCATGGTGGAGTTGCAGTTGGAAAAACTTTCGCCCTTTCCGGTGGCGCAGGTCGTGTGGAGCGTGTGTCCGCTGCCGCCGCGTCCCAACACTCCAGGGGGCAAATTGCAGACGATTGTCGTCGTCTTTGTCGAGCGCAAGGCGGTGGAGGAATTTCTCGGTCAGTTGGAAGGGCAGGGGTACCTCGCCGACCGGTTGGAACTCGGGGTCCTGGATCAACTGACCGCCGCGGACGCCAGCGAAAACGGCGCGTGGGTTTATCCCGGTGCGTGGGGGCAGCGCCAGGCGGCGCTCGTCGCCTGGTGGTTTGACGGCACCTTGCAGAACCTCAGCTCGATCTCGCTCCCGGTGACCGGCGACGCCGCGCTTGCGCTCCACGAACAGCTTACGCAAATGACTTGGGGCGCCGAACTCGAAGGCTGGTTGACCAAGACGCCGAACTGGACGCTCGTCGCCGCCGACGCGCGGGTGGCCGAATGGGAGCCGCCGTTGCGCAAGGCGCTCGATGCGCCGATTCATCTCGTCCAACCGTTGAAACCCGTCGAACTGGCGGCGCTCACCGCGCGACGCGTCGCGCGATCCGACGGCGCGACCAGTCTGGTGCCGGGGGAGATTTCCACCCGCTACCGCAATCAGTTCTGGGACAGCCTGTGGCTGCGCGGCGCCCTGGCCGTGGGCGGCTTGTATCTGCTTGGCATCACCATCTATTTCGCCGCGTTGTTCGTGCAGGACTTCCGCGTCAGTCGCGTCGAGGCGCAGGTCACGGGGTTGGGCGCGAGTTACACCAACGCCATCCAGTTGCGCGAGCGTTACCAGGTGCTCAAGACGCGGCAGGAGTTGAAATTCGCCGCGCTGGATTGCTGGAAGGCCACGGCGGAGTTGATGCCCGAGAACGTCCAACTCGACGGCTTCGGCTTCGCGGATGGCCGCAAGCTGACGCTGAACGGGACCGCCGCCGCCGACAAGGTCAACGACGTGCTCGCCTTCTACGGGGCGATGCGCAAGGCCACCCTCAAGGGCCAGCCGATGTTCGACGCGACGGACCCGAAAAAAGGCCAGGAACTCAGCACCCGCCTCGGCCCCGGCGGCACGGTGGTGAACTGGAATTTCGGGTTGGAACTCAAACGAACGGAGGGCGAATGAAAGAACTGCTCGCCCGCTTTACCGCCTACTTCGCCCGGCTCAGTTCGCTGGAACGCCGCTTCATCGTGCTCGCCATTGTGGTGGTATTCACCGTGGTCAACCTCTGGTTCGTGCTGCCCCGTTTCAACGACTGGGGCCAGGTCCGCAACCGCCATGAAGCCGCCCTCGCCTCCCGCGCCAAATACGAAAAGGAGATCGCGCAAACCGCCACCTACACGGGCCAGATCGGCAAACTGGAAAGCGAAGGCGTGGCCGTTCCGGTGGAAGATCAGTCCCTCAATTTTCTCACGACCATCCAGAACCAGGCCGTGCAAAGCGGGGTCAGCATCATCACCAGCACCCGGCAACCGGAACGCACCAACCAGTTTTTTCTCGAACGCGCCCAGGGCCTCACCATTCAGTCCGGTGAGGCGCAGTTGGTGGATTTCCTCTACAAGCTGGGCGACGGCAATTCGCTTATCCGCGTTCGCGCGCTCTCGCTCCGGCCCGCCGATGCGTCGCGTCAGACTTTGGGAGGCAATCTCACCTTGATCGCCAGTTACCAAAAGAAACCGTCGGCCCGACCCGCTCCGGCCCCGGCCCCCGCCCCGGTCCCGACGGCGACGGTGAAGACTAACAAATCGCCCGCGCCCGCTGCGTCCAAACCTGCAACGCCAACCAAGAAGAAATGACCGTGAAAAATACTTTACTCGCTTTACTCCTGACCGCGTTCGGTCTGGGGGCCTTCGCCCAAGTCCCGCCCCCGACTGGCGATAACAGCACCACCAACCGGGATGAACTTCTGCGCCGCGCGCTGGAGAAGCACTACGCTGCACAAACTAACGCGGCCGGCGTGCCGACGGCGGCGGCCCCCGCTGCCGCCGCCCCCGTCGAAGCCCCCGCGGTCCGCCCACCGCAAGCCCCCGCCAATCGCCTGCCGGTACCGCGCCCCCGTTTGGGCAACCCGCCGCCGAGCCAGACGCCGCCCGCCGCGGCGCCAGCCACCGCCGCAGTTCCGACTCCAGCCACGCCCGCGCCGGTCGTGCTGGAGCCGGGCGCGGTCGT
>CAYHFK010000207.1:0-8706 GCA_964355895.1 uncultured Bifidobacterium sp. | reverse complement strand
GGATTGCCTTGTCCTCTTTCGGTTGCGGCTTTGCCGCGCTGTGCCTTTGCGTTGATAGCCGGATTCATTTTCGCACCTGGGTTGCGAGGCGGAACTGGTTGACGACCTGTTGCGCCACTTCGCGGATGGAACGGAATTCGGAGTTTAACAGCACGTCGGCCTGGCGGTAAAACGGTTCCCGGGCGGCCAGCAAGGCGCGGATTTTCGCCCGCGGGTCGGGTTCGTGGAGCAGGGGACGATGCGTTTGGTTGTGGACGCGCTCGAAGACCTTTTCCGGCGACGCCCACAGGCAGATGACGAGGGCGTGTTGTTTGAGACTCTCCAGATTGGCCGGGTTCACGGGCAGGCCCCCGCCGGTGGCAATCACGGTGCGGGTGCGGGTGGCCAGTTCCGCGACGAGGCGGTGTTCCAGTTCGCGAAAGGCGGGTTCGCCGTTCTGCGCAAAAATCTCCGTGATGCTTTTGCCGGCGCGCGTTTCGATGAGCTCATCGGTGTCGAGGAATTCAAAGCGCAACTGTTCCGCCACCAGCCGCCCGACGGAGGACTTGCCCGTGCCCATGAAACCAATCAGGGCGAGATTGACGATGTGACGGGCGGCGGTCATGCGGACGAGTTAAACGGTTTTGCGCGGGGTTGACACGCAGTTTCTCACCACCCGAGCGAGTCTCAATTCTGCAAACCTCAAATGACGAAGTCGAGCGCGCTGGCGGGCGTGTGTTCGAGTTTGCGCGCGCGCTCGGCCAGATCGGCCAGCGTCACGCGCTCCATGATGGTCACGATGGCGTCGCGGGTCTCCTTCATCACGCTGCGGATGGCGCAGCGGGATTCGTCCGGGCAGGAGCATTTCTCGTAAAAGTTTTCACTCACGCAACTGACCGGCGCGAGTGCGCCTTCGATGTGGCGGACAATCTCCGCCAGATTGATGCGGTCGGGTTGGCGGCGCAGGCGATAACCGCCAGCCACGCCGCGTTTGCTTTCGACCAGGTGGGCGGACTTGAGGTCATTGAGAATTTGTTCCAGGAAACGCTTCGGGATATTCTGCTGCCGCGAGATTTCCTGAATGCGGACGACGGAGTCATCCTCTTGAAAGTCGCGCGCCAAAACCAGCAGTGCCCGCAGCGCATATTCCCCTCGAACTGAAAGCTTCATGGTTACCAGTGAACAATCTCTATCTGGAAAGTCAAGTTTTCGGATTAAGTCGGATAAGCCATGTAATTGCTGAAATGAATAAACTACTAAACACCTATTGACACAGTAGAGATTACATTTAATCTCGCCACGTTGTTAAAAGAAATAGCTATGAAGATGACGGACAATTCGGCCAAATTAGCCGTGCCAGCCAAACAAGAAACTTGGCCCGAAATGGCACGCAGCCAGGTGGCTTCGCTGCGTTTTGGTGTAGTGCGGATTGTCGTTCACGATTCACCGGTCGTGCAGATCGAGCGCACGGAGGAAGTGCGGTTCGGCAACCGACCCACTGGAAACACTCAACTGCCAACTAGAAATTTTGAGGCTTAACCAAACTGCTTATGAAACTGACAACACAAACGAAGTTTCTGCGCCGGGTCGCCGGGGTGGCGATCGTTGGAGTCGCTCTGCTGCCCGTTGCGGGCAAAGCGGATGACCAGTCAGAGTTAGTCCAAAAACTTTTGAACCGCATTGAGCAGCTTGAGAAGAAGGTGAACCGGTTGGAGTCGGGGCAGGGGATACCGGCGACTTCCGTTCCGCCCACCGGTACGGATCCGGTCGCGATTCAGGAACTGGAGCAAAAGGTGAAAATCCTGGATCGCAATCGAGAACTCGACGCCGAAGCCGCCGCCGCCAAAGCCAAGGAGACACCCAAGATCACCATTGGTGACGGGGGATTCCGTGTTGCGTCGGCTAACGGGGATTTCAGTTTGCAACTCAAAGCCGTGCTGCAAGTGGATTCGCGAAGGTATTTCGACGACGGCGACATTGTCGGCAATGATGGCTTTCTCCTGCGCCGGGCGCGGCCAATCTTACAGGGTACGGTGTTTCGGGATTTCGATTTTCTCTTCGTGCCGGATTTTGGCGGCGGAACCCCGCAGATTTACGACGCCTACGTGAACTATCGTTACCAGCCGTGGCTGCAGTTGCGCGCCGGCAAGTTCAAGTCGCCGATCGGTTTGGAGCAGTTGCAGGCGGACGTGAACACCCTCTTCAACGAGCGTTCACTGGTGACGGACCTGGTGCCGAACCGTGATGTTGGCTTCCAACTGTGGGGTGACATTGCGGGCGGCTTGGTGAGTTATCAGGCAGCCATGCTCAACGGCGTGGGCGACGCGCGCAATAACACCAGCAATGCGGGATTCAATAATAGCCCTGATTTTGCCGGACGCCTGTTCATGTTGCCGTTCAAGAATACCGGGTGGTCGGCATGGCAGGGATTGGGCATCGGCCTCGCGGGGTCTTATGGCAATGTGTCCTTGAACAATCCGGCGGGACTGCCGGCCACGACCGGCGGTACGCTGCCGGGCTACGCCACCGTGGGGCAGCAGCAGTTCTTTGCTTACAATCCTTCGGTGGGCACGGTGGTGGCCGACGGCAATCACTGGCGGCTTTCACCGCAGGCCTATTATTACTACGGCCCGTTGGGGCTGATGGCGGAATACGCGATTTCCAATCAGCGCGTGACGCGCTCGGGGGTGCTACCGCTTTCTGCGAGTTTGCAGAACACGGCCTGGCAGATTGCCGCCTCCTGGGTGCTGACGGGCGAGGACGCTTCGTTCACCGGCGTGGTGCCGCGGCGTCCGTTTGATATTGCGAACGGGCAATGGGGCGCGTTCCAAATCGTCGGTCGGTACACGGCGTTGGACATTGATGACGATGCGTTCCCGACTTTCTCCAATCCCGACTTTTCGGCCTCGTCCGCCAGCGGCTGGTCGGCGGGGATTAACTGGTATCTCAATCGCAACCTTCGTCTCAACGCGAGCTACAGCTACACCACGTTCACGGGCGGCGGTGGTGGCACGGTCGCGCCGGCCATCGTCACGCGCCAACCGGAGCAGGCATTCTTCACCCGCGTGCAATTGTCATTTTAATCACACTTAACCCTCAGGTATTTTCCCCCTCCATGAAAACGTTCTTGAAACTCCTCGTTCTGCTGGCCGTTTCGCTGTCGGTCGCTCAGGCTAGGGACCTCAAGCTCCTCAACGTCTCGTACGACCCCACGCGGGAATTCTACGCGGATTACAACAAAGCCTTCGCGAAGTACTGGAAGGAGAAAACTGGTGACACCGTGACCATCCAGCAATCGCATGGCGGGTCGGGCAAGCAGGCGCGCTCGGTGATTGATGGCCTCTCCGCCGATGTCGTCACCCTGGCGCTGGCTTACGATGTGGATGCGATTGCCGAGAAGGCCAAGCTGTTTCCGATCACGTGGCAAAAGCGATTGCCGAACAACAGTGCGCCCTACACCTCGACGATTGTGTTCCTCGTGCGCAAAGGAAATCCGAAGGGCATCAAGGATTGGAACGACCTGGTGAAGCCGGGCGTGGCGATCATTCCGGCCAATCCGAAAACGTCCGGCGCGGCGCGTTGGACGTATCTGGCCGCGTGGGGCTACGTGCTCAAGAACGGCGGCGACGCGGCGAAGGCCAGGGACTTTGTCGCCAAGTTCTATAAGAATGTTCCCGTGCTCGACACCGGCGCGCGGGGCGCGACGACGACGTTCATTCAGCGTGAAATTGGCGACGTGCTGGTGGGCTGGGAGAACGAGGCGTTCCTCGCGCTTAAGGAATACGGCGCGGGCAAATTCGAGATCGTCGTTCCCTCGGTGAGTATTCTGGCCGAGCCACCGGTGACGGTCGTGGACAAGGTTGCGAAGAAGCACGGCACCGAAGCCGTGGCCAACGCGTATCTCGATTATCTCTACTCGGACGAGGGTCAGGAGATTGCCGGGCGGAACTTCTATCGTCCGCGCTCGGAAAAGGCGGCGGCGAAGTATGCCAATCAGTTCGCCAAAGTCAGCCTCTTCACGATTGATGAAGTCTTCGGTGGCTGGCAGCAGGCGCAGAAGGCGCATTTTGCCGACGGCGGCTCCTTCGATCAAATCCAACAATCAAGCCGCTAGACGTGATGCCGCTGTGAGCCGATCGCATTTATTGACGAGCTGAACATGAAAGAAAAATATTATCGCAGCATGGTCAAGGCAGTGTCCTGGCGTGTCACCGGAACATTGGATACGGTGGTCGTGTCGTACTTCGTCACGGGGAAAATGGGGCTGGCGCTGTCCATTGGTTTCGTGGAATTGTTTACCAAGATCGCCCTTTACTACGTTCACGAGCGCGTGTGGAATCGCATTGCCTTCGGACGCGCCAGACTGGGCAAAGACTACGAGATTTGAACACAACCTCTGGCGATGTGGTCGCGCTGGAGGCGGAGAGTTAAAAGCCGGTGAAACGCGAACGAACATTCAATGCAATGCCGGGCTTTGGTCTGCGCTCGATATTCTCTATGCGAGCAACGAAGCTCTCAAATTACTGTCACCACGCTTGGGCAGAACAGGCGCTGGTGGAGGGCAATCCGCAAAACATTCTCCCCAAAGTGATGCGAATCCTTCATCATGGGCGGCGACATCGCGATGCAACCCGGCATTCCCAATGACGAACTTGTCCGCCGCGCCAAAGCCGGCGACCTCGCGGCGTTCGAGGATTTGACCACGCGGCACGAGCGGCAGATTTACTCGCTCGCCTATCGCATCCTGCAAAATCCGCAGGACGCCGAGGACGTGACGCAGCAGGCGTTTCTCAGCGCCGTGGAAAACCTCGCCAAGTTTCGTGAGGAATCGAGTTTTGCCACCTGGCTGTATCGCATTGCTACGTATGCCGCGCTCAAAGTCATCCGCAAACGCAAAGGCCTCATCACCGTATCGCTCGAAGAGGCCACCGAGCCGAGCGAGGACTACGATTCCATCCCGCACCCGGAATACATCGCGGATTGGAAGCAATCGCCGGAGCAACTGGTCGAGCGGAACGAAACGCAGCGTTTGCTCGACGACGCGTTGGCGCAACTCGACGCGAAGCATCGGATCGTGTTTGTATTGCGCGACGTGGAGGGGTTGTCCGTCAAAGAAACCGCCGAGGCCCTCAGTTTGAGCGAGGCCAACGTCAAGATGCGCCTGCTCCGGGCGCGGTTGCAACTGCGCGAGCGACTTACCCGCACCCTCGGCGATCCGGCCAAGCGCATCGTGCGCGACCATCATCACCATGCCTGACTCACGCAAACCCAACAACTTCCTCGCGCGCGGCGGGGGCTGGGTCGTGGTGCAATCCGTCCTGATGACGGCGGTCATCGTGCTCGGGGTGATGGTTCACGGGAATTGGCCCCGACTGCCAGTGATCGCAACGGGCGCGGTGTTGTTCGTGGCCGGAGGCGTCGTCGGGATTGCTGGCGTCGCCGTGCTGGGGCGGAATCGCACCCCGTATCCGCAACCCCGCGAAGGCTCGGAACTGATCCAACGCGGCATTTACGCCCGGGTGCGGCATCCGCTTTACACGAGTGTCATGCTGGCTTCGCTTGGCTGGGCCTTGATCTGGCAAAGCGTGCCGGCGTTCGCCGCGGCGCTGGCGTTGATTCCGTTCTTCCACGCGAAGGCCTGGCGTGAGGAACGCTGGTTGCGTGAAAAGTTTCCCGGCTACGCTGATTACGCGAAGCGGGTGCCGCGCTTCCTGCCCCGACCGGGTGCGACCGCGATTTAGTTTGTAACTTTTAACCCGAACCCGGCTCAATGAAAGTCAGGCAACCATGAAGTGCGAAGAGCTATTGAAGATGTTGAACGAATACGTGGACGGCACGGTGGACCCGGCCATCTGCGCGGAGTTCGAAAAGCACATGGCCGGCTGCAACCCGTGCCAGGTGGTCGTGGACAACATCCGCAAAACCATCACGCTCTACCAGAACGGCCAGCCGTACGAACTGCCCAGCGCATTCCGCACCAAACTCCACACCACGCTCCACGAGCGCTGGAAGACGAAGCATCCGGTAAAATGAAATGCCTGACGACATGGCTGGTTTTGCCGATGCTGTTTCTGGCGGGCTGTTCGAAAACTCCTGATCCGCCAACGCCGCCAGTAACCACACCGCCCGCCGCCTTGTCGGCGGAAGTGCAAAATGCCGCGGTCCAACGCGGCAAGGCCATCGCGGCGGAAACCTTCAGCCTGTTGAGTTCCAATCTCCAGTCCGCGATCCAATCCGGCGGCGTCAGCAACGCGCTGCCCTTCTGTTCCCTCGCCGCGTCGCCGCTCACCGCGGGCATGGCGGCTCAACAGGGCGTCACCCTCCGTCGCGTCACGCACAAGCCGCGCAATCCCGCGGACAAGGCGGATGCCGTTGAGTTGGGGATCCTGAAACAATTTGAAGCCGCGTTGCGCACGGCGAACGCCACCAATCCGCCGCCACCCATGGTGACCAACCTCACCGCCGGCACGGCGACTTTTTTCGCGCCGATTGTTTTGAGCAACGAGCTTTGCCTGAAATGTCACGGCGCGCCGGGCAAGGACATCTCCGGAGAAAACGTCGCGGTGATTCAGCGATTGTATCCGCAGGATGAGGCGACCGGTTTCAAGCTGGGTGATTTGCGCGGCGCGTGGCGGATTGATTTTCCATTGGCGACGTTATCTGCCGGTCATTGAATGCCGGGAATGGCGGGCGTCGGCGGCGCGGCGGGCTTGGGACGAGGACGTTGTGAAAGTCATGGTCATCGAAGACGAGAAGCCGATCGCGTCCTTTCTGCGCAAGGGACTTGCAGCGCAGGGATTCGTCATCGAGCACGCGCTGAACGGCGACGACGGCTATCTGCTCGCCACCACCCGGCCATACGACGCGCTCGTGCTCGACATCACATGCTGCCGGGGCGCGACGGGCTGAACATTCTGCGCAACTTGCGCGAACGAAAAATCACAATCCCAGTCATTTTGCTCACCGCTCGCAGCGAGTTGAACGAACGGCTCGAAGAAACCCAGCGCCTGAAGCCTCTCACGCGCCGCTTGCTGCTGCTGGCGCCGGCCGCCGCCGGCCAGTTCAAGCGCGCGCTCGAACCGGTGAACTTGAGTGCGGAACTGGAGGGCATGATCGAAGATGCCCGCGTGCTCGGCGCCGATGCGCGCCTGCGCTTCGACGTGCAGCTTCCTCCGCAACTGCGTGTCGAGGCCGACCGCGCACTGCTGCGCACCGCGCTGTTCAACCTCATCACCAACGCGATCAAATTCAACGAGCCGGCCGGCCGGATCGCGTTCCGGCTGGAGCCGGCGCAGAAGAAAATACTTTTCACCATCGGCAACACCGGGCCGGACATTCCGCCGGCGGACCCGCCAAAAATCTTCGAGCGATTTTACCGCGTTAACCGGGTAAACAATCCCCGAGTTGATGGCGTTGGTGCCGGCCTGGTCTGGCACGCGAGATCGTGCGCGCCCATGGTGGCGAACTGACGCTCCAGGAGAGCCGCCCGGGCTGGACTGGTTTCATGGTGACGCTGGATGTCGAGCCAAGGAGCGCTTGATTTAAGTCGGAGGGGACGCCCCCCACGCTTCGAATGCGGCGCCGCGCCGCAAACCTGGAGCGATGGGCGGTGACGCGGCTCCCCGGCGCTGATTTTCCGCTTTGCTCGCTGCCGTCCGTATCTATGCTGGTCGCGTGCTGGATGCTTTGACGGAACAACTCACACGCGATGAATCGCTCGCGCCCCGGCGGATTGCGGACGCGGTCAATGCGCTTACCTCCGAAACAATTCCGGTTGAAAGCAAAGCCGCGTTTCTCACCGCTCTGGCCCGAAAAGGTGAGACGACGGAGGAAATCGCCGCGTTCGCCAACGAACTCCACGCCCGCGCCATCCGTCCGCCGCTGGATGCCGAAACCCGCGCGCGCGAAATCCTGGATGTCTGCGGCACGGGCGGCGACCAACTCGGCACGTTCAACATTTCCACGACCGTCGCCCTCGTATGTGCGGCGGCGGGCGTCACGGTGGCCAAGCACGGCAATCGCGCCATCACCTCCCAGACCGGCAGTGCGGACGTGCTGGAAGCCCTGGGCATTCGCACGGATCTGTCGCCCGCCGAGGCGGCGCGGTCGTTGCGCGAGCATGGCTTCGCGTTTTTCTTTGCCCCGCATTATCATCCGGCGTTCAAGCACATCGCGCCCGCGCGCAAGCTCTGCGCGGAGCGGGGTCAGCGGACGATCTTCAACTTCCTCGGCCCGTTGCTCAACCCCGTCCGGCCCACCGCCCAACTCATGGGCGTGCCGCGCCCGGAACTGTGTGAACCGATCGCGCGCGTGCTGCAATCGCTGGGCGTACGGCGGGCGATGGTCGTGTGTGGGACGGTCAAGGCCACCGTCCCGAGTCCCCACGGCCCGGTGGCCTATCTGGATGAGCTTTCGACGCTGGGGGACAACACCATTGCTGAATTTTATCAGGAACGCGGGTTTGCGACTTCGACGCTTGATCCGAGTCAGTTTCCGTTGCAGCCGGTCAAACTGGACGATCTCGTCGGCGGCGATCGCGACGCCAACGCGGAGATCATTCGCCGGATTTTACGCGGCGACGACGCCGGGCCGAAACGCGACGCGGTCTTGCTGAATGCGGGCGCGGCGTTGTTCGTGGCCGGCCGCGCGCGATCCATTGGCGAAGGTTGGGAGCTGGCGGCGGCGGTTATCGCCAGTGGCAAGGCGCAAGCGAAGCTGGAAGAATTG
>CAYHFK010000206.1:0-8742 GCA_964355895.1 uncultured Bifidobacterium sp. | reverse complement strand
GCGCGAGCCGGAGCAATTGCATCCGGGCGGCGGCGGGCGCGAATTGATTGCCGGTCTTGAAGGGGGATTGCGCCGCGAGGATGAAAAAAAACCGGGCTAATCCCAGTTCCTCGATGGCCGCCTGCGCCAGCAAGAGATGACCGGTGTGAACCGGGTCAAACGATCCGCCAAAAAGTCCAATGCGTTGCACGCGGGCAGGGTAGCGAATGGCCGGAACGTCAGCAACAACGGCGGATGCCGTTAAAGCGCTGCTCCGTGACCTCCACGTAAACCTTCTGCGCGGACGGGCCGTTGGTTTCCGCGTGACCGCACTGGCAATGCGCCGCCTGCTGTTGCGCCCGCTCCAGTTGCGCCTCGCCGGAAAGTTCCTTCGCCAGCGCCAGCGTCAACGCCGCTGTACCCGCAACGCCGCCAAACTTTTTCCCGCCTTCAACCAGCGCGTAATCCGGCAGCCAGACCGGCTCGCTCTCTCGCAACATCGCCGGCTTCCGCCGGGAAAGCAGGAGCATCCATTCGCGCGAGCTTAACAGCACGATAGCTGACACCATGACGAGAAAGAATCCGGCTACGAAAGCATCGAGGCGGTTGTTGAAAAGCTGTGCGCGGTTGGCGGGAACAGGCTTCCATGTATCATCGCAAACCTTTTGCAACGCTGCCAATCGCGTAAAAAATTCTACATCTCTAGGTTTAGAGTAATTTTTTGCGGCAAACATCATCAAGTCGTAATTGGCTTTGGTGTGCATTCGCTGGAGCTCAAGCTCTTTTTCTTTGAGCGTTGTTGCTTGAGCCAGAAACCCAATCCTTGGATCGGGATGCCAGATTTTCTGCACGCCCGCCGTGAACGTCACCGCCAGCAGCCACACCAGCGGCACGAGCGTGATCAAGGCAAACGCGGGTGAATGTAGGACAGGCGTCGCGGCTGTCTCAAATTTCATCTCTCGCGTTTTTGATTTAGAGACAGGCGCGACGCCTGTTCTACGCTGAATCGCCATCTTCAACAGAATCGTCGTCGCCAGACACAGGGCGATGGCGGCAAGCATTTGATTCGCGATGCCAAACAACGGCCAGAGCGAGTTGATCCCGCCCAGCGGATCTTGCACGCCTTGGATCAAAAACGTACCCCAACCCGCCACCATCAACCCGCTCGCCAGCAAGTTCGGTCCGGGTGCTTTCGTGTTGCCCAGCGGTTTCCAGAGGTTGCCGAGAAAATCCTGGAGGATGTAGCGGCCCACGCGCGTCCCGGCGTCGAGCGTAGTCAGGATGAATAACGCCTCGAACATGATGGCAAAGTGATACCAGAGGTCGAGCCAGCGTCCGCTTACGACCTTGGAAAAGATTTGCGCCATGCCCACCGCCAGCGTCGCCGCGCCGCCCGTGCGACCGAACAAGGTGTGCTCGCCCACGTTCTTCGCCAGCGCATCCATGTGTTCGACCGTCACCGGGTAGCCGAGTGCGGTGACCTTCGCCGCCGTCACCGCGGCTTCACCCTTCACATTCATGGCGAAATACACGCCGGGCTCCATCGTGCAGGCGGCGATGATCGCCATGATGGCCACGAGCGATTCGAGGCACATCGCGCCGTAGCCGATGGGCCGCGCGTAGCTTTCGCGCGTGATGAGCTTGGGCGTGGTGCCGCTGGCAATGAGCGTGTGAAAACCGGAGATCGCCCCGCAGGCAATCGTGATGAAGCAGAACGGAAAAAGTTTTCCCGCCACGACCAGGCCCGAGCCGTCCATGAATTTCGTCAGCGCGGGCATCTGCAAGTCCGGCAGCACGAGAAAAATTCCCGCCGCCAGCGCGAAGATGGTGCCGAGCTTCATGAACGTGCTGAGGTAATCGCGCGGCGCGAGCAGCAGCCACACGGGCAGCACACTGGCCGCGAGTCCGTAAAGGATGATCGCCCACGCCAGGGTGATGTCCTTCAGGCCAAAAGCCGCCGCCCATTGCGGACTCTCATAAACCAACTTCCCGCCCCACACCGCCAGCAACAGCAGCACCACGCCGATGGCCGACGCTTCCATGACTTTGCCCACGCGCCAGAAGCGCATGTAACCGCCCATGAACATCGCGATGGGAATCGTCGCGCTGACGGTAAACACCCCCCACGGACTTTCCGCCAGCGCCTTGACGACGACGAGGGCAAGCACCGCGAGCAAAATGATCATGATCGCGAGAATGGCCACGAGCGCGATCAGGCCCGCCGCCGTATTCAGTTCCTCTTTCACCATCTGCCCGAGCGATTTTCCGTTGCGCCGCATCGAGGCGAACAGAATCACAAAGTCCTGCACGGCCCCGCCGAGGACCACGCCGATGAGAATCCACAAGGTTCCGGGCAGAAAACCAAATTGCGCCGCCAGCACCGGCCCGACGAGCGGTCCCGGGCCGGAGATCGCCGCGAAGTGATGGCCGAAGACGATCCACTTGTTCGTCTTTACGAAATCCTTGCCGTCGTCGTGGACCTCGCAGGGGGTGGCGCGGCGGTCGTTGAGCATGAGGACGCGCGCGGCGATCCATTTCGAGTAAAACCGGTAGCCGATGACGTAGGTGCAAAGCGCCGCGATGAGAATGAAGACCGAGTTGAGGTGCTCGCCACGATGCAGCGCGAGGGTGCCGTAGGCCCACGCGCCCAGCAGGGCGACGAGCAGCCAGACGGAGTTCGCGATGAGTTTTTTCATGGCGTCAGGTTCGTGAAGGGCGTGTTGTAATCCAAGTCAGGCGTGATGCCGAGAAAAAGATTTTCCCGCCCCGCACTCCGCCTGGTCGCCACCCCGCCGCGCCCAGCTTCGGATTGACTTCGCGGCCCGTCTGCCGAATTCTTCGCGGCGTGTCAGAATTGCTTTGGGTGGTTGCCCACACCCGACCGCGCCGGGAAAAAAAACTGGTCGAGCACTGCGCGCGCCACGGCTTTGCCGTCACGCTGCCGTGCTACGACGCGGCCCACAAGTACCGCGGCAAGACCGTAGTGTTCCGGAAACCCCTGTTCCCCGGCTACGTCTTTCTCCAACTCCAAAAGGAACATTTCTCGGGCGTCCGCCAGAGCGACAACGTCGCCAATCTGCTGGAAGTTTTCGATCAGGAGACTTTCGCGCGGCAGTTGCAGGAAATTCTCGCGGCGCTGGAGTCGAAGTTGGAAGTGCGCCTGGCGCCAAGCATTGGTGAGGGCACGCGGGTGAAAATTCGGAGCGGGCCGTTGCAGGGGGTGGAGGGTTGGGTGGAAAAGCGCCAGGGGATGAGCACGGTGCTGTTGCGGCTGGATTTCATCAACCAGGCGGCGGCGGTGCAGATTGCCGCAGACCAGTTGGAGTTGATTTGATCGCCGCCGCGCCGGCCACACAAGGTTTGACCCGTCATGCGGTCCGGCCTTTAACTGTCGGTCATGAAAACATTCTTTGCGCTCGTCGCGGTGGCGGGGTGGCTGGGCGGTTGCGGCGGCGCCAGCGGCCCCTCGGTGAGCCTGGTCAACCTGCGATTCCAGGATGCCACCGTGCTCGAGACGACCGCCGTGTTCACGTTGCGTCTCAGCAATGAAAGTCCGGCAGCCGTGCAGTTCAATGGCGAAGGCCACACGATTTATCTCAATGGCCTCTACGTTGGGAAAGGTTTGAGCGACCAGACCGTGGCCGTGCCCCGTCTCGGCACCGCGACGCACGAGGTAACGGTGCATCTGAGCAATCTGGCGCTGGCCACGCGCCTCAAGGCCATCCTCGAATCGAAGGGGTTCGATTACCGCATCCGCAGCACTTTTTACGGCAAGTCTTGGTTGAGCCGGATGCAATCGGAGAGTCCGGGCAGCTCGACTTGAAGGATTTCACGCCGTCGTTGGAAACCACGAACGCCTCCGCGTCCGCCCCCGGGCGGCAACCCTCAGAACTTCAGTGACGTTTTCAGAAAAACAAAGGACGGTTCTTCCAAGGCCGTGCCGTTCCGGCTCCGCGTGAACACCGGGTCCATACAGACCATCCCGTAGCCCGCTTGAATGTTTGCGATTCGAAAACCACGGTCGCCGACCTGGGTGCTGAAGAGTCCGCCGAGCGAACCTTTGGCCGCAATTCGCTGTTCGGCCAAGACCGCCGCCGCCGCAAGGGCCCGGCGCGTGGCGTCGCTTGACCTGGGAGAAATCCCGTCGGTGGCCGGCAAGGTTTTTGGCCGTGGTTCGATCGCCAGCGCGAAGTGATTGGTATCGGTTATGGTTGCCGTCGTTGCGGTCGGCGGGCTGAGGGAGAGTTTCGTCGTGGCTAGAAGTTGTTCGCCGTGGGACGCCGCACTCATTAGCGTCGCCAGCGCAACGCAAAGAACCATTCGCCGAAGCCTTCCCATCCGGTAATGGCCATTCCCGTTTGCGGGACGAACCTGCTTGATTCTCATCACAATCAACGACGCTCCTTTTGTGCGGTCTGTGGAACATTTCGAATGTCACAACCCGCTCACGTCAATTTAGCAATGGCTGTACCATGGCGCGGCGGAGCCGCCGCCACGGGCTTTGGAGCGCGCGGACTAGTCCGCGCTTTCCGGCAGCGACGGGGCGCCGTCGAACGGAAGGGGGCGGCCAATTTCTTTCTGCTCCGGGTTGCGGGACGCAGACCGGCTTCGGCCACAAGTCGCCCATGCGCCGAAAGCGGTGACGCGTCACCGCTTTCCAAATCTTTGTCGTCCGCGCGCGATGGCTCATGATTAGATCGCGGGTTGGCATCCTGTCGCCACTGCGGCAAAGGGGAGGAATGGTTTGCGCGGGAGTGGTGGCAGGCATTCCCCGGACAGCGTGTCCTGAAATGGGCGGCGCGCCCCGAGGGAAATCCCGGCGTGTGCTTCGGTTGAGGGGCCGATGCCTGGCCGCAGGGACGGCTTTTGTCGCGACTGGATGGACTTCAAAATAAAGCATTGCCAGTGGGCACTTCTTTGCTACTCTCTGCGCCCCTTCGTCGGACGACTGGCGGGGGAAAACGGCCCTTAACTTCCGTGTGGAAGTGGCTCGCCGCGTCGTAGCGCAGCGAAGACGGGCCAGAACAACATCGAAGTCAATCCCGTGTTCCGCGGGATGCCTTGATCCCGCCAAAAACGGGACGGGGTCTCAACCAAAGGAAAATTGTGTTAAGCATCGGCATTAAAGAATTGTTGGAAGCAGGCGTCCATTTCGGACACCAAACGCGGCGTTGGAATCCCAAGATGAAGCCTTTCATCTTCGACGCGCGCAACGGCATTCACATCATTGACCTGAGCAAGTCCCTCGCGCAGTTGGAAACCGCGTGCGATTTCCTTGCCAAGACCGTCACCAAGGGCGGCAAGGTCATCTTCGTCGGCACCAAGAAGCAGGCGCAGCAGGCGGTCAAGGAAACCGCGAAGGAATGTGGCCAGTTTTTCGTCACCGAGCGCTGGCTCGGCGGCACCCTCACGAATTATCAAACCGTCAAGCGCTCCATCGCCCGGCTCCGGGAAATTGAGAAGATGGAAGCCGACGGCTCGATCAACAATTACGTCAAGCAGGAGCAGGCGGTCATCCGCCGTGAAGCGGGCCGGCTGGTCAAATACTTTGATGGCATCCGCACCATGGACAAGATGCCGGGCGCGATGTTCGTCGTGGACGTGAAGCGTGAACACAACGCCGTGGCCGAAGCGCGCAAGCTGAAAATCCCCATCGTCGCCATCGCGGACACGAACTGCGATCCCGACCTCGTGGATTATCCGATCGCCGCCAACGACGACGCGATCCGCTCCGTGCGCATGATTTTGGCCACGGTCAACCAAGTCATCACCCGCGCGCAGGCGGAGTTTGAATCCCGGGCCTCCCGCCGCAAGCAGGAGGAAGCCGAAGCCGCCGCCCCTGCCACCGTGGCTGTCGAAGCCGCGCCAGTGGAAGCGCCCGCGCCCATGCCGGTTTGAGCGCAAGCCGACCGGGTTTTCGTTTCTCAATTATCAACTCCGAACTATCAATCTTTTAGTATGGCTGAAATTACTGCTGCCAACGTCGGCAAACTCCGCGAGATGACGAGTGCCGGCATGATGGATTGCAAGAAGGCACTCACCGAAGCCGGGGGCGACATGGACAAGGCCGTGGACATTCTGCGCAAGTCCGGCGCCGCGAGCGCCGCGAAGAAGTCGTTGCGCGATGCCCGCGAAGGCCTCATTACCCAATACATCGCGCCCGACGGCAAAGCGGGCGTCCTGGTGGAGGTGAATTGCGAAACCGACTTCGTCGCGCGCAACGACACCTTCCGCGCCTTCAGCGATGAAATCGCCCGGAAGGTCGCCGCCAATCCCAATGTGAACCTGGATGCGGATCGCGAAGCCGCCGTGGTCAAGATCGGCGAGAATATCAAGATCGCCCGCAACGCCCGCATGGAAGTCAACGGCAACGGTCTCATCGCCGCCTACATCCACACCGGCGCGAAGGTCGGCGTCCTCGTTGAAGTCGGCGCGGGCAAGGCCGAAACCACCGGCAAGGAAGAGTTCAAGCAACTCGTGAAGGACATCACGCTGCAAATCGCCGCAGGCCATCCCTACGCGGTTTCCCGCGAGCAAGTCGCGCCCGAGGTCATCGCCAAGGAACGCGAGATCGCCGCGCAATCCGACCGCCTCAAGGGCAAGCCGGCGCAGGCGTTGGAAAAAATTCTCGCCGGCATGTTGGACAAGTTTTTCCAAACTTACTGCCTCGTGGATCAGGGCTTCGTGAAGAAGAACTCCGAGATCAGCGTGAAGGAACACATCGCGACCGTGGAAAAACTACTCGGCGACGAAATCAGCGTCCGGCGGTTCGTCCGCTTCCAAGTCGGCGAAGCCGCGGCGTAAGCGAAGATAAATTCAAACGACAAAAGGCGTCCACCGGGACGCCTTTTTTTTATTGGAGCGCCGATCTCCGAACCGGCGCGCATCTGGCAATGTCAAACTTGTCGGGTCGGAGACCGGCGCTCCGCCTCACTCGAAAGTCTTTTCCAATTCCTTCATCTTGGGCCACACCGGTGACGCCGGCGGCACGCGCCCTTTTACGCTGGAAAAAATCCGTTTCGCCTCCGCCGGGTTTTCGCGGGCGAGGGCCACGCAGAGATCGAGTTCAATCCACGCCTTGCGCGGATCGGCGAGCTGCCGCTCGTAGGTGTTGAACCAGGCGCGGAAAGCGGCCGGCCCCTTTTCCCGGGCGGCACGGAGGCTTTGATCCAGTTGATACGGCATGCCGGGCAGGCTTTCTGGAGTAAACGCAGTCACGGCCGCCAGTTTTCGGGCATTGTCATGCTCCATCTGCGCCTTGTCCCATTGTTGAAACAGCAGGTAGCCCAAATAGGCCACCGCCAAAATGAACAACACCCCGATAGCTTTGGTCATGATTCCTCGATGCGCTGCACGCGGGCGCCCAGCTTGCGCAATTTGCCGTCCATATTTTCGTAACCACGATCCAGATGATAAACGCGATTTACCTGCGTCGTGCCTTTGGCCGCCAGCCCGGCGATGACCAGCGCCGCCGACGCCCGCAGATCGCTCGCCATCACCGGCGCGCCACTCAACGGCTTGCCCCCCTTCACGATCGCGCTCGGCCCTTCGATCTCGATGTCCGCCCCGAGGCGGGCCAGTTCGCTCACGTGCATGAAGCGCGATTCAAAAATCCGCTCCGTGATGATGCTGATGCCCGGCGTGAGCGTCATCAACGCCATCATCTGCGCCTGCACGTCGGTGGGGAAACCCGAGTACGGCAGCGTGGTCACATCGGTGGCCTTGAGTTTGCCGTTGCGGCGGGCCACCAGATTCGCCCCGCGCCGCTCTACCAGCACGCCCGCCTCGTGCAACTTGTCAATCACCGCGTGCATGTGTTCGGCCCGCGCGCCTTTGAGCGTGATCTCCCCGTTGGTCGCGGCGGCGGCAATGGCGAACGTCGCGGCCTCGATGCGATCGGCGATGACTTCGTGTTCCGCGCCGTGCAATTCCTTCACGCCAGTAATCGTCATCGTCGGGCTGCCCACGCCGGAAAGCTTCGCGCCCATCGCGGTGAGAAATTTCGCCAGGTCCACGACCTCGGGTTCGCACGCCGCGCTTTCGATAATCGTGACCCCATCGGCCAGCACCGCGGCCATCATGGCGTTGGCCGTGCCGAGCACGGTCGAACCCGCGCGACCGCCGAGGAACATCGGGCCACCCACCAGCCGCGGAGCGGTCGCCTCCACGTAACCGTTTTCGATCTTGATCTTGGCCCCGAGCGCGGCAAACGCCTTCAAATGCAGATTAATGGGCCGCGCGCCGATCACGCAGCCGCCGGGCAACGACACGGTGGCCTTCCGCAACCGACCGAGCAGCGGCCCCATGATGCAGATCGAACCGCGCATTTTACGCACAAGGTCGTAGTCAGCGTGGCCTTTGATTTTTCGGGCGTGAACGTGGACGGTATCGCCGTCAATCTTCACCTTCGCGCCGAGCCATTCGAGGATTTGGCCCATGAAGCGCACGTCGCTGAGGTTGGGCACGCGCCGGATCACACACGGCTCGCCCGTGAGCAACGTCGCCGCCATGATGGGCAACACGGCATTTTTTGCGCCGCTGATTTCCACCTCCCCGTGCAACGGCACCCCGCCCTTGATCAAAAAACTGTCCATGAATAAAAATTGGTTTCTATGGTGATCCGATTTTGCCCGGGCTGCTTCCACAAACGCCGGCCAGCCATCCCAACGCACCATCAAATGTCTCGCCGCCGAGTCTAGCCCCCGCGTCGCGCCGCGACAATCCACATTTGCAAATTGAGAGACAAAACTCCTAAAACGGCAG
>CAYHFK010000205.1:0-8901 GCA_964355895.1 uncultured Bifidobacterium sp. | reverse complement strand
CGAGCCTTTGCTTTCGATGCCGGCGGAAACAAGAATCAACGGGCGTTTGCTCATCCGCGTTCAGCGTAGGAAAACGGGGGCCGGGTTGTCAGGGCGAAAATGGCGCTCCAGTTCTGTAGCGCGGGACCCCGCCGCTACGGGTGTGATTAAAACCGGGTGAGGATTCTTGCCTCGTCCTCGTCCTCCTCCTCGTCCTCGAATCCCTCCTCGTCCTCGAATCCCTCCTCGTCCTCGAATCCCGCCTCTTTCGAGGAGGAGAACGAGAACGAGGACGAGGACGAACCGGAGGCCTCACCCGCTTTTAAGCACACCCCGGCTCTACGGCTTGAAAAAAAACGCTAAAAAAGTCGTGCCACGCGCGGGCGCATCCGTTTAGGCTGTCACGGCATTTCCGAATACTGCGATCGCCCAACCGTAAAGCGGCGTCCCGCGGATAACATAACAACCACAACCCGGATAAAATTATGGCTGAAAAAATTGGATTCGTCGGCGTCGGTCGGATGGGCAGCAACATGGCGCGTCGGCTGAAAGAAAGCGGCTACGAAGTGGCCGCGGTTTATGATGTCAACGCTCCGGCCGCGCAGGCGCTTGCCCAGGAACTGGGTTGTCCGGCCTGCGCTGAACTCAAGGAAGTGACCAAGCATTCGGATGTCATCATCACCGTCGTAACGGATGACAAAGCGATGAAAGCAATTTACAACGGCGGCTTGCTCAGCCGTTCGCGCGGCAAACTCTTCATCAACTGCGCCACCGTCACGCCGGAGGTGCATGTCTGGGTCGAGGCCAAGGCGGAGAAGGCGGGCGCGCAAACCCTCGAAGCCTGCATGGCCTCCAGCATTACCCAGGCGCGCGAAGGCACGCTTTACTTGATGTGCGGCGGCAAACCGGAAGCGTTTGAACGCGCTAAACCCATGCTCGAAAAGTTGAGCGCGTCGAATCGTTACATCGGGACGGCCGGGACGGCTGCCCAGGTCAAGGCGTTGGTGAACATGGTCATGAACATCAACACCGCCGGGCTGGCGGAGGGGTTGGGGCTGGGGGAGGCGCTGGGCCTTGACCTCACCACGCTGCGGGAAGTTTTTTCCCAAACCGGCGCCAACTCCGGGGTGCTGCGAACCGATGGCGAAGACATGCAGAAGCGCGACCACGCCTGTTTCTTTTCCGCCGCTCACGCCGCCAAGGATTCCGGCATTGCCCTCAAACTCGGCAAAGCGCAAGGCCTCAACCTGCCGCTCGCGACGGCCACCAAAAAGCAATACGATCGCATGGTGGAAGCGGGTTTGGGCGAGCTGGACAAATCCGGCATTGCGGAATTGACCTTCAAGGGGCGACAACCGAGCCAGACCTAATTGGTTTCCGGGAACATGAACCACGACCGTCCCCGCCTTCGTCACATCGCCAATCTCTGGACGCTGGTCTGGCATCCGTCAAAGAAGCGAGAGTGGTCGTTGGAACGGAAACTTCGGGCGGTGAAGGACGCGGGTTTCGATGGGTTCACAACCCGGCTTACGCCGGAACACAAATGCTGGGCGGACAAGCTGGGCTTGATCTGCGTCGGCTACATTTCTTCCGGCAACCCCGCAAAATTTGCCGGGCTGCTCCGGCAGCAAAAAGCGGCGGGCGCTCACCACATCAACGTCCAACTCGCCGATCACGATACGCCGACGTCCGTCGCGATTGGACTGGCGAAAAGGTTGATGCGCGAAGCGAAGATGCTGGGCGTTGAAGCCGCTATTGAAGTTCACCGCGATACCTGCACGGAGACGCCCGAAAAAACCTACGCCCTGGCGGACGGCTATCAAAAGGCGACCGGCCAATTGCTGCCGATGACCTGGGATCATTCCCATCTCGCCATCGTCAAGCATCTGCCGCCGCCGTATTGGAAGCGGCTCGGCGGGCGACCGGATCTGATACAGCGGGCGCAACAGTTTCACTTTCGACCTTTCAACGGGCAGCATTGCCAGGTGCCGGTAACGGATGGGTGCGGCAAATTGAGCCCAGCAGTTTTGGATTATCTGCCGTTTGTTGAAAAGGTGATGGCAACCTGGCTGGCGGCGGCGACGCCGGGTCGGGAGATGTTCGCCGTGCCGGAAATGGGGCCACTCTGGCTGGGCTACAATTTGCATGGTCTGCCCAGCAGTTGGGAGGATGCCAAAGTCCTGCGGGGTGAACTCGAACAATGCTGGCGCCGCGCGCTGAAGAAATGGCAGCCGACACGCGCAAACCCAACTTTGTTAGGAGCGACACGTTCATAGTTGCCCGGCGCCCGGCACTCTGTCCGCTTGGCGGCATCCGTAAATCAAACGGCGAACAATTGACCCAAACTCAAAGCGGCCTTCGGAAATGAAAGGCGCTTTTTTTGTCGAAACGTAGCAACACGCGAATACCTGATGCGTTTCGAGCAACCTTTGGCCTTGACCGGAGTTTTCCTCAGCCATAATTTCGCCCTATGATCTAGGGAAAGGATTTCCCTGTTTGGCTGCCAATAGTAACTATCATGAAATCCCTTCCGGTTAAATGAATTTTTAGGCGCCCGCACCATGAAAATACCCAAACACGAGATTCCCAACATGGAGGAGATTCGCGAGCTCGCAAGAGTCGGCCTGCCGTCGCATTACAGCTTGAAGTCAGTCGGTTGTTCATACGGCTCGGACTGGCCTGAGATTCTCCCAGACGATTTCGAGATAGTCATCGAATATGAGAATCACCTCGAAGCGGCGTTGAGAGGCACGAACGAGGAGATTGACGCATATCAGAGGTGGGCACACGCCCTCGTCCAGGACATCCGCGGCGAGTGGCCGCCCGAAAGCATTCGCATCGCATTTCAGGAAAGAGTGGCACAAGATGAACGACTCGCATCTTGAGTGCGCAGGTTTGCAAACCGTGGTCGCTGACAGTCCACACACATCACCGATAAGGACACCATATGGAGCCACCAGACGAAAAAATGAATATCCAAACATGGCTGGCCGCAGACCATCGGCGGCAGTTAAATCGCTTTCGCGGCTTGTTACCACACATGCGAAAGGTTGACGCATCAAGTTCAGCCTCGCCATCAGCCGCACCTATTTCCATGCAAGCTTTTGCCGGATTCTTGATGGTGGCACGCACGGTAGAACAGGTGCGGTCATACATACTCGCCAATCCAAAAGCCGCAGCACAATTCGCGCGAGACGCTGCAATGTGGGAGAGCCTTTCGGCTCCGCATCCCCCAGACCAATTGCGCGCGATGGATGAAGCAAATCAACCATTCTTTGTTTTGGGATGGGTGAATGGCGGCGACCCTGAAAGCACTGTCAAGGGCGGTAGAGCCGCCGTGGCGGGCTGATTTAGTTTTCATGGCTTCATTTCCTTGGTTGTTGGCGAGCTTGCGGACGGGCGTCCCGCGCTACGTTGCTCACCTAGTCTAAACCACATTGCACACGTTATGATAAAATTCACGATTCAAGTAGACGGCGATGAATTCGTCTTCACGCAATCATCCGCCATTGGCGACAACCCGACACCGGATGAGTTTCGAGTTCTCCTTGACTCGTTCAAAGACGGGAGCGCGAAGTGTGAGTTGAAGATCGCGCTCAAGAAGCTTTGCACCGACCGTAATTTGGACGCTGGCGAACTGCTGAGAGAATGAGGGCTGTACAGCCTCAATGTTGCCGCGACCGACCACCACTTCCGCGATGCCACACACAGAAAAGCATCGTCCGATTCATTCAGCTGGCATCAACCGTTTCCAAGGGCAACGTAGCGCGAGTTGGATGCGAATTGTCGTACTGAGAAGAATGTTGAGTTGGCCAGCCTCGACTTTCTGTAAATTGCGGGTGCTGATCCCGGCCAATTCCGCCAGCTTTTCTTGCGTCAGGTTTTTGGCACAACGCTCGCGGCGCACATTGGCGCCGAACGCTTTCAGCCGTGTCTGTTCCTTTTTACCGAGCACGTCATATTACGTCGTGCTTTGCGCCCAAAGTTGAACGTCGCAATGGATCGTAAATTTGGACTTGCTTCCGCGGCGAGAGGTGGTGAAATCCCATTGCGAATCCTTCCACGCTGGCGCATAGTCGCGCAGTGGTGAAAAACGAGAAACGAAAGGAAAGTAAAATGAAAGCTCGGTTGGTCTCAATTCTTCTTCTGGCTGCCACGCTGCCAAAGCAATTCGCCCTAAACTGCGAAGCGTCAGGGAAAAAACACCTGCCAGCAATCTTGTGAGATTGCCTTTCAAATCCGTGATGGCATTGCTGATGACGGCGTCCGCATCACTTGTTGGCGCTCAGACATTGCATACACTCTGTTCTTTCAACGAGACCAGTGGGGTTTGGATGAGCCATGCCTTGACGCTAGGGAATGACGGCAATTTCTACGGCACGACCTATAGTGGCGGCAACACCAATGCCACAGACCCTTTCGGCATGGGGACGGTGTTCAAAGTAACGACCAATGGTACATTGACCACGCTTGCTGCTTTCAATGGGAGCAATGGCAGGGGGCCGATGAGACTGACGCTGGGCAACGACGGCAATTTCTACAGCACGACTGACCAAGGCGGTAGCAGCGGTTTTGGAACGGTGTTCAAAGTGACGCCCAACGGTGCGTTGACCACGCTGGTTAATTTCAACGGGACCAATGGGAAGAATCCGGGTGCTGGCATGACGCTGGGCAATGACGGCAATTTCTACGGCACGACTGGGAACGGCGGCAGCATCGGTTATGGAACAGTGTTCAAAGTGACGCCCAGCGGCACGTTGACCACGTTGGTAAATTTCAACTACTGGTACAATGGGTGGGGGCCGCAGGCTGAGTTGACGCTGGGCAATGACGGCAATTTCTACGGCACGACCTATAGTGGCGGCAACACCAATGCCACAGACCCTTTCGGCATGGGGACGGTGTTCAAAGTAACGACCAATGGTACATTGACCACGCTTGCTGCTTTCAATGGGGACAATGGAGTGATGCCGGCCAATGCCCTGACGCTGGGCAACGACGGCAATTTCTACGGCACGACCTCTAGTGGCGGTGGCAGCGATGATGGGGTGGTGTTCAAAGTAACGACCGCTGGTACACTGACCACGCTGGTTAGTTTCAACGGGAACAATGGGTACTCACCGCAGGCTGAGTTGACGCTGGGCAAGGACGGCAATTTCTACGGCACGACCTACAGTGGCGGTACCATCGGTTTTGGAACGGTGTTCAAAGTGACGACCGACGGTACGTTGACCACGCTGGTCGATTTCGACTGGGAAAATTGGAACGATGGGATGAATCCGGGCACTGGCTTGACGCTAGGGAATGACGGCAATTTCTACGGCACGACCTCTAACGGCGGTAGCAACGATGTTGGAACCGTGTTTTGCTTGCTGGTCGCGCCGGTTTTCACCGTTCTGCCGCAAAGCCAGACCGATAGTGTTGGCGCGACCGTGACATTCCTTGCCAGTGCAACAGGTCTTAATCCGATCTCATACCAGTGGCAAAAGAATGCCACGAACCTTGTTAACGGCGGCAATGTCTCTGGCGCAGCTACAAGCACACTCACAATCACGAATATCTCGCATAGTGATGCGGCGAGTTATTCTGTCGTTGTCAGCAACGCATTCGGCAAGGCAACCAGTTCCAACGCGGTGCTGACGGTGAGTGATTTGCCGTTCATCGCCTCGCAGCCGCAGAGCCAGACCGTCGGCCTCGGAAGCAATGTAACGTTCAACGTCAGCGTTTATGGCGCACCTCCTTTTGTTTTCCAATGGAATTTCAACGGAACGCCCGTTGGCCCGCCCACCGCCGGCACAAATTCTTCGTCGTACACGTTGACCAACGTTGGGACAAATCAGGGGGGAAATTACAGTGTGGAGGTCTTCAACGGGTACGGCAGTTTAACAAGTTCCAATGCGCTGCTGACGGTGACAACGTTTCCACCAAGCATAAGCCTTCAACCAGCAAGTCAGAAAGTGGTGGTTGGCAGCAGCGCCTCATTCAGCGTATCTGTCAGCGGCACTCCTCCTTTTCATTATCAGTGGCAATTCAACGGCACCGACCTGCGTGACGCGACCAATGCCGCCTACGCAATTCAGTCGGTTGGCGGCACCAACGCCGGAAATTATTCCGTCGTCGTGACCAACGCAGCTGGCAGCGCCACAAGTTCGAATGCGCTGCTGACACTGATTTACCCGCCGACGTTGGCCTTGCAACTCGTCGCAGGTTATCCGCTGCTGAATCTGTATGGCATGTTGGGCAGCAACTTTGTCGTGCAATACAACACCAATCTGGCGGACGCCAACTGGGTAAATCTGCTTTCCCTGACCAATTTGCCGGCCAGCCCGTATCTGTTCCTTGATCCTGCCGGCGCCAGCCAACCGGCGCGGTTCTATCGGGCGTTGATGCAGTGAGCGTCCCACAGCGTCGCCGCCGGTCGCATCCCTGCCGCCAACTCGCCAGGACACTGGGGACGGCATATCAACTTTACATGTCGCTCCTGACGGAGCTTTAATGTTTCTTAAATCCGCATGACTACAAATATGTCGCCCCGCTGGGGCTGCGAGAAATGTGCGTCCGAGAATGCCTGGAGTTGACGAATGCCCTCGCACCAAATCCAAAAAAACTGGAAAGACAGGTTAACGTCCGCCGTGCCGTTCGGTTTGGGCCGGGTCAAGCCAAAGCATTTCCGCGACATGGCGGGCGTCATCTGGAAAAACCGCGACAACCTGCCTTACGCTTGGAAAGTTTTGAGTCGTGGGGTCTGCGATGGCTGCGCGCTCGGCGTGGCCGGGTTTCATGATTGGACCATCCCCGGCGTTCATCTCTGCATGACGCGATTGAATCTGCTTCGGCTCAACACCATGCCGGAGTTGGATGTCCGTTTGCTGTCGGATGTTTCCAATTTGAAATCCTTGGACAACGCCCAGCTTCGCGAACTAGGCCGCCTAGCTTATCCCATGGTGCGCGAAAAAAACGCGCCGGGTTTCCACCGCATTGCCTGGGACGAGGCGTATCGCCGCATTGCCGCGAGGATTCGCGTCACCGATCCGAAACGCTGGGCGATGTTCCTGACGTCGCGGGGAATCACGAATGAGATTTATTACATGGCGCAGAAGGTGGCCCGCTTTCTCGGCACGAACAACGTGGACAACGCCGCCCGGCTGTGCCACGCGCCTTCGACAACGGCCATGAAACATGCCGTCGGCGTTTCCGCCACGACGTGCAGTTACAAAGATTGGTATGGCACCGACCTCATCATCTTTTTCGGCGCGAACCCGGCCAACGACCAACCCGTCGCCACCAAGTATCTGCACGAAGCGAAGCGGTTCGGCACCCGCGTAGTGATGGTGAATCCGTATCTCGAACCGGGCATGAAGCGTTACTGGGTGCCGTCCACTGTCAGCAGCGCCCTATTCGGCACGGACATCGCCGACTACTGGTTTCCGGTTTCGCAGGGCGGCGACATCGCCTTCCTTTGCGGTGTTCTGAAAATCATGATTGCCAATGGCTGGCAGGATGAATCGTTCATCAAGAATCATTCGGTCGGTTTTGACGAACTGAGGCAGCAGGTGGAAGCCCTCGACTGGCCAATGCTCGAAACGCAAAGCGGTTTGCCGCGCGCGGCGATGCAGGAATTCGCCGAATTGATTCGCGACGCCAAAACCGCCGTGCTGGTTTGGAGCATGGGCATCACACAGCACGCCTTTGGCGGCGATGCCGTGCAAATGATCCTCAACCTCGGCCTCGCCAAAGGGTACGTGGGCCGTGACAAATGCGGTCTGATGCCAATCCGCGGCCATTCGTCCGTGCAAGGCGGCGCAGAGATGGGCGCGTACGCCACCGCCTTCCCCGGCGGCAAGCCGGTGAATGCCGAAAATGCGCGGGAACTTTCGGGGCAGTACGGTTTTCCCGTGCCGGACTGGGTTGGCCTCACCGCGCCGGAGATGGTCGAAGCCTGCGCCCGGGGCGAACTCGATCTGCTCTATTGTCTTGGCGGAAATTTTCTCCGCACGCTGCCCGAGCCGGATTATGTCCGTCGCGCGCTGGCCAACACGGCGATGCGCGTTCACCAGGACATCATTCTCACCGACCAGATGTTCATCGAAGCGAAGGGGGAAGTGATTCTGCTGCCGGCCAAGACGCGCTACGAACAGGACGACGGCGGCACGGAAACCATCACGGAACGGCGCATCGTGTTCAGTCCGGAAATTCCGCGCCAGGTCGGTGAGGCAAAAGCGGAGTGGAAAATATTGCGTGAACTGGCGGCAACCGTTCATCCCAAACGCGCCCACCAGCTCGGCTGTGAAACCGGCGCGGCGATGCGCGAAGAGATTGCCCGTGTCGTTCCGTTCTACGATGGCTTTCAGAACTTGAGCCAAACCGGCGACGCCTTCCAATACGGCGGACCGCACCTCTGCGCCGATTGGAATTTCCCCACGCCCGACGGCAAAGCTCATTTCCGCGCCGTGCCGTTGCCGGCCGAAACGGTTGTCAGTCGCCACCGCCGGGAGGCGGCTCATACCTCCAGTGCGGAACGCGGAGTGCGGAGTGCGGAACAGGAAAGTCAGAGCCTCCTTACGTCGGCTGCTACGTTTGTGGTAAGCACCCGGCGCGGCAAACAATTCAACACGCTGATTTATGCGGAGGTTGACCCGCTCAATGGTGCGGCCCGCGATGCGGTGTTGATGAACCCCGACGACGCGGCCGGCCTGCATTTGGTCAACCGTGATCGCATTGCGCTGACGAATGATCTTGGCCGGTTCGAAGGCCGGGTTTTTTTAGCGCCGATTGCCCGGGGCAACCTGCAAATTCACTGGCCCGAAGGCAACGTCATCATCCGTCGTGACGTGGTGGACGCGGCCGGAGGCGTGCCGGACTATAATGCGCGCGTGAGAGTGGAAACCATTCCTTGAGCCTGTTTGAAAACTCCACAGAAAC
>CAYHFK010000204.1:3583-8913 GCA_964355895.1 uncultured Bifidobacterium sp. | reverse complement strand
ACGAATCTTCCGCCTGCCGAATTGCGCTGGGTGGGTTTCCGTTTGGCCGACACCCAATGGCGCTCACAGGCCGCCACGCAAACCGCCGACACCACCAAGCTGGATCAGGCGCGCGAGGAGTTGGAAAAACTCGTCCGCGATGTGAAGCGCGAGGAGGAGAAGGATCGCGTCTGGGTGGAAGTCCAGGAGTCGCTCGGCGATTTCCACTGGACCCGGCGCAATCAGCAGAATTGGGGTGCCGCGTGGCCTTATTATCAGTCGGCGCTGGATTGGTGGGCCGGCGCACGCGACCTCGAACTCGCCTGCGAACGCTATCTCGCGCTGGTCTGGCGCATGGCCAGACCGCCCGGGTCGCAACGTGAGTACCAGTACGGCTCTTGGGGCAATTACGTTCCCCTCGACGTGCTGGACAACGTGCTGAAAATCGCGAAGTCCGAAAACGACCAGGCGCACGCGCATTATCTCATCGCCATGACGGTCCGCAATCAGGGCGGGGATTGGGAGCGGCGCGCCCGCGTGCCCGAGGAATTCGAGGGCGCGCTCAAATCCGGCAAGACGACTGATTGGTATGACGACGCGCTCTACAACTATGCCGAGTGGATGATGGGCCAGGGTCGGGCCATCCCGCTGGCGGACGGCAACTGGCGGGTCGAGCCGGATTATCCGAAGGCGCTCGAATTGTTCCGCCGGCTCGTGACGGAGTTCGCCAAAGGCGAGACGCGTTATTGGGAGCAGGCGCAGCAGCAAATCAAGAACATCACGGAGCCGCAGTTGGGCGTGAGCGTCGGCAACATTTTTTTGCCCGACTCGGAGATCCAATACGCGCTGAACTGGCGGAACGTGAAGCAGATCGAACTGGCGCTGTATCCGGTCGAACTCAATCGCGATGTGAAGCTCGCTGAGCAACGCGAAAACTGGCTGGAATCCATCAACGTCGGCTCACTGGAGAAGATCAAGTCGTGGACGTATCAGCCAAAACCTTCCGGTAGGGCCGACCTGCCGGTCGGCCCTAATATCAGGGACGCGCAGCAACGCGTCCCTACCGACGATTACCGACCCGGCAATGAATCGCTTCGTCTCGACGCCAAACTCCAGCCCGGCGCTTACCTGCTGGAAGCCAAAGCCGGCGGCAAGCACGCGCGCGAACTGATCCTCGTCACTGATGCCACGCTGGTTTTGAAAACCTCCGGTCAACAAGCACTGGCTTATTTCTGCAACGCACTGGACGGCTCGCCGCTCGCCAACGCCAAGGTGAAACTTTGGGAACGCTGGCACGACGGCAAGACGTGGCACACGCGCGACCAAACGAAGGAAACCGGCGCGGACGGCATCGCGGTGTTTGATCTGGCCACCCGGCAGCACAACAACCTCGAACTCTTCGCCAGCGCCATCACGAAAGATCGCCAGGCGTTCAGCCCCGGCAACAGCTATTGGAATCGCACTGAGTCCGAGTCGTGGAAGATTTACGCCTTCACCGACCGACCGGCGTATCGGCCCAAGGAAACAGTGCAGTGGAAGTTTATCGCCCGGCGTTACAACGGCTCGGTCTATTCCACGCCGAACGCCGCGACCGTCGAATTTGAAATCACCGACCCGCGCGGCACGAAGGTGAAGGCGGACCAGGCCCGGCTCAACGCGTTCGGTAGCGCGTGGGGATCGCTTGAATTGACCGAGGCCATGCCGCTTGGCGAGTACCGCGTGCAGTTCTGGGACGAAGGCCGGAAGCACGGCATCGGCACCGCCACGTTGTTCCGCTTGGAGGAATACAAGCTGCCCGAATTCAAAGTCAGCGTGAAAACGCCGGAAGAAAATGGGCAGCGCAAGGCGTTTCGCGTCGGAGAAAAAGTCGAGGTCGTGGTTCAGGCGGATTATTACTTCGGCGGGCCGGTGGCGAATGCGAGCGTCGAGGTGGTCGTGAATCAAAATCCGTATTGGCAATCCTGGCACCGGCCGCGCGAGTTCGCCTGGTTTTACGAGGACATGGACGGCAACCAGTCGCGCTACGGTCGCTCCTACGGCGGCGGGCAGATTGTGAAACGCGAAACTCTCAAGACCGACGCCACGGGCAAGGCCACGCTCACGTTCGACACGCCGGCCAACGCCGGCCAGGACTTCGAGTATCGCATCGAGGCGCGCGTGACCGACGCCAGCCGGCGCGAGATTTCCGGCAGTGGCAACGTGCGCGTCACGCGGCAGCGTTACTACGTTTATCCGCAGGCCGAGCACAATCTCTATCGCCCGCAGGACAAGGCGCGCGTGGATTTCAAGGTGCTCGACGCGAACGAACAGCCCGTGCAAACGGAAGGCACGGTCAAGGTCACGCGCGATTATTGGTTTGAAATCTGGATCAAGCCCGACGGTACCGAAGTGAAGGGCGATGAACTCAAAGCGCTCCAAGCCAAAAGCAAAATCTGGCCGCCCGCGCCGGAGCGCCCTGACCAGAAAGGTTGGCGGCTCAAGTTCCGAGGCTACGAACACGACGACATTCTCACGCGCACCGTCAAGACGGACACGAACGGCCTGGCGGAAATCACCTTCACGCCGGAGCGCGACGGCTATTATCGCGTGGCGTGGTTGAGTGAAGACGTCGTTCCCAAGCGTCCGCCGGAGCCGATCCGTGCCGAGACCACGATCTGGGTCGCCAGCGGCAAGACGACCGAACTCGGCTACCGCCACGGTGGCGTGGAGATCATCGCGGACAAGGACACGTTTCGGGCCGGCGGCGAAACGCCCGTGATGCTCGTCGCCAATTCACCTGACCGCTACGTGCTGTTCACGGTCGAGGGGGAAGACCTTTACCACTATCGCCTCGTCCACATGACCGGCACGGTGAAGCTGCTGGACTTGTTCGTGGACGAGAAATACGTGCCCAATGTGTTCCTCGGCGCGGCCATGGTGAGCGACCGGCAGATGTTCACGGACACCAAACAAGTCATCGTCCCGCCGACGAAACATTTCCTGACCGTGGACGTGAAACCGGATCGCCCGCAATACCAGCCGCAGAATGAAGGGCAGTTCATCGTCACCACGCGCGATCACGAAGGCAAACCCGTGTCGGCGGAAGTCGCGTTCAGCCTCGTGGACGAATCGGTGTTTTACATCCAGAGCGATTACGCGGGCGACCCGCGGCAATTTTACTTCGGCACCAAGCGCGGGCAGCAGGTGCAGACGCAAAGCACAATGAACCAGAAGAGTTACGCCAGACTGGTGAAGGGCGAGAAAGAGGAACTGATTGAGCAGGCGGAATATGATCGGCGGAAAGACAAGGAACGGTTTGGTGCGGATGAAGATGTCTCCAAGCTGGGGCTAATGGAGAGCCTCGATGGCGTAGTAAACGGCAGTGGCGGCCTAAGCCGCGGTGAGTTGAACCGGGCGTGGAGCGTTAGCGCGGCCAAGTCGGTCAGTCGAAGGATAGCTCCTGTGCCAGCGGCGCCAGCGTCGATGATGGCGGCCGGGAGGATGGCTGACAACCTGGAAAGCAAGGCGCCAGCTCAAGAGCCAACCGGCGGCCAAGAGCCCGCCGTGCAAGTCCGCACGGATTTTCGCTCCACGATTCTCTGGCAACCAGACGTAATCACGGACAAAGCCGGCCAGGCCACGGTGAAAGTAAAGTATCCCGATTCGCTCACCGGCTGGAAAGCCACCGCGCGGGCGGCTTCGGCGGGAAACCAGTTCGGCATCGCCGACGCGACCACGCGCACGAAGCAACCGCTCATCGTCCGCCTGCAAGCGCCGCGCTTCTTCGTCGTGGGCGACCAACCTGTTATTTCCGCCGTCATTAACAACAACACAGACGACGAGATTGTCGTTAAACCGACACTGGAAGCTGAGGGACTCAATATTGTAATGAAGACTGACATCGGGACAATCACCGTAGCCCCTCAGAGTGACAAACGTATCGACTGGCATACAGCAGGCCCCTCGCGATCTGGTCCGGTTAAACTCAAAGTTACCGTCCGAAGTGACAAGTACGCCGATGGAATGGAGAAAACCTACGTCGCCTACGACCACGGCATCGAGAAATTCCTTTCCAAATCCGGCAAGGCGCGCGGAAACGACCTTACCGTGAAACTCGATTTGCCTGCACGCATGCCGGAGTCCACGACGCTCACCGTGCAACTCACGCCGAGCCTGGCGGTGACGATGCTGGACGCGCTGCCGTATTTGATTGATTACCCCTACGGTTGCACCGAACAAACGATGAGCCGCTTCCTGCCCGCCGCCATCACCGCCAAAACCCTTCGCGACCTCGGCCTGCAACCCGAAGACGTGATGGGCCGCATCTTCGGCGGCATTGAAACCAACTCCGCCGCTGCCACGCATCCGAAGGACAAGAAAGATCTGACCGAACTGGATGCCATCACGAAGGCTGGCTTGGAGCGGCTTTACGATTTCCAACATAGCGACGGCGGCTGGGGTTGGTGGAAGCAGGGCGACAGCGACCGTTGGATGACGGCTTACGTGGTATGGGGATTGTCGCTCGCGCGCGATGCGGGCACCAAAGTGAAGGAGGATGTGCTCAATCGCGGGAAAGACTTCCTTTCGAAGACTATCGTCGAGGAAGAGGAGAATCCGGACATGCAGGCGTTCATGCTGCACGCGTTAGGTGCGTACTACACGCCGTTCGTAGATCAGTTCACGAGCATGTCTGTTCCCAAAGCCTTCGATAATCTCTGGACCAAGCGCGAATCGCTCAACGCTTACACCCGCGCGCTGCTCGCCCTGAGCGCGCATTACTTTCACCACGCCGACAAAGCGAAGATCCTGATCGGAAATCTTGAGAATGGTGTGAAACGCGACGATCGCCCGGATGCTTCGGTGCTCATCGGCGGCGCGGCACCAACCAACGCGGGCGTGATGGGAACAGCACATTGGGGCGAGGACGGCATTTACTGGCGCTGGTCGGACGGCGGCGTGGAGGCGACGGCGTTCGCATTGCGCGCGCTGCTTGCGATTGATCCGCAGAACAAACTCATCGAGCCGGTCGCGAACTGGCTGATCAAGAATCGGCGTGGCGCGCAGTGGAGCAACACGCGCGACACCGCCATCGTGGTGCTGGCGATGAACGATTACCTGCGCGTGAGCGGCGAACTTAAGGCGGACTTGGAATATGAGTTGATCGTGAACGGCCAATCCATCGCGAAGAAGAAAGTGAGCGGGGCAGACGTGTTCAACGCGCCGAGCCGGTTCACGATTGATCCGAAGCTGGTCAAGGACGCGAATGAAATCCGCATTGTGCGGAAGCAAGGCGACTCGCCGATTTACTTCGCCGTCGAAGCCAAGTTCTTCAGCCTCGAAGAGCCGATCACGCCCGCCGGCAACGAGATTTT
>CAYHFK010000204.1:0-3483 GCA_964355895.1 uncultured Bifidobacterium sp. | reverse complement strand
AAGCCAAGTTCTTCAGCCTCGAAGAGCCGATCACGCCCGCCGGCAACGAGATTTTTGTGAAGCGCGAATACTACAAACTCGTGGGCCGCCCGACGCTGCTCAAGGGTTACGTTTATGACAAAGAACCGTTGCGCGACGGCGAATCCGTGAAGAGCGGCGAGCGCGTCGAGACGCTTATCACAATCGAGGCCAATAATAACTACGAGTATCTCATGTTCGAGGATTTGAAGCCGGCTGGATTCGAGGCGGTCGAAATCCGCAGCGGCGAATCGCTGTATGCGCGCGAACTCAAGTCCGGGGCCGTGGAGGGCAAGCTGGGGAGTCCAGAGTCCAGAGTCCAGAGTCCGCAGTCGAAAGCATCGTCGCAAGCCAGTCGCCGCGCTGCCATCCGCCCGACGCCCCGCCCCAAGCCGGTACCGAGTGCCGACGAAAGCGATTTCACGGGACGTCAGCGCTGGGTCTATCAGGAGTTACGCGACCGGAAGGTGGCGCTGTTCATTGACAAGCTGCCCGAAGGCGTCTGGGAAATCCGCTACGACCTGCGCGCCGAAGTGCCGGGACAATTCCACGCGCTGCCGGTGGTTGGCCACGCGATGTATGTGCCGGAGATCCGCTGCAACGGGGCGGAGGTGCGGGTCAAGGTGGAGGATGCCAGACCGTGACGGGCGAGTGAGCCAGGTAAAACAAGTTTTCTCTTCCGCAGGTGGGAAAGTGAGAAAGTGGGCGGGTGAGATTCCACCCCGCGCGCGGCCTTCCCACTCTCCCACCTGCTCGCTTTCAGCCGGACAAGGTTTTGAGCCTCCTTACGTCGTCTTGTACGAGTGAACGTGTGGGAAACAGTTGCCCCGGCACGCACCCTGCGGCAACCTGACTCAAATGACTGGGCGCCGACCTGACGCAGTGACCTTACGCCTGGCCCGGCTCGATTTGACGAGCCTGGGCCGTGCGCTCGCTTTGTCCCTCGCCCTGCATCTGGTGTTTTTTGGAACGTACGCGATCGGGGATCATTTTCATTGGTGGGAAAATGTGCGCTGGCCGGCGTGGGTAAGGAAGCTCTCCGCACCGCCCCTCCCGTTGCCGGCCAAACCACCGCCAGTGAACCGGGAGCCGCCGCTGATGTTCGTGGACGTGAGTTCGTTGCAGGCGGTCACCGAAGTGCCCAAGGAAACGAAATTCTATTCGGACAAGAATTCGGTTGCTGCCAACCCGGAATTGGATCGTGATTCAAATCTCCCCAAGCTGGACGGTTCGCAAACGCAAGTGGTCAAGACCGAGGACGCCGCCCGGAAGAAGTTCGACCAGCTCATGCCCGATCCGCCGAAGCCGAAGCCCGAAGCTGAGTCGCAACCGAAACCGAAGCTCACGCCCGGGACCATGACCATCGCGAAAGCGGAATTAAAACCGCAGGCCGAAAAATCCCGTCCCCGCACGATCAAGGAGGCTTTGCTCCAGCGGAATCAGATGCCCGGCCAGAAGGCGAAACTGGATGGCGGCGCGCAACAGCGGCCCGATGCCACCGTCGATGCAAAGGCGACGGGCTTTGGCGCGTATGACCGGGCGTTCATTGATGCGGTGTCGTCACGCTGGTATGACTTGCTGGACAGCATGAGCTACGACGGCTATCGCAGCGGGCGCGTGGTGGTGCAATTTAACTTGAACTTCGACGGCCGCATCACCGAAATGAAGCTGGTCGAGTCCACGGTGACCGAGACCCTTGCTTTGTTGTGCCAGAAGGCGGTGCTGGATCCGTCACCGTTTGACAAGTGGCCGCGGGAAATGCGGCTGATGATCGGCGAGGATTCGCGCCGGATTACATTCACCTTTTATTACAACTAACCCGCACAACCGAACGGCCAGGCGCAGGCCTGGTCAACTGAATTGAACATGGAAGCCATCGTTTACATCTTGCTGATCCTTACGTCGGTCGTGGGTCTGACGTTCATCGTGGAACGCGGCCTGGCGCTGCGCTGGAAAAAAGTGGTGCCGCCGGAGATCGAGTCCGCCATCGCCGCCTGCCAGTCGCGCGACGACGTGGCGATGCTCGATCGGGTTTGCCAACAACACGCGTCGCCGCTCGGGCGCTTGCTGTTGTTGGCGATCAGTCGTTTGAACTGGCCCAAGGAGGAAAACGTGGACGCGCTGCAGACCCGCGCCCGCCACGAGATCGTGCGGCTGGAACGCGGTCTGGTGGTTCTGGAAATCATCGTCGGCATCGCGCCCTTGCTGGGTTTGGTGGGCACGATCATTGGCATGATGTCCACGTTTGAAAACGTCGGCCAGGCGGGGTTGAGTGACGCTTCCAAGCTGGCCAGCGGCATCGCGCTGATTCTCAAAGCCACGCTCATCGGCCTGCTCATCGCGATTCCCGCGCTGATCTCGTGGACTTATTACTCCAAGAAGGTCGAGATGTTCGCCGTGGAAATGGAAACCCTGTGCGATGAATTCATGCGGCGGCAGTATCGGGAGGAAAAGAAGTGATCCTGAAGAAACACCGAACATCGAACATCCAACATCGAACATCCAAGCGTGGTTTGAGCCGCCGCCCATTGGATGTTGGGCGTTGGGCGTTGGATGTTCGATGTTCCCGACTTTCCTAAAATGCGCTTCTTCATCCGCAAACGCCGCTCGACGCCCACGATCATCATCGTGGCCCTGATTGACGTGCTGATTGTGCTGCTGATTTTTCTGATGGTGACGACCACGTTCCGGCAACAGCCCGCGCTGAAACTGGCGCTGCCCGAATCCACCCAGGCCCAGAAGACCGGCGCCAGCGAGGGCTTGCCATTGATCGTGAGCGTTGACCACCAAGGCAACTTGCGGTTGGGCGACGAAGGCCAGGGAATCGTGGTGACCGGCGAGACCCTCCGCGCTGAACTACTCGCGCGGGTGAAAGCCAACCCCGAACTCAAACTCGCCATCCGGGCGGACACCAAAGCGCCGTTCGGTCAGATCGTGAAAGTGATGGACGCCGCCAAGGCGGCCAAGGTGAAGATTGTCAACGCCTTCATGAAGGAAGCCGGGAAGCCGTAAGGCAGCCCCATGTTCCTCGGGCGGCCAGATAAGTTTTAGCCGTGGTTTGTCCGTCCCAGTGTTTGAGAGATTGGTATGGTTTTGCTTCGGTATTTGGGCGAAGCGCACTACCGTTAGAAGGGGCCGATTATTTTGAGGAATTATTTCCAGCTAGGATTCCAGACGTTCGCGCAGCGGCGTTAAGCGATTGGCCGGTGATCCGCATCGGCTTCGGTCTGACCGCACGACACTGGCGGTCTGACGCAGGCTTCGGCCGTTCGCAGCCCCTCGATTCGGCCCGCGCTCCAAAGTGTCGTGGATTGGCAATCCGCTGTGGCCTGACAGTGCTGCGCCCCCGACTCCCATTCGGCGACACAGCAGGTTGCCAACCTGCGCTACAAGTAGGCGGTTCATGGGCAGGGAAAACCTCCAAAATTGGGACGCGAATCGAGGCCATGAACCGGGTCGTTTGAC
>CAYHFK010000203.1:7880-8947 GCA_964355895.1 uncultured Bifidobacterium sp. | reverse complement strand
AGCGCGAGGGCGACGGCCAGCGCCAGGGGGTGAAGGAGCTTGGTGGTTTTCATGGATTATCGTTGTTGCACTGGGCGAACCTTACGATGGCCGGGGCGGGGTCGTCCATCCCCAGTTGACCCGGATGGAAGGTTTGGTCAGCGGGCGGGGAGAACGGTTGGATTGGGCGCATTGGTTTTTCCGGCGCGGGCCGAGCCGCCCGGCCAAGAAAAAACCCGCGACCGGGCGGTCGCGGGTGAGATGAAAAGCGGGGCGACTATGCGCCGTTGTCGCCGATGGCTTCCACCGGGCAGCCTTCCTTGGCTTCCTTGCAACGCGCCTCCTCTTCGGGGGTTTCGGGCTGCTTGTAAACGTACGAATACCCACCGTCATCACTGCGCTTGTAATTGTCCGGGGCGGTTTCGCGGCACAGATCACAGTCAATGCACTGGTTGTCCACGTAGTATTTGCCGGCGATGTTTTCGGAGTATCGGTTTGCTGCGTCTGCCATAAATAATTCTTTCGTTGCCAAAAAAGTATCGCGCCCCCGCCCGGCATGGCAAGTCTCAATATCCAAATCACTCCAGGCTTTCCATCCGCGCCCGCGGTCGTAAGCTTCCGCCCATCGAATCGGACCTGGCCCGCATGAGAAAAACCAAAATCGTCGCCACCCTCGGCCCCGCCACCAGTTCGCCCGCCATGCTCGGCGCGTTGCTGGACGCCGGCGCGGACGTTTTCCGTCTCAACATGTCGCACGCGCCCCATGACTGGGTGCGCCGCATCGTGGCGGACATTCGCGCCGCCGCCGCCGCGCGCGGATTGTTCACCGGCATCATGATGGACACGCAAGGCCCGGCCATCCGCACCGGCGATTTGCCCGTGCCGCTCGACCTCAAGCCCGGCCAGAAGTTCACCCTCACCGTCCGCGGCGAGCGCAGCGAGGAGGAACATTCCGTGGACGTCAACTACGCCAACTTCGTCAACGACATCAGCGTGGGCGACGTGGTGCTGCTCGACAACGGCACGATCCAGATGAAGGTGCTCGCCAAGCAGGGCAACAAGGTTGAGTGCGAAGTCCTCACCGAAGG
>CAYHFK010000203.1:0-7780 GCA_964355895.1 uncultured Bifidobacterium sp. | reverse complement strand
GAACTGCCCATCGTCCAGCGGCGCATCGTGAAAACCTGTCTCCGCCTCGGCAAACCCGTCATCGTCGCCACGCACATGCTCGAAAGCATGATCGAATCGCCCATGCCCACGCGCGCCGAGGTCACCGACGTCGCCAACGCCGTCTATGAACAGACCGACGCCATCATGTTGAGCGGCGAAACGACCGTCGGCAAATATCCTGTCAAATGTATTGAAGTCTTCAATCGCATTGCCGAACGCATTGAACGGAGCGGGGGCGCGAACTTTTTCGAGGCGGCCGAACTCACGCAACCGCGCCAGAAAGTGGTGAAGAGCGCCGTGGTCATGGCCAACGAACTCAAGGCCGAGGCCATCCTCGTGTTCACCCGGCACGGCAGCATGGCGCGCTACGCCGGCTGGCTGCGTCCGCGGTACTCGAGAATTTATGGCCTGTGCGCCCACGACGCGGTGGCGCGCGGACTGAGCTTGAACTGGGGCGTCACGCCGGTGGTCATCCCGTTCGACCTCATCAACCCCATGAACACCATTGATACCGCCTTGGGCACCCTCGTCGCCCAGGGGCATCTGAAACCCGGCCACACCGTCGTCATCGTGAGTTCCATCCTCGTCGGCGATCAAATCGTGGACGCCGTGCAAATGCGCGTCGTCAGCTAGGAGCCGGTTTGTGAAAACTCCCCAAATCATCGTAGGAGACGACGTGAGGAGGCTCAAACTTCCCGGTTTTCCTAGGCGATATGCGGAGGAAATTAGACCCTCCTCACGTCGGCTCCTACATTTCAGAGTCGGCGCGTTGCGTCCGGACATTTAATGTGAACACGGCCACCCCATTGCCCCTGCGCGAGTTTCACCAAAGCCTCGGCGCCAATTTCGCGTCCCTGAATGGCGCCGAGATCGTGGCCGACTACGGCGCCGCGTTGGCCGAACACGCCACGTTACGCCAGACCGCCGGCGTGCTCGATTTGAGTTTTCGCAGCCGCCTGTGTCTTACGGGCGCGGATCGCGTGCGGTTTCTCCACGGCCAGATCACGAACGACGTGAAACGCCTGCGCTCCGGCGAGGGTTGCTACGCCGCGCTCGTCACCGCCAAAGGCAAAATGCAGAGCGACCTGAATGTCTTCGCGCTGCCCGACGAATTGCTCCTCGATTTCGAGCCGGGCCTCACCGCGACCGTCACCGCGCGACTGGAGAAATACCTCGTCGCGGACGACGTGCAGGTGGTGGACGTCGCGCCGCACTACGGCTTGCTCAGCGTGCAAGGGCCGCAATCGGAAGCCGTCGTGCGTGCCGTGGCGTTGTTCGCGGAAATCCCGGCGCGGGAGTTCAGTTTCGTGAAGATCACGGATGCCACGCTCGGAGAGATTTACCTGATGAACCAGCCGCGCCTGCTTCTCCCTCGCCCCGCGACGCAGGAGCGGGGCGAGGGTCGGGGTGAGGGGCAGCCACAGAACGATCAACCCTCCTCTCCCCGGCCCTCTCCACCCTCGGTGGGAGGAGAGGGAGTGTTTCCGACTGGCACTGGCTTCGACCTCTTCGTCCCCACCAATGCCCTCGGCGCGGTGGCCGACAAGCTCATCGCCGCCGCGAAATCCGTCGGTGGACGCGCCTGTGGCTGGACGGCCTTCGAGATCGCGCGCTTCGAGGCCGGCATCCCGCGCTTCGGGGCGGACATGGACGAGACGCACCTTCCGCTGGAGTGCGGCATCGAGGCGCGTGCCGTGAGTTACCACAAGGGTTGCTACATCGGACAGGAAGTCATCAACCGCATCCACAGCATCGGCCACGTGAACCGCGAACTGCGCGGCCTGCGGCTGGCGGAGGAACCGAAGACCCTGCCCGCGAACGGCGACAAACTTTTCCACGCGGGCAAGGAAGTCGGCCACGTCACGAGCGCCCTTCACTCGCCCGCGCTCAACGCCAACCTCGCGCTGGGCTACGTGCGACGCGAAGCGAACGCGGTCGGCACCGAGCTGCGCCTGCGCGCGGGCGACGGCGAGCGCGGGGCGACCATCGTGGCGTTGCCGTTCGCGAAATAGGCGGGCGGTTTCAGCAAGGCGTCTCTCTTTGTTTTGCGCTGGGGCGCGGCGGCGTTACTGCTGGCCGCGAAAGCCATCCTACGCCGCCACGGCCAAACAACCACCTCGCCGGACTCGACGTTGCTCTGAACCAACGTCAAAGCACCCTTGACAGCCTCGCCAAAGCGGCGTAGTCAATCTCCGCCAGCCGCTTTTCAACTATTGCCGGGAAATTTCTCCTATGACACCACCACTCCCAGCGCCAGACGAATTCAGTCCGGGTGAGCTTGACGCCCCGCAAACCCTTACCGACATCGTTCGTCAAGCCACGGCGGCGGGCGCCAGCGACATTCATCTCCAGATGCGGGGGACGCACGCGGAAGTCGCCTTCCGCCTGGACGGCGTCATCACCTCTGTTACCACCTTGGGCGCCCCGCTTGCCGAGCGCGTCTTCGGGCGCATCAAATTTCTTGCGCGGCTCAAAACGTATCAGGATTCCCTGCCGCAGGATGGCCGCATTGAACACGCGGACCTCGGCAGCCCGCACGATATCCGCGTGGCCACCTATCCGACGGTGACCGGGGAAAAAATCGTCCTCCGGCTGTTCAACTTCGCCGCAGTAAAAACCACCCGGGAACTCGGGATCCCGGAGGACGCCGCCGTCGAGTTGGAATCTTTCCTCCGCCAATCCGCCGGGTTGTTGCTGCTCACCGGGCCGGCGGGCAGCGGCAAAACCACCACCATTTACGCCTGCCTCCAACATCTGCTCGCGCTCGGCGGACGCCACATCATCACCGTGGAAGACCCCGTCGAACAGATCATCCCGGGCATCATGCAGACCGAAATCAACGAAGCCGTCGGTCTTGGCTTCGCCCGCGCCGCGCGCCATCTCCTGCGCCAGGACCCGCAGGCTCTCATCCTCGGCGAGATTCGCGATGAGGAAACCGCCAACCTCGCCGTGCGCGCTGCGCTCACCGGCCATCTGGTCATCTCCACGCTGCACGCCGGCTCGTGTCGCGGAGTTCTGGAACGCTTGTTGACCCTGTGCCCGGATCACTCCGCCGTGGCCGCCGCCGTGGAACTCATCTTCAATCAACGCCTCATCCGGCGCGTCTGCGACGCGTGCGGCGGCCAACGGTGCGCCCAATGTTTTCAAACGGGCTATTTGGGCCGCATCCCCGTGGTGGAATGGCTGCGCGTCACGGATGATTTGCGGGCCAAGTTGCGGACGCGCGACCTGCAAACCATACAGCCGCGCCGACCCCTGGCCGAGATGGCGCGTGACCTTTTGCGCCAGGGCCTGTCCAATGAATCAGAACTCCAGCGTGTGCTGGGCCTATGAAAACCGACGAATTTGCCTTCTTCAACCAGCAACTCGCCGCCATGCTCCGGGACGGCATTCCACTGGAAGGCGCGTTGCAACGTCTCTGCACCGAGATGCAGGACGCCCCGCTCCGCGCGGAATTACAGACGCTCGCCGCCGATCTCGCTCAAGGCGTTCCGCTGCCCGAGGCCATCCGCCGCCGCCAACTGCCGGAACTCTACCGCTGCCTCGTCGAAGTCGGTGCGCAAAGCAACGATCTCCCGGGGGTTTTGACACTCCTGGCGGACCATTACCAACGTCGCTACCACATTTGGACGCGCCTCAAGGGCCTGATGGTTTATCCCCTCATCGTCCTGACCGCCTCGCTCCTGCTCTCCGTCCTGCTCGCCTACGTGCTCGAAGAACTCGTCCGGCCCAGCCTATCGTTGTTCAGTCAACAAATGCCCCCGGGCTTTCACCCCGCGCTTTGGATGTCACCGATTATCCTCGCGCTCCTGCTTGTCCTCGCGGTCGTTGCGCTCACCGTGCCGGCTGCCCGACGGATGCTCCGGTGGCGCGTCCCGTCCTTTCGCGAATCCAGCCTCGCCCAAATCGCTTCCGCCCTCGCCCTGCTGCTCCGCAACGGCGTCGCGCTCGACCACGCGCTGGCGCTGGTCGAACGCATGGAAAGCGGCAGTCGCGCCGGGGAGGAAATCTCCAACTGGCGCCGCCGGTTGGCCGCCGGTCACGGCAAGTTTTTGGACCTGGCGCAACCCGGCCGCGCGTTTCCGCCGTTGTTCATCTGGCTCGTGGCGCATGGCCGGGAGGACCTCGGCGCCGGATTCCAACACGCCGCCGACATCTACCAATCGCGGGCCAACCACCGCGCCGAACTGTTGCTCTACTCCGCCCTGCCGTGCTCCATTCTCGCGCTCGGGGCGTTGATCATCATGCAGATCCAGCCGATCTTTTTCGAACTGTCGAAAGTGTTAAACATGCTTGGCTCGGAATAACCCCATCGCGCATGAACGATTTTCCCGACCTCCTCCTGCGCCTCGGCATCGCGCTGGCCATTCTTTGCGTCTGGGCCCTCGTCCTCGGCGGCGGGCTTGCCTTGCTGCACTTTCTCGTCTCGCTGCCCATGCGCCGGGCCGAACGCGCGCGCGCCCTTCTGGACCTGATGGAAACCTCGCTTCGCCTAGGCGAACCGGTCGAGCAGGCGCTCATCTCCATCTCGCAGAGCCGCGAACAATCCCTTGGCGTCCGCTTTCATCTCTTCGTGGCGTGGCTCGAAAAAGGTCTGCGCCTCCCGGAAGCGCTCGCCAAAGTTCCCCGCCTCCTGCCGCCGCAAATCGTCGCCATGCTCCAGGCCGGGCAACGTATCGGCGACCTGCGCAAAATCCTCCCCGCGTGCCGGCAATTGCTCGCCGACGCCGTCTCCGAAACACGTAGCGCCCTGAATTATCTCGTCGTCATCACCTTCGTCGTCTCGCCCGCCACTGTGTTGGTTTTCTGGACCATCGCCATCATCGTTTTGCCAAAGTTCAACGAAATCGCCTCTGGCTTGGGTGTGGATCATGCCGGCGGCATCCATTGGCTCATCCAACACCGCACCCTGTTTGTCGGCACGCAAATTCTTTTCCAGCTCGGGATGTGGACCGCCGCCATTATCTACGTCATCGGACCACATGCCCACGCCTGGCTGCCCGGTTACGATCAACTGAGCTGGCGGCTGCCTTGGCGCCGCAAACGGATGCAGCGCGATTTCTCCATCATGCTCGCCACCCTGCTGGATGCCCGCATGATCGAACCCGAAGCCATCACGCTCGCCGCCGATTGCACGGCCAATCGCTGTTTTCAAAAACGCGCCGCCACCGCCGTCAATGACCTGCGCCAGGGCCGCTCGCTCACGGAAGCCGTGCAGGCGATGGACGACCACGGCGAGTTCCGCTGGCGGCTCACGAACGCGGCCCATTCCCGCAGTGGATTCCTCTCCGCGCTCGCGGGCTGGCACGACGCCCTCAACGCCAAGGCGTTTCAGCAACAACAAGCCGCCGCCCACACCATCTCGACCGCGCTCCTGCTGTTTAACGGCGCATTCGTCGCTGCGATCGTCATCACCGTTTTCGCCTTTCTCATTTCCATCATCAACGCCGGGTGTCTATGGTGAATTCTGCCGCCAAATTATTTCGCGCCCGCCGCCGCCAGGCCGCGATGCTCATGACGGAACTCATGGTCGCCATCGCGTTCCTGACCATCGCCGTCCTCCCGCTCGCCTTGTCGTTTGCCAAGGAACACCAATACCTCCGCAATTGTTATCAACGGGCCGTGGCGGTGGAGTTGGTGGATGGTGAAATGGAACTGCTCGTTGCGGGCGAATGGCAGCGCTACCCGAACGGCCAGCATGTTCTCACCCCCACCGGATCGGCCGTCATCAATCTCCCACCCGGCACGTTGCAACTCACCGTGAACGAGAAGCATCTCCGCTTGGAATGGCAACCCGCCGCCCGCAATGGAGGCGGTAGCGTCATCCGCGAAGCCACCCGCAAATGAACCCACGACTTCAGCTCATCCGCCGCCGCGCCCGCTTACGCGGCATCACGCTCATCGAGTGCCTAGTTTACATCGGCGCCCTCGCCACGGTCTTCGGCATGGGCACGGCCGCCTTTTATCACTGCTCCGCGAGTTCCGCTGCCTTGCGCCGCAACGCCGACGACATCGCCCAGGTTCTGCACGTCGGCGAACTCTGGCGCGCTGACATCCGCGCCGCCACCCAGCCCGTGCGATTTGATGCCTCCGAACAAACCCTCCACCTCACCCACGGCGAAACGGCCGTCGCCTACAAGTTCGCGACAAACCAAATCCTGCGCCGCGCCAAGGCTGATGCGCCGTGGGCTGTAATCCTGCCCCGCGTGACCCAATCCCGGATGAACCCGGAACCGCGGGCGCACGTCATCGGCTGGCGCTGGGAACTGGAATTGAAGACCATCCGTGAACCAGCCCCACTCCGACCGCTGTTCACCTTCACCGCCGCGCCTGGACCGTTATGAAACTTGCTCGCTCATCGAATCATCCCTGCCGCCACGAGCGCGGGTTCTTTCTCGTCATCGTCCTGCTGGCCATCACCGGGATCATGCTGATCTACCTCACCGCCAACGCCCGTCGCCTCGCCGTTCTCAAGCAAGACCTCCGCCTCGTCGAGCAGAAACAAATTCAGCGCTTCAACCCGGCTGCATCCGGTGCCACCACCAACCGCGCCCCGGCCCCGTCCGCGCTCGCGCAATGACTCCGCCCGCCGCCAATCCGCCGCCGATGGACAAGATCGAGCTGATCCAGCGTTCCCTGAGCGCTTTCGGCTTCGGTCTGCCCGGCATCGTGCCCTTTCTCGGCACTCCGTTCGCCATCGTCGCCTTGATGCACAACTCGCGCATCAAACGCCGCGGCGGCGCGCTCTGGAATCCCGCTCAAAACTACCTGTTCTGGGGCGCGGTTTGCGCGCGCATCGGCATGGCGCTGACCATCATTTTCACTTTGCTCATCGCCCTGGCCGGGCTCGTTTCGTTGCTGACTTGAGGGCGGTATTTCCGGACTTTTCACACGCTTCGTAGCCGCCGACGTGAGGAGGCGGATGGAGCTCGCGTCGCAAGGAGTCCGCCTCCTCACCTCGGCGGCTACAGTCTGTCGGCGTTTCGTGCGCGGTGTGAAATACGCAGAATCAGGGCGCGCAATTTCTTTATCTTAGTTTGGAGCAACGCAGGCCCAACCCCCGCTCCTCTCGGTGTGGTTTCCCCATGAGGCAACGGGTTGGCGGCGAAGGTCGCGGGTTTTTCCAAAAGCGGGCGAGCAGATAAAACTTGCTTGCCAGTCGGCACGCGCTGAATTAATAGACGGTGGTCAGATCAACCGGACACGCAAGTTATGATTATCTCAAATCGCTTCACTCGCCGTCAGTTTCTCAAAACCACCGCCACGCTGGCCGTCGCCGCGCCAACCCTTTTGCCCTCGTCCGTCTGGGGCGCAGCGAAAGGCCCCAACGACCGCCTCACGCTCGGCTTCATTGGCATGGGCAAACAGAACAGCGGCCTGCTCAACGGATTCCTCCACAGCAAGGAAACGCAGGTCGTTGCCGTGTGCGATGTGGATACGACGCGCCGCGAGCACGCAAAAAAGACGGTTGAGGATTATTACGCGAAACAAACCAACCAAGGCACGTTCAAGGGCTGCACCACGTACAAGGATTTCCGCGAGTTGATCGCGCGCCCGGACATTGACGCCGTGGTGGTGGCCACGCCGGACCATTGGCACGCGCTCATCGTGATCGCCGCGGCGAATGCGGGCAAAGACATCTATTGCGAGAAACCGCTCTCGCTGACGATCCCCGAGGCGCGCGCCATGGTCAACGCGGTGCGCCGCAACAAGCGGATCTGTCAGACGGGCAGCATGCAGCGCTCGTCCCAGGAATTTC
>CAYHFK010000202.1:4924-9035 GCA_964355895.1 uncultured Bifidobacterium sp. | reverse complement strand
TGCAGATTGTCCGGCGTGGCGACGGCCAGCACGTCGAGATCGGGGAAGTCGCGGAGAATGTCGCGCCACGGGGTTTCGCCGGAATACGTTTTCGGCAAGGCGCCTGTCCATTCTTTGAACGCGGCCGCCGTGCGTTCGGCGGAGGCTGGCGAACGCGTCGCAATGGCGACCAGTTCAAAGTTCACGGGCGCGAAGTCGCGCGCGTGTTGGTCCAGTCCGAGGCGGGCAAGCTGTCCGGCGATGCCGAAGCGTTGCAGGTCGGCATACGCGCGCAGGTGAACGTCGCCGCCAAACATGCCGGCCCCGACCAGGGCGATCTTGATCGTTTTAGGATTGGTGGTTTTCAAAGCTGGGCCAGGTTAGCGAATCCTGCGGTCAAACGCACTGCGGTATATCAGGGTTTGGCGGCCACTTCGGCTCGGGCTTGGTCGAGCACTTCTTTCAGCGTTACTTCCGCGCCACCGCGCCGTTTGCTCTCATCGGCAGCGGCCATGAAGGTATAAAGTTCGAGCGTTTCATCCCCACTCACCGGCACGATGCCGTCCCGGAACATCTGGACGATCGCGAACAACAGCGGATCGTAACCATCGTAACTGCCAACGGCGGACTCGCCTTTGTCGCCCACGGCCCTACCGCCGTAGCCCTTGCGGTCCGTATCATTAGCCTCGCGGAAAATGCCCGTGCGTTCGCCTTCCCACGTGCCCGTCACCTCGATCCTGCCATCGGCGGTCGTGCCGCGGCGCACGGATTTGCAGCCGGTGCCCAGCACGGTGAACAACGACTCGCAGCCATGCACCCCATACCAGTAGAGGTCCACATGATGCGGCTCCAGCTCGGCCGGGCTGAAAGTTTCGGCGCGCTTTACCTGGCCGATGGCCCCGTTGCGGACGGCTTGCGTGGTCTTGCCAAAGCGCAGCGAGGACGCACAGAAGAGCGGCACATTCGCTTTCTTCGCGGCTTCGAGAATGCGCAGGGAATCCGCGAGGTTGCCGGCAATGGGCTTGTCAATGAACACCGGCTTGCGCGCCGCGAGCACGGGTTGAAGCTGCTCCCAATGCACCCGGCCATCGTTGGATTCGAGGAAGACGACATCCACCCGCTTCAGGAGTTCCTCAATGGAATCCACGATCTCCACGCCCATCGCCTTCACTTTCGCGGTGTATTCCGGCACGCGCTTCGTGCTGCTTTCGATGTCCTTGCTGCCCTGCGGATAAGCGGCCACCACCTTCACGCCGGCGAGCTTGGCCTTGTCGTCTGGATTCTTGGTGCCATTGTTCAACGTCCGGACGAACTCGAGGACGTGGGAGGTATCGATCCCAATGATGCCGGCGCGGAGCGGTTTCAGTTCCTGGGCGTGGGCGGTGAGGGCGATCGCCAACAGCGGAAGGACGAATAGAAATTTCATCGGGCGTCAGTTCAGAAGAGGTTTGGAATTCTGTTTTTGTTGGGCGTCGTTGGCCTGGGTAGATTTTGTCGCAGTTCATGGGCGGTGGCAAGGGGTGAAAAGTTTTCAGTCCGGTTGGTAGGGGCGGCGCGCTGCGCCGACCACCGGCCCGTGCAGGGCCGGAACCGCTTTGAGATGCACCTACGTCTTCCCAAGACCGTTGCACCGCTGAACGCGGCGCTGGTCAGCGCAGCGCGCCGACCCTACCCAGTCGCCATGCGTCCGCCGCCTTTTTCAAAGACTAACGGGTTTGGACCCGTCACCGAGTTTCCGCCACTTGCACATTCACCAAACCAGTGGAAATATCGTACATGACTGCTTACGATTTCGCCAAAGCCACACTGCTCTGTGGGGGCATCGCCTATTTTGCCTACCGCATCCCCGCCCTGAGCCAGGCGATCATCATCGCCATTCTCAGCTTGCTCTGGCTCTCTTATCTCCACAGCACCGTCAGCCGCTTGCGGGAACATTGACCCAGCCCCGGCCTGGTCGACCGACACAGCGCTCGCCAGCAACTAGGTGGGGACGTTCGCGTCATACTCGGGATGTGCGGCGTCCACCAATGGTGGCAATTCAACACGCCGCCCCACCGTCCGCTGTGCCTTTGGCTTCGGCACCAACTTCCGAAAAGCTTGAGTCCCCCCGTTGCATCTTCATCATTGAAAAATCCATAAACCCCTGTTGACACGCAAGGAAGCCTGCCATACAACCCCATTATGCCAGCCGTGACAGACCGAAAACTGCTCTCGAGCCAATTTTGGCAGCATGGGTTCCGTTCCCTAACGCGAGTAAGGAATTTATGCCATTTGGATTGATAGCCTTGGGTGCCTTTTGGGTTGTCGCTATCAAACTCTGGTTTGTTGATGGCCCAAAGATTCCGCTGATCTTTATCGGGCTATGGGTCGTCGGTTTTTTCGGAGTTCCGCTGCTGCATTGGTCGGGCGTTGTTTTCCTGGTCTTCGAGTGCCTTTTGGCGGTGATTCTATTGCTCATCGAAAGATACAAATCTGCGCTGTGACACTCGTGATGATTACCCAAAGCAACCGTCCAATCAATATGCGCCGCTATAATCGACACGGATTTACTTTGGTTGAACTACTGGTGGTCATCGCCATCATCGGAATTCTGGCTGCCCTGCTATTGCCGGCGCTGTCGCTTGCCAGGGCCCGCGCCCACTCCGTTACCTGCAAGAATCACCTGCGCCAGATGGGACTCGCCCTGCAATCGTATGTGAATGACCACGCCAACCAGTATCCGTTTTATTTCAGCCCTGCTCCGGATCCCTCGCTGGTCGATGCGATTGGTTCCGCCAACACGCGCTACTGGTGGGCGAAGCTAATCCCCTATTACCCGTTGATGTGGACGAATGTGTCGTATCACTGTCCAGGATATAAAGGCGCAATTCAATGGAGTTATGATGGCTCAGGGCCTCCTTACGGTAGCTACGCCTATAACGCAAACGGAGCTTCGACGCCTAATTTCGGTAAGCCTTTTAATCCGGATTTGGGATTAGGGCCGGTACCTTCTGCAGGATTGAGTCCATGGGACAGGTATGGGCCACCTGCGCCAGTTCAAGAAGCTCGGATCAAGGTGCCAAGCGAGATGCTTGCTATCGGGGAATCCCGGTTCGTAAGTGCGAAAGTTAATATAATTCCGGGGGGTTACGATGACCTGAAGTGCGGTCTGCTAAACTGGAAATCGCCGGGTAATGGCTACAACCTGTTCTTTGACCCCGCGCGGCACGGGAAAACTTACAATCTGCTTTTTTGTGATGGCCATGTGGGGGATATGAATCCTTGGGTTTTGTTCGATCCCAGCAAAACCGCCGCCATGTGGAACGCCGACCACCAGCCGCACCCCGAGTTGTGGGTGCCGTGACATGAAAGAGTCCGTGATGTTGACACCTCTACCACCATGCCTCTGCCAATCTAACCTCGCAGAAAATTCATGCTTCACCTTTCGTTTTTAAGCCAAGCCACAAGTTTGTGTCCGCGTCAGCCCGCACACTTCTGGTAGCAATTCATAAACCTGCCAGAGTTCTCGCATCCGCAGACTAAAATATTCTGGCTGCCACCTGATCGGCGGTTTAGTTTCCGCACGTTCCGGAAATCGAATGCAAACACCGATCGCCTCCGCCCTCTCGCAACGAAAACTCTGCCGACCATGCTGGCTCGCCGCGATGGGCCGGCTCGGGCGCTTCAGCACGATTGCGGCGCTTGCCGGGATTGCCCTGTCCGGTCGCGCCTTTGAAAGCCCCTCGACTCCGGCGCAAGCACTCGCAGCGTTTCAACATGATCCCGGTCTGCGCGTGGAACTCGTCGCCGCCGAACCGCTCGTCTTCCAACCATGCGCGGTGGCGTGGGATGCGGAAGGCCATTTATTCGTCGCCGAGAACCGCGGTTATCCCACTGGCCCCGGTCCCGGCCAGCCGCCCGTCGGCGTCATCGCCCGGCTGGACGACACCGATGGCGATGGGTGCATGGATCATCGGACGGTGTTCGCCGAGGGCTTGACCTTTCCGAACGGTCTCACGCCCTGGAACGGCGGACTCATCGTCACTTGCGCGCCGGACGTGCTCTTTTTGAAGGACAAAGATGGCGACGGGCGGGCGGACGAACGCCGCGTGTTGCTGACGGGCTTCGACACCAACGCGACGACGCAGTTGCG
>CAYHFK010000202.1:0-4824 GCA_964355895.1 uncultured Bifidobacterium sp. | reverse complement strand
GCCGAGACGGTGCAGAACGTGCCGGAAGCGATGGTCACCGATCTCATCGGCGGCGCGAATCAGAACTTCGCCGCGCGCCTGTATCCGATCAGCGACAACCTCACCACCGCCGACTCGCATGTTGGGACCTTCACAGCCGCTTGCGCCGTTCACATCTACCGCGGCGACGCATTGCCGGAAGACTACCGCGGCGATGCCTTCGCGTGCGATCCGACGGCGAACGTTGTGCATCGCGACAAACTCACGCCGGTCGGGCCGACCTTTGCGTCGCGCATGGCGAACGAGGGGCGCGAATTTCTCGCCTCGCCCGACAACTGGTTTCGTCCGGTGTTTCTCGCGACCGGCCCGGACGGCGCGCTCTATGTTTGCGACATGTATCGCAAGACCATCGAACATCCGGACTACCTTCCGGTCGAAGTGCGCAAGCGGACCGACTTCATCAGCGGGCGTGACCTGGGCCGCATCTGGCGGGTCACGGGGAGAAATCTCAAATCTCAAATTGAAAATCCCAGATTTCCCGCCCGCGCCTCCACGACGGAACTGGTCCAGGCCCTCGGCGATTCCAATTCATGGCGGCGTGAGACTGCCCAACGGTTGCTCGTTGAGCGGCACGACCCAAAAGCGCTTCCGTTGCTCGCCAGGCATTTCAAATCCTCCGCGGCTGAACTCAAGCGCCGCAGCGACGTCTTGCTGGCAGAGGGTTGGCGCGATTTGCCGGATGACGCCAAACCCGCCGATGCGCTGCGGCGTCTGTACGCGTTGCGCACGCTGGCGATCCTAACCGCGAATGGTAGGGACGCGCTGCCGCGCGTCCGGGCCGACCAGCAGGTCAGCCCTACCAAGATCAAGGAGGAGGACTCCGCTCCCGCGCAGCTTAACGCGGCATTGCGCGCGTCGTTGCTGGCGGCCGATCCGGTTCTCCGTGAGAACGCTTGGCGCATCCTGACGGAACAACAATGGGGTGTGACTGGTTTTTCCGAGGAATTGTTCCCGGTATTTGCCGCTGATCCCAATCCGCGCGCCCGGTTCTGGTTTGCGCTGGGCTTCAACCAGGGACCGCCGGAATCGCTCATCAAAAATTGGCCCGAGATTCTCGCTCGACTCGCAATCAGCGATGGCACCAACCGCTGGATGCGCGCTGCGATTCTCAGTGGACTCAAGCCCGGCGAGCAGCATGCACTCCAACTCGCCCGTCACCTCGCGCAGCAGACGAGCGATCCGGCCCCGGTGGAGTTTTGGGCCGACCTCGGCCGCGTTCTCGGCGCGGAGACCGGCACGTTGCCACTGTTTTTTCCGACGAATGCGCTGCCGGCGCCATGGCTCATTGCCGCGCTTGACGGCGTGACGGAGTCATTGCGCTCACGCGGGAAACCGGTGGCATTGCCGGTCGAATGGCGCCCGCGTTTCACGACCGAGGCGGCGCGGTTGGCCGCGTCGCCCGCCGAACCCATCGCAACCCGCAAAGCAGGCATCGGCTTCCTGGTGAACGCGGAAAGCGCGCAGGCCAGCGTCGCGTTGCTGCCGGTGCTGGTCGCCACGGAGCCCGCGGAACTGCAACTGGCGGCTGTCCGTTCGCTCCTCGGTTTGCTGGGCGACGCTGCGGCGACAGAACTCCTCGCGCCGGCGCGCTGGAACGCGCTGCCACCGAACACGCGCGGGGTTGTTCTCGCGTCGTTGCTCGCGCAACCGCGCCACGTCCGGGTGCTGCTGGCGGGCATCGAAGCGAAGCAGCTTCCCGAAAATGTTCTCAGCCGCGCGCAGCGCGAGACGTTGCGCAAACACAGCGACGCCGCGATCCGCGAACGCGCCCAGCAACTTTTCGCCGCCGCCGAAACTGGGGATCGCATGAAGGCTTATGAAAAGGCGCGCACCGTTCTGTCGCTCACCGGCAATGCGGCCAACGGACACAAGACGTTCGCGACCCATTGCGCGTCGTGCCATCGGCTCGACCGCGAAGGCCACAACGTCGGCCCGGACCTGTTCGGCATCCGTAATCAGCCGAAGGAGAGCATCCTCCTGCACATCGTCCATCCGAACTACGAGTTTGTCGCCGGCTTCAACGCTTGCACGATCGAATGTAAGGACGGCCGCGAACTGACCGGCCTGATCATTGGCGAATCCCCAGCCAGCGTCACGTTGCGTCAGGCGCAGGGGATTGAGGAAACCATCCCGCGCTCCGGTATTACGCGGTTGACCGTGAGTCAACTGTCGTTGATGCCGGAGGGCTTGGAAGCGGCGATGACTCCGCAGGAGCTGGCCGATTTGTTGGCGTGTTTGAAAGGAGAATGAAATGAATTTTGAATGTCGAATGACGAATGACGAAAAAAGTCCTGGCCGTGAAGCCGCAGTTGAACCGGCTGACTTTAACGCAGAGACGCGAGGAACGCGGAGGAACGCAGAGTGGGGCCAGCCAAACAGCGTTCGCGTTTTGGTGTGCTTTAGCGGTTTCCTCTCCGCGCCTCGCTGCGTCCTCTGCGCCTCTGCGTTTGAGTCGGAATCCTCAGCCCAATCTAGGCCGAGAACGAGGACGAGGAGGAGTCTGTGGCACTTGGAATTCGTTCTGAGCCTTTCTATTCTTTTCGCGATGGTCATTGGTTCACCACTCTGCCACGCCGCCCCCGCCGTCTTTCGCGCCGGCGCGGCGATGGTGGACATCACGCCGACGAACTTTCCGATCCGCACGGCCGGCAATCTCACGCTCACGGTTGCGAACAAAGTCCTTGATCCACTCAACGTTCGGGCGCTGGTGCTGGACGACGGGCGGACGCAAATCGCGATTGCGGTGGTGGATAGTTGCATGGTGGACCGCGAGACGATGGACGCGGCGAAGGCGGCAGCGCAGCGCGTCACCGGGATTCCGGTCGAGCGCATGCTGATTGCCTCCACGCATACGCACACGGCACCGGCGGCCTACAGTTGCCACGGGAACGACGCCGAGCCGGGCTACGTGGAATTTCTGATTCCGCGCATTGCCGGGGCCATCATCGAAGCGTGGCGCAATCGTGTGCCCGCCCGGGTGGGTTGGGGGAAGGGCGACTGTGCGCAATTCGTGCATTGCCGGCGCTGGATCATGCAACCTGGCAAGGCTGAAAATCCGCCGGTTGCTTTCACCGGTCAGGCCACGAATATCGCGATGATGAATCCTGGCTATGGGAACACGAACAAAATTCGCCAGACCGGGCCGGTGGATACCGCTGTTACCGTGCTCTCGGTCCAGACCGCCGACGGCAAACCGCTGGGCTTGCTCGCAAATTATTCCACGCATTATGCCGGCGTTTCCGAGGCCGGATTGTCGGCGGATTATTTCGGCGAGTTCTGCCGGGTGATGGCGAAGGAGCTCGGCGTCGAGGAGGGCAAACCGTTTGTCGCGCTCATGAGCAACGGCACGAGCGGCGATGCCAACTGCGTTGATTTTACCAAGCCCAACTGGAAGAACGACCGCTTCATGGTCGCGCGCGCCGTGGCGGATGCGGCGCTCGTGGCGTTGAAGGACACGCGTTACCAGGAGTGGGTGCCGCTGGCGATGGCTGAACAGAAGCGTTCGTTCAAGGTGCGCCGACCCTCGCGCGAAGATATGGCGATGGCCCGCGATTATCTGGCGAAGAATGTGGGCGACCGCCCGACGCGCACCTGGGAAGAAAACTACGCGCGCGAAACCGTCAAGCTGGCCGACTGGCCGGCGAAGAAGGAGATCAAGTTGCAGGCGTTGCGCATCGGCGATTTCGCCATCGCCACGACGCCGTGTGAAACCTACGGTAGCACGGGGCTGGCGATCAAGCAGGCCAGTCCGTTTGCGTTGACGATGGTCATGGAACTGGCGAACGGCTGTAACGGCTACCTGCCGCCGCCGGACCAATTTGAACTCGGCGGTTACACGACGTGGCGCGCGCGTTCCAGCTATTTGGAAGTTGGCGCGGAACCGGAAATCAAAAAAACGGTTGGCTTGCTGCTCAAGCGGGTGGCACGGAACAAGAAGCCGTAACCCGAGAATTTCACACCGCGCACGACTTGCCGACGGGAGACGGGCTGCTAGCGCCGCGGGCTCCATCCGCCTATCCATGAACCGCCTACTTGTAGCGCAGGTTGGCAACCTGCTGTGTCGCCGACTGGTAGTCGGCTCGGCACCGCACCCTCAGGCCCCTGCGGATTGCCAATCCGCGACACAGCAGACTGCCAGTCTGCGCTCCGGTTCATGGCAGCGCGACCCGGCCTATGGCCGTTGGGTTCTCCTCACGTCGGCGGCTACGAAGTTGGTTCTCCGACGCGAGCTTTTGCCGGACGGCGAACCGCGACTGGGCCTTGCCTAGGTTTAACTACGACTACTACGGGTTTCGCTCTGTCCTCCCCCTAGCTCAGCCATGAACTGAAGAACAAGGGTGAGAGCAGCTTGACTGCGGAGCGGGAAGCCGCTTCACCCAAATCACAATGAGTGGCGCGAGCTTAATCGCAAGCCTCAATCCGCTGTGGGAAGCTGTGGCACGTTAGCAGCCTCGCCTCACCGATCCAAGGCCGACGCAGTAAATGCGTGTCCGAATGTTTCGTAGCGGCGGGCGTCCCCGCCTGCCGTAGAGCCGGTGCGTCCCGCCCGGCGGAAAAAACCTCACGCAAACCCAGCGCGCTTGAAACTTTCTTGAGCCTCCAAACATTCGCATCCCCATTCCGGGCGGCGGGACGCACGCCCTCTACGTCCGGCGAGACGCCCGACGCTACAACCGCACTCCGCGCTTGCTGCTCGCCCGGCTGCCTGACACTTTTTCTTCATGCCCGAGTCCAACACCCCATCCAACCCGCTGGTTGCCGGGCTGCATTTTCGCGGCAAACTTC
>CAYHFK010000201.1:0-9144 GCA_964355895.1 uncultured Bifidobacterium sp. | reverse complement strand
AGGCCATTCCATTTCTCGAAAACATCGCCTTCCCTTCCAGTCTGATGCCGTGGCGCAAAGGTGCGCTTATCGCCGCAGCCCCCGACTTGATCTACGCGGAGGATACGGATGGCGACGGTCGGGCCGACGTGCGGAAGGTGCTGTTCACTGGATTCACGCCAGGGAATCAGCAGCACCGCTTCAACGGATTCGAGTGGGGACTCGACGGCTGGATTTACGCTGCAAACGGCGACAGTGGCGGTACGGTGAAATCACTCGCGACCGGCAAAGTCATTTCCATCAGCGGGCGCGACATCCGCTTCCGACCGGACACCGGCGAGATCGAGACGGTGTCCGCGCAGACACAATTCGGTCGGCGGCGCGACGACTGGGGAAACTGGTTCGGCAACAACAACCCCACCTGGCTCTGGCACGTCACGCTGCCCGAACATTATCTACGCCGGAATCCCCGGCTCGCCGTGAAGCGCGTGCTGCATGTGCTGGCCAACTACGAAAATTCCACCCGCGTCTTTCCCGCCAGTGCGGCAATGGTGCGGCCCAACCAGCCGTGGTCGCTCAATCACGTCACGAGCGGGTGCAGCCCGTGTCCGTATCGTGACGATTTGTTCGGGCCGGAGTTTGCGACCAGCGTCTTCGCCAGCGAGCCGGTGCATAATGTCGTTCACCGCGAAGTGCTGGTGCGGGACGGTGCCGGCTTCACCAGCCATCGCGCGGCGGGCGAGGAACAAAGCGAATTTCTCGCGAGCACGGACAACTGGTTTCGCCCGATCACGACCAAGACCGGGCCGGACGGCGCACTCTACGTCGCCGACATGTATCGCTTCGTTCTCGAACATCCCGAGTGGATTTCGCCCGAGATGCAGGCGCGGCTCGATCTGCGGGCGGGCGCGGACAAGGGGCGCATTTACCGCGTGGTGCCCGAAGGCAAGGCGCGGCGGCCCATCCCGAATCTGGCCGCAAAAAACACCCGTGACCTCGTCGCGGCCATGGACAGCGTGAATGGTTGGCAGCGCGATACCGCGCAGCGTTTGCTGTTCGAGCGGGCCGATCCTTCAGCGAGCGAATCGCTCAACCAATTGCTGACCTTGACGCACGCGCCGCAGATTCGTTTGCAAGCCCTCGCCACCCTCGGCGTGCTCGGTACGCTGACTTCGGAAAGCGTGATTGCCGCCCTCGCCGATCCGCATCCTGCAGTCCGTTGCGAAGCCCTCAGGCAAAGCGAAGTGCTAGCCGGTAAGAATGATGCGGTGTTCACCGCCGTCGCGGCCTTGGCGATGGAAAGCGATGCCGCCGTCCGTTTGCAGGCGGCCTTTTCACTTGGAGCATGGCCGCCCGAAAAAATCGAGCCGATGCTCCGCCAACTCGCCGCGCGGGACGACGCGGATGAATTGCTGCGCATCGCCATCATGTCTTCGCTGCGACCCGAGAGCGCTCTATTCACACAGTTGAAGGCAGACGCTCCGATCCCAAAACCCGCGGCCACCAGCATCGCGTTGACGCCCTCGTCCTCCGACCGTGCGCAGGTTATTGCCGGTTACGCGGGCGTCGAGAAGCTGACGGGAGACGCGCTGCGCGGCCAAAACCAATTCCAGACGCTGTGCGTTCCGTGTCATCGGTTGCGCGGTGAAGGTAATGAGGTCGGAGCCGATCTGGGAATGGTCGGCGCCAAGCCGGTGGATTGGCTGATCACCGCCATTCTCGATCCCAGCCAGGCCGTCGAGGCCCGCTACCGCGCGTGGACGATCACGCTCAAGTCGGGCGACGTGCTGGACGGAATCATTTCCGCCGAGACCGCGAACAACCTCGTCCTGCGTCTGGCCGGTGGAATCGAACACGCGGTGTTGCGCGGCGACATCGCCGCGATGTCGCCGCTGAAACAATCGCTCATGCCCACCGGGTTTGAATCCGCGTTAAAACCGCAGGACATGGCCGATCTGCTGCGCTGGCTGCGGTCACCCTGATCGCCTCCCGGATCATCCAGCGACAGAAGCGAATCAGGTTTTGGCATTTTCAATAAAAAAGCTTGGTGGCCTTGATGAATGTAGCTGGCGCTTGAGGCGATATTTTAGGCTGCGGACTCTGGTATTCAGATTGGATGAACCGAACAGCTTGAATGCTCGCCGGGCCGCTGCGCAAACCCCGTAGGCGGAACCTTGGATTTGCTTCACTCACAAAACTGGTTACCGTTTGCGCCGTGAGTTCAAACGTGGAATCCATTGGCATCATCGCCGGTAATCGTTCGCTCCCGCTCCTCTTCGCCCGCCAGGCTCGCGCGGCGGGAGTGAAGCGCATTGTGGCCGTCGCGTTCGAGGGTGAAACGGACTCGGCCATCACTGCGCTCGTGGACGAAGTCGTCTGGGTCAAGGTTGGCCAGCTCGCCAAAATGATTTCCGCGTTCACTGATCGGGGGGTGCAGCAATGCGTCATGCTCGGCCAGATCGCGCCGAAGAATCTCTACAATGTCCGCCCTGACTTCCGTGGAATGGCAGTATTGTTCAAACTGAAGGAGCGGAACGCGCACACGATCTTCGGCGCGATTGCCAATGAGCTAAAGAAAGACGGGGTCGAATTAATTGAGGCGACGCCGTGGTTGCAACCGCTAATGCCGGGCACGGGGTTTCATCTCGGGCGAAAATTATCCACCGCCCAGCGCGAAGATGCTGAGTTTGGCTTCCGCATCGCGAAACAAGTTTCACGACTCGATATAGGTCAACTCGTTGTGGTTAAGAAAGGTACAGTGCTGGCAGTGGAAGGCTTTGAAGGTACGGACAAGTGTCTTGCGCGTGGTGGCGAACTCGCCGGGAAAGACGGCGGCGCGGTGGCGGTGAAGGTGGCGAAGCTAAATCACGACATGCGCTTTGATGTCCCGTGTCTTGGCCCGAAGACGTTGGAGACGTGCGCCCATTTCGGTGTGGCCGTGCTGGCGCTGGAATCGGGAAAGACCCTGTTGCTCGAAAAGGAATCATGCGCGGTGTTAGCAGATCGGCAGAACATTTCGGTGATGACCGTAGGATAATTTAGTAATGTAATGCGCAGTAGAACAATTGGTACTGCTGTTAGGTGAAAATAGTATGTAATCAAAATTGGCCAACACAAGCGAGCGAGTCATGAAGATCATCTACACAAGTTTTTGGAATGCAATTTAGCAAACAGGAGAAATGAGGGTTGTCCTAAAAAGATATTAAGCCGTATTTCTAATATGATGCTTAATCTACAGTTTACAAATTAATGTTCACTTATCCTAAACAATACGATGTGACGGTGGTTGGGGCGGGTCACGCAGGTGTCGAGGCGGCACTAGCCGCTTCTCGCATGGGCTGCGCGGTCTTGTTACTCACAACAAACGCCGATACGATAGGTCAAATGTCATGTAACCCAGCGATTGGCGGGACCGCTAAGGGGCACTTGGTGAGAGAAATTGACGCACTCGGTGGGGAGATGGGGCGTAATGCGGACCTAACCGGACTCCAGTTTAGGATGCTTAATACAAAGAAGGGTCCTGCCGTATGGTCTCCGAGAGCTCAATGCGACAAGAAGGCATATCAATTACGAATGAAGTGGATTTGTGAGAAACAACCTAACCTCGATGTGAAACAAGGGCACACCACCAAGATACTTTTCGATAAGTCGTGCGTGAGTGGGGTTAAGACTTCGATTGGCGTTTGCTACATGAGTAAAACGGTAATCATAACCACGGGAACTTTTCTACATGGATTGATGCATATCGGAAACGAGAAGGAGCAAGGCGGCAGATCAGGAGAACAAGCGGCGGTCGGAATATCTGCATCACTTCGAGAAATTGGAATTGAGCTCATGCGGCTAAAAACTGGAACGCCACCTCGCTTGTCAGGTAGGACAATAGATTTTTCAAATCTTGAAGAACAAAGTGGGGACGATCTGATCCCATTTTTCAGTTTCTGGCCCCATGATTCGTTCCACATGGAACAAACATCAAAGTCGCGAAAAATTGAAATCCGATCTAGCGAGTTCCCTTGCGGATCAATCCTGGAAGCAGGTGGTGGTCAAAAAAGCTGCTTTATCACAAGAACCACGACAAAGACGCAGAGAATAATCAAAGACAACATTCACTTGTCGCCTATCTATTCCGGTGAAATCGTCGGGGTTGGGCCGCGATATTGTCCTTCAATCGAGGATAAAATAATGAGATTCAAAGATCGGGAGACTCATCAAGTTTTCTTAGAGCCAGAAGGAATCGCGACCGATGAAATCTATATTAACGGCCTTTCAACCAGTCTTCCATTTGCAGTCCAGATAGAACTAGTAAGATCTGTCATCGGTTGCGAAAACGCTGAAATCATCCGACCTGCATACGCGGTGGAATATGATTTTGCTCCTCCAACCCAACTCCTGCCAACCCTTGAAACCAAGCTGTGCGAGAATCTTTATCTCGCGGGTCAAATAAATGGAACATCTGGCTATGAGGAAGCTGCAGCTCAAGGTATCATGGCAGGCATTAACGCAGCCCTCAGATGCGATGGACGACAACCTCTCGTATTGTCGAGAGATCAGGCTTACATCGGGGTGTTGATTGATGATCTTGTCAATTTTGGAACCTTGGAGCCTTATCGGATGTTCACCTCACGCGCTGAATACCGACTGCTCCTCCGTCAGGATAACGCAGACAGACGGCTTTCAAGGATTGGGCACGAGATCGGCTTGCTCTCAAACGACAACTATCAATTGCATCTTAAGAAGTGTGATTCTATCACCAATGAAATCTCACGGTTGAATAAGACCAGAGTGGGATCTGAGACGATGGCCCACCTGTTAAAAAAGACAGAGATTACTTATGAAACCCTAGCTGGCAAAGATACCTCCCTTCCATTCGATGTTAGGGAGGCAGTCGAAATCGAGATAAAATATGCTGGGTATATCGCGCGACAAAGCAAAGATGTAGAACAGTATAAAGCATCTGAAAACAAGAAGATACCAATCGGATTCGATTACAATAAGATTTTGGGTTTAAGCACCGAAGCACAAGGGAAACTTGCGACAATTCGCCCCATCTCTTTGGGGCAAGCTGGAAGGATTTCTGGAGTCTCTCCCGCAGACATTAGTCTTCTCGCTGTGTTGATAAAGCGTTACTTACCGAAAGATAAAGACAAGGAGATTCATACTTCTCGTAGTCAAGATGATGGGGCTGCTACATGAAATGATGGCGGATCCATGCCCCAGCCAAACATTCGCCGCGTGCGCCGCGGCCACATCAGGCCGGCTGCCAGCCCATAATTTCTCGATGCGATAAACCATTCGGCTTGGGATATGACCGACGGTAACGGCAAGTAATCCTTGCAGGCGCGATAAGAAAAAGCCCGAAATCTCTTGGCCGGTTAGCGCAGAGGAAGCAGCAGTTGGCGACGAGTAATCCAAAGGTGGATTTTCTCGGCAGCCCTTGCGAGGACTTTTGCGCTCTCTGCGTTTCGTCAGCCGGCGTGACAGTTTGATTGCGGCTGTACCAATTCCCGCTTTACGAATCAGACTATTTCGGTTGGCAATCCCGCCGCCGCCGCGTCCATGAACAGAACGCTGTTCGGATGCGGTCGCAGCAAGGAAGCCGGAACGTCCGGTGTAATTTCGCCCTTGAGGGTGCGATGGATGATTTCCGCCTTGCTCGCCCCGCAGGCCAGCAGCCAGACCTCTTTGGATTCGAGCAGATGTTTCAAGCCCACGGTCACGCCCCACGTTGGCGTCTGCGCGTGGGTCAGGTACCGCCGCGATGCTTCGACGGTGGTGGGGTGCAACACCACGCAGTGTGTGGTCGCGGCGGCGGGCGTGCCCGGTTCGTTCATGCCCAGGTGACCGTTCAGACCCACGCCGAGCAGGGTCAGGTCAAAGCCTCGCCCAATCGCCTGGTCGTAGCGGAGGCATTCCGCCTTCAAGTTCTCCGCCCCGGCGTGGAGGAAGTGAAATCGTTCCGGGGGCAGATCAATATGATTGATCAGGCAACGACGAAGCTGTTGGACACAAAGCCCGGAATCACCCGGTAGCAGCCCGCCGAATTCATCCAGCGTGAACACTTCGGCCTCGCGAAACGATACTTGGCCGTGCGCGACGTATTTGGCCATCGCGTCGAAAACGCGCACCGGAGTATGGCCCGCCGGCAGGCAGAGGCGAAGGCGGGGGTTGGTGCGGAGGCGGTCGCGCCACCGGCTGGCGATGTGGTTCGCCCAGGCGATTTCAGAATCGAATTTCTTGATATTCATGGGAACAGAAACGGGAGTGATGCAGTGTGGCAGCACTCCAGTCAATAGTTCACCCGAGCCAGAGATCAATCGGTTTCGCGACCTTCGCGTGGAACGGCAACATGACTTTTTGCCCGGTGCCGGCCGAGCGATAGGCGGCGTAGATCAGTTCAAGCACCGCGCGCCCGTCTTCGCCCGTGACCACCGGTTGCTTGTCCTCGCGCACACATTCGATGAAATGTTTCAACTCCTGCGGATAGCCCTGGTTGAACGCCTCCTCGAAGCCGGTGAACGTCCAGCCTTTCGTCGAGCCGGCTTTCTCCATTGCGTAGCCGTAACCCTGCTCGCTGTAAGTGAGGGCGGAGTTGCCTTGGAAAAGGTCCGCGTAACAAACGCCGCCGGTGCCATAAACTTCCGCGCTGTCTTCCATGCCGCCGTGCTTGGCCCAACTGTTTTCCGCGATGCCGATCGCGCCGCCTTCGAACTCGACGATCACGACCGAGTTCTCCTCGCCGCGCGTGCGGCCCTTGTGAATCAAGCCGGTTTGCAGGTGCGCCAACACGCTAAGGGCGCGCGGTTTCCCGCCGAGCATCCAGCGAAACCACGCCAGCCCGTGGCAGCCCATGTCCATGATGACGCCGCCGCCGGACTGGTTGACGTCGTAGAACCAGTCCGTGTGCGGGCCGCTGTGTTTCTCAGCCTGCTTGAGCATGTAAATTTTGCCGAACGCGCCTTCGTTGGCCAGCAACCGCACGCGCTCGTACTTCGGCGCGAAGCAAAGTTCCTCGGCATACATCAATTTTCGGTTGGCGGCCTTGCACGCGGCGATCATTTCGTCAGCCTCTTCCAAGGTGACGCTCAGCGGCTTCTCGATAATGACGTGTTTTCCCGCCTTGGCCGCGGCCAGCACGGCGCGGTGATGGAGGAAATTTGGAAGGCAGACATCCACGACGTCGCAACCCGACTCCGTGATGGTTTGTTCGAGGTCGGTGAACCACCGCACGATCTTATGCTTGCGGGCGAAGGCTTCCGCCTTCTCCGGATTGCGCGTGTAAACCGCGACGATCTCCGCGTCCGGCACGAAGCGGTGATAGGACTCCAGATGGATGTCGGCAATGAATCCCGAGCCGAGCAGGGCGACTTTGGTTTTGTTCACAGATTGCATGGACCGGATTCAGCCAGAAATCCGCCGCCATGGAAATAACGATCTGCGAGCCGCGGCGCGACCCAAGCCAGCCGCGTAGCTGCCCGTGCGGCTCAAGCGCTTCGCTGTTGCCGACAAAATACCGTATAGACAACCAGCGAGACTCGGCGCAATGTTTCGCCATGGGTGCTGCTTCCTCATCGAAGCCTTGCCCAGGTGGGGCGGGACTTCATGGAGCGCTGCAAGAGCGTAACGGCGGCGCATTTTCTTCCGGTGGACTTCAACCAAGGATTGGAATATGAACACACAAAACCTCAGTCGTCGGCAGTTTGTCTGGTTAGCCTCGTGTGCGATCGGCGGCGGTTGCATGGGATTGCCTGCGGCGTTCGCGGCGTCAGAAGCAATCGAGGGTTGGAATCCGAACCGACCGTTTTTTTCGCCGGGCAAAAAGTTGAGGGTTCAGCCGGTTTTCATGTACAGCCTGCCGACGCCGAAGGAGGCGGCCTCCTGGAAATCGTGGGGCGGCGTGCAAACGGAGCAGGCCGTGACGGAGGAGACCGCCCGCATTGACGCGGAGTTGAAGCCGTTGGCGAAGCAGGCCGAGTTCGGCCTGGAGATTTTGCCGCTGGCCAAAGTCACAACCGCCGATGCGGCCCGGAAGCTGGCCGACACGGACTGGGATGTGACGTTGGTTTATGCCTGCACCGGTGGCGGCAATCTGCTGCGAGCGTGCCTGGAGTTGAAGCCGGACGCGCTGGTTTTCGTGCGCAAGAGTTCCGGGCCGACCTACTATTGGTATGAGGCCCTGAGCACAAAATATCTGCGAACAGATTCGACGGACGGCCCAAGCGACCAAAAGCAATCCCAACCGCGCACCCATGTTGACGACGTGGTCGTGGACGATTACGCCGAGGTGCTTTGGAAACTCCGGGCCTTGCAGGCGGTGAAAAACTTACTGGGGACGCGCATCGTGGCCTTGGGCGGGCCGTGGGGCAAATACGCGCCCGATGCGCCGCAGAAATGTCAGGAGCGGTTCGGGATGAAGATCATTGACGTCAGTTACGATGACTTCGGTCCACGCGTGCAGCGCGCGCTGGCGGACGCCAAAGTGATGGCCGCCGCCGAGCAGGAGGTGCGACGTTACCTGGCCCTGCCGCACACCCGCCTGAAGACAGAGCGGAAGTTTGTAGTGAACGCGTTCGTGCTTTACCGGTTGTTCAAGGAGATCATGCAGGAGCAAGACGCGACGGCGTTCACGATCAAGTCGTGCATGGGAACAATTCTGCCGATGGCGCAAACGACCGCCTGCCTGACGCTCTCGCTCCTCAACGACGAAGGTTTGATCGCGTTCTGCGAGTCGGATTTCGTGATCATCCCTGCCGGACTGCTGTTGCGGCAGGTCGTGAACCGGCCGGTGTTTCTCCACAACTCGACGTTCCCGCACCAGGGCATGGTCACCTGCGCCCATTGCACGTCGCCACGCCGGCTTGACGGTCGTACCTACGAGCCGGTGCAGCTCGTGACGCATTACGAATCGGATTACGGCGCGGCGACCAAGGTGGACATGCCGCTCGGCCAGGAGGTGACCTTCATCAATCCGGAATACAGCACCATGCGTTGGTTGGGCTTCAAGGGCACGGTGAAGGGCAATCCGTTTTACGACATCTGCCGCTCGCAGCAGGACGTCGAGGTGCAGGGCGCATGGCGGAAACTGCTGTCCGAGGCGCGGGATTCACATTGGGTCATGGCGTACGGCGACTGGCTCAAGGAACTGGGCTATGCGTCGCGCAAGATCGG
>CAYHFK010000200.1:2427-9148 GCA_964355895.1 uncultured Bifidobacterium sp. | reverse complement strand
GAGGATGAGACACGGACGCACTTTCGCCGCCAGGCCCAAGTCCACAATCCAGATGTCACCGGGCTTTGCGGGGGGCATTTTCGGCTTCTTGTTTGTCCATGTCGCGGAACATCGCGTCGGCGGACTCGTGGAGGAATTGTGCCTCGTCCCGCTCGTCCAGTTCACGCAGGCGACGGCGGATGGTGGCGCGCTCGTCGTCCGTCAGCTTGGGCAATTCGGCAAGGATTTCGACCGCACTCATGGAATGAAATTAACGCTCTCGTGCTGGACTGGCAAGCGGGGTTTTGATGTGCCACATCCTGTCCTGCGATACTCAAGTGCATCACATGAATTACGAACGCTGGGGAGGAAACGATCTGCTGATTGATTTATTAGCTGTGTGTGCTGAATGTCATCGAAAGCTTCATCCCAAAGACAGAGACATTGTTGATGTTTTGATTGATTCCCGAAATCTGCCGCAAAACAACAGAGGCGCATTTTTTGAAATGTAGCTTGCCGACAGTTAAGTCCTGATTTGTCCATTTCCAATGCCGAGCCACTTGTAGCTGGTCAATTCCTCCAAACCCATCGGGCCGCGCGCGCCGATCTTGTCGGTGCTGATGCCAATTTCCGCGCCCATGCCGAACTCGCCGCCGTCGGTGAAACGCGTCGAGGCATTCCAATATACCGTGGCGGAATCCACTTCGGCCAGGAATTGCTTCGCCCGCGCTTCGTTGCGCGTCACGATGCTGTCCGAGTGGGCCGAGCCGTAGTAATTGATGTGGTCAATCGCGGCCTGCACACCGTCCACCACGCGCACGTTCAGGATGTAATCGTTGTATTCCGTGAACCAGTCTTGCTCGGAAGCAGTTTTCAGTTTCCAGTTTTCAGTTTCCAGTTGGGAAAGCGCGGCAAGGCTGGCGGAATCACAGCGCAACTCCACCTTCTTCTCTGCGAACTTCTGCGCAATCTGCGGAAGAAACTTGGCCGCGACGACCCGGTCCACGAGCAACGTTTCCATCGCGTTGCACACGGCGGGCCGCTGGCACTTGGCGTTGAAGGCAATCTCCTCAGCCATTTTCAAATCGGCATCCGCGTCCACGAAGACGTGGCAAACGCCCTTGTAGTGTTTAATGACCGGCACCTTGCTGCAATCGGTCACGGCGCGGATCAAACTCTCGCCACCGCGCGGCATGCACAAATCCACGTATTGGGTGAGGGAGAGCAAGGCCGGGACAGCTTCACGATCCGGGGTGGGCACGACTTGAATCGCGTGCTCCGGAAATTGCGCAAGCGTGCGCTGGCCGGCTTCGATCATGGTCTGGGCGATGATTTGGTTGGAGTTCAACGCCTCCTTGCCGCCGCGCAGAATCGTGGCATTGCCGGACTTGAAACACAGGCTCGCCGCATCCGCCGTCACATTCGGGCGCGATTCGTAGATGATGACAATTACCCCGATGGGCGTGGAAATTTTCCGCAACTGCAACCCGTTGGGTCGCGTCCGCTCGTCGAGAATTCTTCCCACCGGATCAGGCAACGCCGCAACGTCGCGCAAGCCTTTCGCCATGGCGGCGATGCGTTTGTCGTCCAGGTGAAGCCGGTCGAGCATGGCGGATGAAAGCCCCAGCTTGCCACCGACTTGCATGTCGAGAGCATTCGCGTCCTTGATGGCGGCGGAGTTTTTTTCGAGCGCATCGGCCATCGCGAGCAGGCAGGTGTTCTTCTCTGCCGTCGTGAGTCGGGCGAGTTCGCGTGACGCGGCTTTGGCCTGTTTGGCCAATTGCGTCATCTGCTCTGTCAACTTCATGGGACTAGATTAAGGCATAATCGGCATGGGAAAAGTGCAAACCGTCGCAAAGTGCCACACTCATGGATTCCAGTGCGAACGGCCCACCCCGCCGGCCGTCGTTGGAAATTTGTTTGACCGCTCCCCTGCCCCGCTTAACTTGACCGCATGGATCACTCATCTGGATTCCTCGCCCTGGTCAATGACGCGAAGCGCCGCATCACCGAAGTCAGCGTGGCCGAAGCCCGCGCCCGGCTCGCGGTGAACCCAAAGGCGGTGTTGCTGGACGTGCGCGAGGACCACGAGTGGAACGCGGGCCACGCCGCGGAAGCGGTCCATCTCGGCAAAGGAATTCTCGAACGCGACCTTGAAAAGCTTTATCCGGCCAAAAGCACCGAGCTCATCATGTATTGCGGTGGCGGCTTTCGCTCGGCGCTCACCTGCGACGCCGCGCGAAAGATGGGGTACCAGAATGTTTCCTCGCTCATCGGCGGCTACAAGCTCCTCCTCGCGGCGGACTGGCCGATGATCAAGCCGTAAGCCGAGTCGGTGTAGCTTTGGTTGGTGATGACGCCGACCACTCGCACTATTCCGGGATGGAAAAACTCACGCCGAACGGTTATTCAATCCCAATGACTGCGCTGGAACATGACATTCTCAAACGCCTGATCGAACTCGAAGCCACGGTGAAAACCATGCCGACGGCCAATCCGAAACCGAATCTGCTCCCGCTTTTTCATCAAATTGAGGAACTCGCCGACCAGTTGCCGCGAAGCACCGCCCCCGACCTGCTGCACTATTTGCAGAAGAAAAGTTACGAGAAGGCACGCCAGTGGTTGGAAGGTCGTTACCCGGAAATCCAGAAAGGTGGCTGCCTACGCTGAGGGGGGCGGCGATTTTGTTCCGAACGACCCACGTCTACCCGCCCGCTTGCCACCCGCAACTTTCAACCTGTAACCTCACCGCATGTTCGACGACACCATTGCCGCGATCGCCACGCCGCTCGGCGAGGGCGGGCTGGCGGTCATCCGTATTTCCGGCGCGCAGGCGCTCACGGTGGCGGACAAGACATTTGTTCCCGTTGGAAAGAATTCCGCCAAACCCAGCGCGGCGACCAGTCACACGATTCATTACGGCAAAGTCGTCCGCGCCGGCCAAACGGTGGACGAAGTCCTCTGCGCCGTGATGCGCGCTCCGCGCACCTACACCCGCGAAGACGTGGTGGAAATCACCTGTCATGGCGGCATTCTCGCCACCAAAACCGTCCTCGACACCGTGCTGGAAAACGGCGCGCGCCTCGCCTTGCCCGGTGAGTTCACCCAACGCGCCTTCCTCAATGGCCGCCTCGACCTCACGCAAGCCGAAGCCGTGGCGGACTTGATTCATTCGCGGACGGACCTCGCCTTGCGCGCGGCCAATGAACAACTCGCCGGCAAGCTTTCGGCCCGCATCAATCAACTGCGCGACGACCTGATGCACACGCTCGCGCACATTGAGGCGCATCTGGATTTTCCCGAGGAAGACATCGCGCCCAACACCCGCACCCAGTTGGAACGCCAACTGGAAAGCGGCCTCGCTTTCATGGACGAACTGCTCCGCACGGCGAATGAAGGTCAGATTTTGCGACGCGGCATCCGCGCCGCCATCGTGGGCCGCCCCAACGCCGGCAAGTCCAGCCTCCTCAATCAACTCCTCGGCCACGACCGCGCCATCGTCTCGCACATCGCCGGCACAACGCGCGACACCATCGAGGAAACCGCCAACGTGCGCGGCATCCCCGTGGTGTTCATTGACACCGCCGGTCTGCGCGAGGCCCAGAACGAGATCGAGAGCGAAGGCATCCGCCGCAGTCGCGAATCGCTCGCCCGCGCGGAATTTATCCTGCATGTCCTTGATGCTTCCGAACCGCTCACGCCCGAGGACGAAACTTTCCTCGCCGAGTTCGCCGGCAAGAAGCGGATTCTGGTGCGCAACAAAGCCGACCTGCCCGTTCGATTACAGTTGCCCCGTGAACCCGAGGTAGGGCGGGCAGTTCTCTGTCCGCCGAACGCAACTACACCGACAGCAAACCACGGCGCGCACGGAGTGTCGCGCCCTACCAATTCGGCGGTGGTGGATGTCTCCTGCACCACGGGCCACGGCATCGAAGCACTCAAGGACGCCATCAAATCGCTTGTCTGGTCCGGAGCGATCACGAACGAAATGGCACAGGTGACGATCAACTCGCGCCATCAGGACGCCCTGCGCCGCGCCCGCGAAAGCACGTCCCTCGCGCTGGAAAGCCTGCGCGCCGATGCGTCGCTCGAATTCGTCGCGCTCGACCTGCGCCTCGGGGCCAATGCGGTGGGCGAAATCGTAGGCAAGACCTCCACGGAAGATTTGCTGGACGCCATCTTCCGCCAGTTTTGTCTGGGAAAATAATTTTCACCGCGACGGAGGGCATGATGGTAGGGCGCGTCACTCCGTGCGCGCCGCTTTGTGTGGTCGAAGCCCGACGCGCAGCGGACTGACGCGCCCTACCACCGCACGTCACGTAGAGTGGACACTCCTGTGCCCGCCGCGAGCGTGGTGAAGCAAACGTCCCGGCAGAATCCATCCGCACATGCAGGCAAGGTAGGGCTCGCAGTCCGCTGCGAGCCGCCGGTTGCAAACGGGCGCGCCCTGATTCACCCCGACGGCGCGCCCGGAGTGACGCGCCCCACCTTCTGGCTTTGCTTCTATTGCTTCGTTTGCTACCAACAAGTCATGGATTTGCCCGTCCGCAAAAAACTGCCGCACGCGGTGCCGCAATGGGTGCCGGACGGCAGTTGGTTCTTCATTACCATCAAATGCGTGCCCCAAGGAAAGAATCAACTCTGCCGCGCCGACACCGGCGAGGCCGTTATCGCGGCCCTGGCGTACAATCACAACAAACTCGTCTGGCATTGTCGGCTCGCGTTGCTGATGCCGGATCATCTGCACGCCATCCTGGCCTTTCCGCCAGAACCGGGAATGAGGACCGTGGTGAAGAATTGGAAGAAGTTTGTCGCCGGTCAACTGGACGTGAACTGGCAGCGCGACTTTTTCGATCATCGGTTGCGCAACGATCAGGAGTTGCGGGAAAAGACGAGCTACATCCTCATGAATCCCGTCCGCAAAGGCCTGTGCGAGCGAGCGGAAGATTGGGTGTGGGTTTATCACCCAAACGACCGCCCGCCGCCGCAGCTTGGGTAGGGCGCGTCACTCCGTGCGTGCCGTCGTTTGGAAATGGGAAACGGCGCGCAGAGGACTGACGCGCCCTACCAACCCATGTGAATTACGCCCTGTGCTGGTAGGGCGGGCACTCCTGTGCCCGCCGCGAGCGTGCTCAGGTGAAGCTTTGCTGAAAACCATGCGCCAATCGCGTCAGGCGGGGTACGGCGCGCACGGAGTGACGCGCCCTACCTTGCGGGAGAAAGGCTCACTAGCTCGCCGACACTTTGCACTTTGAAATTAGCTGGACCCGCATACGCTCGCGCGGTGAAAAAAATCCTGCGGATTCTCCTCCGCCTCTCGCTGGGGCTGGCGGTGCTCATTGTCCTGGCGCTGATTCTGTGTCTCGACGGCGTTGATTACCGCCCTTACCTGCGGTCACCGTACTACGTCGAGACGACGGCCCGATTGCGCGCCAGCCTGGTCACCAACACCGTTGTCCACGGCGAGTTCTCGGCAGGCTTCGGTCGCGCGCTGCTGACGCCCACGGTCAATGCGCCGTCGGACGATCCTGTCAAAGGACAGTTCCGCTCGCTGCCGCTCGCCGGTTACGGCAACCGCCGTGGCAAACCCGCCACGGGCGTCCACGATGATCTCTACGTCAAAGCGGTGGCCCTGCGCGTGGGAAACCGTCTGGGGGTCATGCTCGGCGCGGATGCATTGATTATTCCGCGCGAAGTGACCGAAGCTGCCATGCAACGCATCGAATCGGAGTTGAAGTTGTCGCGCGAGCAGATTTATCTCAGCGCCACGCACACGCATTGCAGTCTCGGTGGGTGGGGCGAAGGCCTGGTCGCCGAAGCGTTTGCCGGTGGCTTTCAACCCGGCGCGCGCGTCTGGTTTGCCGACCGCATTGTCACCGCCGTTCGCGACGCCATCGCCGATCTCAAACCCGCCACGTTTGGCGCCGGCCGATTCGCCGCGCCGGAGTTTGTGCGCAACCGTTTGGTGGGTGAACTGGGCAAGGTGGATTCGGAGTTCAGCTACGTCCTGTTGAAGCAGAACAACGGAAAACTCGCCGTACTGGGAAGTTTTGCCGCCCATGCCACCGTCCTCTCGGGCGACATGATGGAATTCAGCGCGGATTACCCGGGCTGCTGGCAACGGGCGGTCGAGCAGGCCACCGGCGGCCCGGCCGTCTTCCTGACCGGCGGCTGCGGCAGCCATGGCCCCGTATCGGGAGGGAATGGCTTTGCTGGCGCGGAGCGGATGGGCCAGGGCCTTGCGCAGACCTTGCTCATAGAACTGCCAAAAACTCCGCTGACGAACGCGATCACGTTCGGGATGTTGGGCTTGGATCTATCCATGCCGCCGCTCAATGTGCGCGTCAGCGACGGCCTCCGCCTCCGCCCGTGGCTCGCCCAACGGCTGATGCCGGTGAAAACGCAAACCTTCATCCAGGCGTTCCGGCTCGAAGACGCTATTTGGATTTCCACTCCCTGCGACTTCAGCGGCGAACTGGCGCTGGGCATCAAAGATTTTTTGCAGGTGCGGGGCGGCCACGCGGTCGTCACCAGCTTCAACGGCGACTACATCGGTTACGTTATTTCCCCGCGGTACTATCACCTCGACGGTTACGAGCCGCGGACCATGTCGTTCTTTGGACCGAACGTACCGGATTATTTTGATGAGTTCATTCGCAAAATGGCGCTCGAACTGGCGACCAAGTAACCTTCCGCTATTACAGTGACAAATAAATTCAGCGACCTGGTAGGGCGCGTCACT
>CAYHFK010000200.1:0-2327 GCA_964355895.1 uncultured Bifidobacterium sp. | reverse complement strand
ACCTTCCGCTATTACAGTGACAAATAAATTCAGCGACCTGGTAGGGCGCGTCACTCCGTGCGCGCCGCTTTTTTGTGGAACCAGCCCCGGCGCGCACGGAGTGACGCGCCCTACCAAACATGTATCGAAATTTCGTTGTCATAGTACTAGATAATCATGCGTCACTTGTTTCAAATCCTCGGCGTGGTCGCGTTGGCCGTGGCCATTCAAACGGTCAGCGCCACCGACTTTGCCCAATCGCGATATGTGGACACCTGGCTGCGGCATCCCGTTTATGGCGACCCGTCCTTCGATGCCTTTGAACGCGTGCCGGGAAATCCCATCCATCGCGGCGCACCCCCGTTCGAATGGCCGGTGAACGGCTTCCTGTTTCTGGATCCGGTCAGCGGCCATCATTACATTTACGTTGGCGACTACACACTGGGTTACGGCGGACGGCCCAGTCGCTGCCTGCTCTATCGTTCGACCGATGGCGCGCAGACTTGGACGAATCTCGGCGTCGTGCTGCAGGGCGATCCGGCGCTGTTCGATAAAAGCGGGCATACGCCGGACGTAAGCGTCGTGTTCGACGCGGGGCGTTATCACATGGTCTATGACTGGGGCGAACTGAACTTTAACGCTGAGGGCGGGCTGGCATACGCGTGGGCCGGGAAACCGGAAGGCCCGTGGCATCGCGCGCCGCAGCCGATTACGCGAAATACGACGTTGCCCAAGCTGCTGGGCCGTTACCAACGCACCTACGCCGCCACGCTCATCCGTCGCTCACACGACTGGCTCATCGTCGCCATGATGGACGCGGCGCCGAATGCGTGGGCGTTGTTCACGATGACCGCGCCGAGCCCGGAAGGGCCGTGGTCGGAGCGGCAGTTGGTGCGCCATGTGGAGAGCGACAGCTTTCATCCGCCACTGATGGAATTTTTCCCGGCCTTCGCACACCAGGGATTCTTGAATGTGCCGGCCACGTCCGTGGCGTTGAACCGCAATTTCAATGTCCTGTTCCAAGTGCCGCTGGAACGCGCCACCGAACCGGGTGCGTGGCAAATCGCGCAGCACGGCTCGCTGTGGCACAGCGAGGACGTGGAGAACGAGAGCTACGGTCTGTGGGGACAGACCTTTTCCGGTAGCGTGGCTGCAGACGGCACGCTGCGGGCCATGTTCAACAGCCGCGATGCGAAGGGGATGGGCACGGTCAATCTCACGCGCCGGCCATGGAAGCAACCATTGCGCGAGCGCGGCTTTGTCTTGAGCGGACATCAAGGCCCCAGCTTCACCTGTCTGCGGCAAACCTTTCGCCAGTTCAACCTGGAAGCCACCCTTCGCTTGCGCGGCACCGCGTCGCTGATCTGGGATTATCGCGGCGTCCTCGGCCCCAATTTACCGCAATCCGATGCGACGCTGCATCCCCTCGCCAAGACCCGCTTCCAAGCCGTTCAACTTTCTCCGGCGGGCTGGCAGGTCATTCGCGTGGATGAACAAGGCCGCTCCACAACTTTGGCCTCCGGCGCAGCCACCAACCAGCCGACGTGGCAAATCAACCTGCAACGCCAGCGCGACGGCAGCGTAGCGCTCCGTAGCGACGGAAAAGAACTTTGGACCAGCGCGCCGGATGCAAACGTCACCAAGGATGATCCGGGTGCAATCGGATTGTGGGTCGAACCGCACACGCATTTGTTCGTGGAGAAATTTCAGATTCGCGGCAAATCGCTGCCCGCCAGACTGAGCTATCTCGGTTTGGAAGCCTTGCTCGGCGCCGGTGAGAATCTGGCTAATTGGCAGGAGCGGTCCGGCCCGGAGTTCCGTTACGGCATCGGTCTGGTCGCGAAGCAACCCCAGGCCCGCGTGAAATGGAACGTCACCGGCCGTCGCCTGACCTTGTGGAGTCCACGCGGCCCGGATTTTGGCGAAGCGGAAATTCGCTTGGATGGCGAGCGGGCGACCATGGTGAATCTTTACGCCGAGGAACCCACGCCCTCAAAGCCGGTCTGGACCAGCAAGAAACTGCGCGGCCAGTTCCACGGCGTTGTATGGCAAGCCGTGAACGGCCTGCTGCCCGTAGATTGCCTGCAAGCGGAGGATTGAAGCCAGCAACCAATGTTGTGACAAAGAATGTTCGATATGTTTTTGGCTGGGCGCGTCACTGTAGCGGCGGGCGTCTCGCCTGCCGTAGAGCCGGTGCGTCTCGCCCGGCGGAAAAGAACTCACGCAAACCCAAGGCCACTGGGAATCTTGTGAGTCGTGGTACGAGCGGGCGTTTTTCCGGGCGGCGGGACGCCCGCCCTCTTGTATCTTCATTTTGTTCTTCCGCTGTTCTGTGTAGGAACAGCAGG
>CAYHFK010000199.1:5210-9183 GCA_964355895.1 uncultured Bifidobacterium sp. | reverse complement strand
GGCCGGGATTATTTCTGGTCGCCTTTTTTGTGTGGTGATTTCAATGTCGCGCTTGCCAAGTTGCGGAAGCGGGATAAGCTTGGCGCGTAACCCGGCCACCACATTCCGGCGGGTTGCCAAAAATTTCCTTCCGCGCGGAAGGAGCGGGTGCTGGGTTGAAAACGTGTGTCGCCCAGCATCCGCTTGTTTTTCTACCCACCGCTTTTGACTTGGGCTTCACCCCGCCTCTTGGTCTAATCGCGCATGTCTTTCGCGCGGCGGGCCGTCATTGATGTCGGTACGAATTCGGTGAAGCTGCTCGTGGCGGAGGTGGCCGGGCACGAGGTCCGGCCGCTTTGCGAGGAGAGCCAGCAGACCCGGCTGGGGCAGGGCTTCTACGAAACGCACCGGTTGCAACCCGCGGCCATTGCCAGCACCGCCCACGCCGTCGCCCGGTTCGCCGCCGCCGCGCGCCAGCTCAAAACCGAGCGCCTCCGCGTCATCGCCACCAGTGCCGCGCGCGACGCCGTAAATCCGCACGAACTCCTCGCCGCCATTGAAAACGCTGCCGGCCTGCAAGTGGAAATCATCTCCGGCGAACAGGAAGCGGACTGGGCGTTCCGGGGCGTGACCACCGATCCGGCCCTGGCCGCGCGGCCCCTGTTGCTGCTCGACGTGGGCGGCGGCAGCTCGGAATTCATCCTCGGCCAGGGCGATCAGCGGCACTTCTGCCAAAGCTTCCGGCTCGGCACCGTCCGGCTCCTCGAAACGATTCCACCCGATGACCCGCCGACGGCGGCGGGCCTGGCCGAAACGCGCCGGTGGTTGCAGGAATTCATCGAAACCAAAATCCGGCCCGCCCTCCAGCCCGCCTTGCAACGCGAGACGGAGCTTAACTCGGCGCTGGCGCCGATAACGCTCGTCGGCACCGGCGGCACCACCAGTATTCTGGCACGCATGGAGGCGCATTTGGAAAGTTTCGACCGCGAACGGATCGAAGCCACGCGCCTGAGCCTGGACCGCGTCCGCTGGCACAACGAAAACTTGTGGCGGCTGCCACTGGCCCGGCGGCAGGAAATCGTGGGGCTGCCCCGCAAACGCGCCGATGTAATTCTCGCGGGCACGGCCATCTACGAAACGGTGATGGCAAGCTTTGGCTTTTCGGAATTGCGGGTGAGCACCCGCGGCCTGCGGTTCGCCGCCCTCATGGATTCACCTTGAAACAAACCGCTTGTCAGAGGCCGTGGTGCCCAGGCATGGATTGCTGCGGGGGACACCGACGGTCTTGGTTGAGACCCGGCGCCACTGGCGGCGGGTGAATTGGGGAGGCCCCGAACACGGCAATCTTCGGCTCCGGGGGGCCGCCCGTTTTCAGTTCCCCGCGCTCCCCCGCTGCCGAAATGGTTGTCGCGGGAACAAAATTCTTGTCAATGCCGGAAGGCAGCCTCTAGTCTGCGCCAGTGTCGTTTAGCCGCATGACCTACCCGAAAATCACTCTGCCGCAACTGTTGGAACAGACCGCGGCGAAATCGCCCGGACACCCGGCGCTGATCTACTTCGGCGCAAGAATCTCCTACGGACAACTTCAGGATCATGTGGATCGTCTGGCGGCGGGGTTGCAGAGCATGGGCGTTAAAAAGGGCGATCGCGTGGCGTTGCTAATGCCCAACTGCCCGCAGTTTGTGATCAGTTTCTTTGGGGCGATGCGGGCGGGGGCGATCGTCACCGCCACGAGTTCGATGTACACCGCGCGCGAAATCACCCACCAATGGAACGATGCGGGCGCAACGGTGGTGATCGCGGACCGCCGGCTCTACCCGGTGATCAAAGCCGCGCTGCCCCAACTAACTTCGGTGCGGCACATTATCCTCACCGGGATGCGGCAGTATTACCCGCGCCCGTTGCAAGAACTCTGCACGGTCCTGGAATCATCCCGCTCGGAGAAACTTTCCAACCGCACGAAGTTGAGCTCGACGGGTGCAACTCAGCCTACAGGGCCGGCGCTTCACGAATGGGAAGCGCTCTTGAGCGTCTCCCCCAAGCCGCGACCGAGCAATTTGACCCCCTCGGACATCGCCTGCCTGCAATACACCGGCGGCACCACTGGCACCTCCAAGGGCGCGATGCTCACCCACGCCAACCTGGTGATCAACGCGTACCAGGCCAGTCGCTTGCTGACGATGAATGGTAATGGCCAGGAGGTGATGGTCGCCGCGCTGCCCTTGTTCCACATTTTCGCGATGACCTGTGTGATGATTAGTTCGGTTGAGATCGGCGGCAGCGTGGTCATCCTGCCACGGTTTGAGCTTCGGGCCGCCCTGAATGTCATCCGCAAGTATCGGCCGACGATGTTCCATGGCGTCCCGACGATGTATGTCGCGTTCAACGGCGTGCCCGGGGTCGAGCGTTACGGGTTTAACTCGCTGCGGATGTGCATGAGCGGTGGCGCCGCGTTGCCCGCCGAGGTCCGGCAGAAGTTCGAAGCTTTGACCGGCGGAAAACTGGTGGAGGGTTACGGCCTGACGGAAACATCCCCGGTAACGCATGTCAATCCGCCCGCCGGCTCGCCCAAGGTGGCCAGCATCGGCCGGCCGATTCCCGACACGGAAGCGCGGATTGTGGACCTGGAAACCGGGACGCACGAAATGCCTGTGGGCGAAGTCGGCGAAATCACGATTCGCGGTCCCCAAGTCATGAAAGGTTACTGGAACAAGCCCGAGGAGACCGCGCTGGTGTTGCGCGACGGCTGGCTCCACACCGGCGACATCGCGAAGAAAGACGCCGATGGCTACTTCTATATCGTGGACCGCAAGAAGGACATGATCATTGCGGGCGGCTACAACATTTATCCGCGCGAAGTCGAGGAGGTTTTGTTCGAGTGCCCGAAGATCGAGGAAGCGGCAGTGATCGGCGTGCCGGACGCGTACCGGGGTGAAACCGTCAAAGCTTTCGTGGTCCTGAAGGCGGGCGTCACGGCGACTGCCGAAGAGATCATCGCGTTCTGCCGCGAGCGCATGGCCGCCTACAAAGCCCCACGGCAGGTGGTGTTCCGGGATTCATTGCCCAAGTCCGGCGTGGGAAAATATCTGCGCCGCGAGTTGCGAAATTTGTAGGGCCTACGGATTGGAGCGCCGGGCTCCGACCCGGCTCGTTGGAATCGGTATTTGGACCGAGCCGGGCCGGAGCCCGGCGCTCCGGTTCGTGGAAAAACCGCCGGAACGACAGGATCAATTATGAAAACCAGACAACGCGCAGGAATACAATTCCAAGGACCAGACACTTCATCGCGGCACTGGCCGGCCTGGCTGGCGGTGGGCTGCTTCTGGCTGGGCGGGGTCCTCAACTCCCAAGCCGACGTGACCCTCGCCGACCAAGGCCAGAGCCAATACCGCATTGTCGTTTCGGCCAGCGCGATTCCGTCCGAGCGTTACGCCGCCGAGGAATTGCAGCGGCACCTCGAAAAAATGTCCGGCGCGAAACTCGCCATCGTGACGGATGCGGAAAAGCCCGGCTCGCGCGAAATCCTGCTGGGCGACAACGCGCACCTGGCCAAGCTGCGCCCGAAAATTGATTTCGCCAAACTCGGCCCCGATGGTTTTGTGCTGCGCGTGGACGGCAATCGCTTGATCATCGCCGGCGGCCGGCCGCGCGGCACGTTGAACGGTGTCTATACGCTGCTCGAAGAAAAACTCGGCGTGCGCTGGTTTACACCGGACGTGGAATCCGTTCCCAAGCTCGACCGCGTTAAACTGGCGAAGCTGAACGAGACCAAAATCCCCGCGCTGGAAAACCGCGACGTCTTTTGGAGCGAAATGATGCACCACGCGGATTTCGCCGCGCGGCACCGCGTCAACGGCCAGCATTACGGACTCACGGCGAAGCACGGCGGCGCCTTCACGGTCTATCACCCGTTCGTCCACAGCTTCGATGGCCTGGTGCCGCCGGAACTCTGCAAGGAACACCCGGAGTATCTCCCGCTCATAAAAGGCCAGCG
>CAYHFK010000199.1:0-5110 GCA_964355895.1 uncultured Bifidobacterium sp. | reverse complement strand
CGCGAAGACATCGTCGCCTGGGGGCCGGTCGCACCGCTGCTTTATGTGTGGGACTACACGACCGACTTCGGCCACTACCAACAGCCATTTCCGAATTTCGACGCGCTGCAATCCAACGTTCGTTTCTTCGTGAAGCACGGCGTCAAGAGCCTCTTCGAGCAGGGCAATTATTCCAGCGGCGGCGCGGGCGAGATGGAACCGCTCCGCGCGTACCTCCTGGCGAAACTGCTTTGGAATCCCGACGCCGACGTGCCAAAGCACACCCACGAATTCGTGAACGCGTATTACGGCAAGGCCGCGCCGAAAATCTTCGCTTACCTCGACATCACGCATCGCCCCGTGCGCGAGCAGGGCAAGCACATCCATATCTTCGACCGGCCGACGGTTACCTACTTGAGCGAAGAGGTGTTGAACGCGGGCGAGAAAATTCTGGACGAAGCCGAGCAGTTGGCGGAGAACGACGCGGTCCGCTTCCGCGTGCAGGTCGCGCGCCTGCCCGTGTGGTATGTGAAGATTGCCGCGAATCGCGTGACCGACGACGCCAAGACCGACCTGGCGAAACGCTTCGTCGCCATCGCCCGCAAAGCCGGGGTCTCGAACATCAGCGAGGGGAAAACGCTCGACGAATGGGCGAAGAAGCTGGGCGTGGAGTAACGGAAACAAACAAGCACAAGACAACGCGATTATGAAACATCGAAAATTCATCAACTATCTCAAATCACTGAAGGTTTTCGCGGCCAAGCTGCTGGCTCTAGCCTTGTCGTGGACGTCTCTATCCAGCGGCGCGGAAATGGTCGGCAACCACCCGGCCGTCCGCGACGAGCGCGGCATCCTGCTCCCGTGGATGCCGTGGCGTCCCGCGCTGGAACGCGAAGTGGCCTGGTATCTCAAGTGCCCGGTCGAACACGGCTATCCGCGCTTCGTTTACATGACGTTCATGGACGGCGATTACCGGCTGATCGAGAAACGGCCGTCCTTCATCCCGGCGACGCAGAACGGCATGGGCATCATCTCGTATCTCAAGTGGCACGACTTCACCGGACGAAAGGATCCCCGCCTGGTGCAGATGGCGCGTTACCTGGGCGATTACCTGGTCAAGGAGGCGATCACGCCGGACACGGGCAAGTATCCACGCTTCTCGCGTTCGACCGGTTGGGCCGGCAAGTTCCCGCAGCCGCCCGACTGCGGTTCGCAGGACGACAAGCCCTACGACATCCAGCCGGACAAGGGCGGCATCGCCGGCTATGCGCTCCTGCTGCTGCATGAGGAGACCAAGGACCAGAAGTATTTCGATCAGGCGCTGCAAAACGCGCGCGTCCTCGTGGCGAACATGGGGCAAGGCACGGCGACGAATTCACCGTGGCCGTTCCGCGTGGATTACCGCACCGGCGAGGCCAGCGGGGCCGTGTCGGGCAACATGTCATTCATCCTCCGGCTCTTCGACAAGTTGATCGAGCACGGGCACAAGGAATTCCAGACGCCGCGCGACAATCTCTGGGCGTGGATCAAGAACGTACAGATTCCCGACGCCGCCAAGAACGGCGCGTTGATGGCACAGTTCTTCGAGGATCATCACGGACTGGACAACCGCACCGCTTGGTCGCCGCTGAATCTCGCGCGTTATCTGCTCGAGAAAAAGGAGGCGCTCGATCCCGACTGGCAGAAGGATGCGCGCACGCTGATCGAGTTTGTGAACCGGACATTCACGCACATCTTCAGCGGCGTCGTGGCCTGCGGCGAACAGGACGGCGACCAGCGCCCGTGGGGCGGCATCGCCTCCTGCTACGGCGCCGTGCTGGCCATGTTCACCAAGGCCACTGGGTCAGATGAATTCAAGGGCATCGCCTACCAGACGCTCAACTACACCATCTACTCGATCAACGACGACGGTTGTCCCTACGACGGCATCTGGAAGGGCGACGGCCGCGGCGGCTGGCAGGAGGACGCGCACACCGACAAGCTCCACAATTATGTGGACGCGATGAACGCTTTCCCCGAATGGGCCAAATGAAGGCGAACGTGTTCGCCACGCGGTCTTCACTCGGATTGGCTCGGGTGGAGCCGGAGCAGTTCCCGCAGGACAGTTCTTCCAAGCGACGTTGAGTTGTTTGCGTTGGACTTGCGTTGTTTCGTTCCATGGATAACTTCTTGCCATGGCACTGACCAATCTCGCCGTAGCCGAAGAAGCGCTCTCGCTCTCGCCCGCCGACCGAACGGATTTGGCGAGAATTCTGATTCAAAGCCTCCACGACGACCCGCGCACCGATTCGGAAATCAAAGCCGATCTCGCTCAACGGCTGGATGATTTGGTTTCCGGCAAGGAGCCGGGCCTGACGTTTGAAGAAGTCTTTGGCCGCCCGCAGTGAAGGCGATCTTCAGCCGGCAGTTCCGCGACGACCTGGTTCGCGAGGAGGGCAAGTATCATGAAATCTCCGAGCGGTTGGCGGGCGACTTCCACGAGCGCGTCGCGGGGCAGGCACGTGAAATCATCCGCTGGCGCGGCGGTGACCACGTTGGCCCACACGGTTTTCCCTGCCGCCGGGCGAAGCCTTTCCCATTCTTCATCTACTACCAAGTTCAGGGTGAGACCATTTACTTCCTGGGTCTGGTCCACGAACGCCGGCATCCGGATTTCCTGAAAGCGCAGATGCCTGCTACACGCAAACCAACACCGGAACTTTGAACATCGAGAGGGGTCGCGGCCAAACTGGCTGCCCGTCCGCGTGACGGAGTCCAGGAATGGGATATGACGACTTTTGGATACTGGAGCGGGCGATCAGCCGTTCCGTTTCTATCGCACGGAGCAATTGCCGTGAGAAGTGAATCGTTCGCAGTTCGTCTGGATTCCCTTCGTCCCATCCCGTACAACTTCCCGCGTGCATGATTTTGCCAGCACGCTCACGCGACTCAAGACGAGCGGTCACTTCTTCGCGCCGAACCGGCCGATTGTTTACAGCCGCGCACCCGGGCGGCTTGATTTGATGGGCGGCAACGATGATTACACCGGCGGCCTGGTCTTCGAGGCAACGATTCGCGAAGCAACCTGGGCGGCGGTGCAATTGCGCGAGGACCGCCGCGTCGTGTTCTTCAATCCGCAGATGAAGTCGCGCGGCTGGCACGACCGGCTCGAGTTTTCGCTCGATGACCTCACATCGGACGAAGCCGTGCGGGCGCTGGTGAATCGCGATCCCGCCACGCGCTGGACGGCCTACGTGCTCGGTGTTTTCCATCTTCTGCAAAAACGTTTCCCAAGTCAGGTCGCGTGCGGTGCCGACGTTTACATCGAGTCCGACGTGCCGCTGAACAAGGGCGTGAGTTCGTCCGCTTCCGTCGAAGTGGCCGTGATGAAAGCCGCCGCAGGCGCTTACGGTATCCACCTCGCGGGCGTGGAACTGGCCGAAGCCTGTCAGTGGGTGGAGAACGTCATCGCCGAATCCGCGTGCGGGATCATGGATCAAATCACCGTGGTGCTGGGCGACGAAGGCTGCATCCTGCCGTTGCTCTGTCAGCCCTGTCTGCCGCGCCCGCTCGTGCGCCTGCCGGAAGGACTCGCCTGCTGGGCGGTGGATTCCGGCGTCAGCCATACGGTGAGCGGGATTGAATACGAAGCCGCGCGCGCCGGCGCATTCATGGGCTACAAGCTGATTTGTGATTGGGAAGGACTCGCCGTGCGGCGCGCCGAGTCCGCGCAAATTCCGCGTTGGACCGACGCGCGTTGGAACGGCTATCTGGCCAACCTGTCGCCCTCGATCTTCCGTTCGCGCTTCGAATCGCGCCTGCCGGAGACAATGACCGGGGCCGAATATCTGCGCGATGGGCAGGTTCACGTGGATCCGTTCACCAGGATGCGGCCGGAGGTGACGTATCGCATCCGCGCCTGCACCCGCTACGCGGTCGAGGAGAACTACCGCGTGCAGTTGTTCGCGGAACTCGCGCGGGGCGGTGTCGGGTTCGAGCAGATGGGCGACGTGATGTATCAATCGCACCACGCCTACACCGAATGTGGCCTTGGCTGCGACGCCACTGATCTGTTGGTGGAGTTTGTGCGCGAAGCGGGCGTCGCAAACGGATTGTTCGGCGCGAAAGTGACCGGCGGCGGCGCGGGCGGCACCGTGGCCGTGCTGGGGCGCGCCGATGCCCGTCCGGCGTTCGACCGCGTGGTCAGCCGTTACGCGAAAGCCCGCGGCATCACGCCGTACGTCTTCGAAGGCGGCTCGATGGGCGCCGACCGTTTCGGAGTGAAAATCCTGCAAACTTAAATTATGGAAAACATCGCTTCCGCGCCGTCGGCCCATCCAAAATCCCGCATCACTTGGTTCTTCCTGCTGCTGGCGCTGGTGAGCTTGATGTGGTCCGCGCAAGGCACGGCGGTCAAATTCCTCGAAGGCAAGCTCGGCCCCATCGCCATCACCTTCCTGCCGTTTTACGTCACGACGCTGCTGTTCGTCCCGCTGCTCGTGCGCGAGCGCCGGCGCAATCCACAAGCCGCGAAGATCACGCGCGCCGACTGGCTGCGGTTCGCCGCGGCGGGCATTGGCGGCCAGGTCCTGGCGCAACTCGGCATGACGTGGGGCATCACCAAGTCGCTCGCCTCGAACGCCGCGATCCTCAACCTGCTCATTCCCGTAATCACTGCGGCGCTCGCGTCGTTCATGCTTCGCGAGCGGATCACACGGCTGCGCGTCACCTGTTTGCTGATCGGGTTGGCCGGCGTGTTCCTCCTCTCGGTGCAGGACTTGAAGCAAAGCTCGTTTCTCCAAGCCAACTACCTGACCGGCAACCTGCTCATCCTCTGCGGCTGCCTGGGTTCGGCTTTCTACAATGTTTATTGCAAAGGGCTGCTCCAGCGGTTTCAGGAAATCGAAATCCTCATATTCAGCTATCTGACCGCCTCGGTCGCCAGCGTGCCGTTGCTCATCTGGGTCGAGCCGTTTCAGTTTGCGCAGCTTGTGGCGCTCGACTGGCGCGGCTGGCTGGCGTTCGCGTTCCTTGCCATCGGCATGTACGGCCTCTCGATGATCCTGTTCTTCTACGTGCTGCAACATCTTCCCGTGACGGTCGCCTCGGCCTCGCTCTACCTCGTGCCGGTGTTCGGCATCCTGCTCGCGGC
>CAYHFK010000198.1:4912-9291 GCA_964355895.1 uncultured Bifidobacterium sp. | reverse complement strand
CCGGCGGAAGAACCGTAGAGCGGGTTTGCGCGAATCTTGAGGGTAGGATTGATCCATTCCCACGGCGCGCCCTGATCACGATTCGCGCGCAGGTGGGCAACGTACTCGGAAACCAAACGATCGCCCGCCGAAGGCTGCACGCGGCGCAGGGCGGTGACCAGCCAGCCCGTGGGGGTGGCCCAATACCCGCCGTTCTGATATTGGTCCGCCGCGCACAGCGCAGTTTCCCAGTGGCCGCCGAGTTCGCCGCCGGGGGGCAGATGGCGCACCTGGCCTTCGACGACCGTGCCGCCCGCTTCGTAAAGCGCGAGCAGGTGGCGCGCGACGCAAAGCTCCACCGCGCGCGGCAGCAGGCCCAGCCACACGGCGAAGGCCGACGCCCACACGTCGTCTTTGCGACCGAGTTCGGTGGCGGAAAGCAGGCAGCCGGTTTTGGGTCCGTCAGTCTTCGGGAGTTCGCGGAAGAAAGTTGGAACGATTGCCGATTGAATTTTCCGGGCTTCGGCGCGCAGTCGTTTTGCTTCGGACGGTTTTCCAGCCGCTTTCAATAGCGCTGCGAGTTCCTGGGCCGCGCGCCAGCGGAGCAACGACGGCATGAGGCAACGGCCGGTCTTCCGGATGGCATCGCAGAAACCCCAATCCACGCGCGTCTGACCAGCCGCCGAATCGCAAACGACAAGTCCGGTTGCCGCCTCGACCGCAACCGAATCAAACGCCTTCACGCATACGTCGGCCAGTGGTTGTTCGCCCCAGCCAGTTTTCACCATTGATTGAAAGAAAGTCAGCTTGCGACTCAAGCGCCATTGTTCGTGAACCATCTGGATGAAGAAAAACGCGTCGTCTGCCGGCGGCAGGAAACCGTACGTGCCGTTGCCTTGCTCGGCATACGCGCCCGGAAACCAGCACGCCTCGCCCCCGAGTGTAATGTGGTCGGGAATGCTGTACGGCGGAATGCGCAGCCGGCCGAAGCGCAATCCCTCCGCGCCGGGTTGCGTCGCGGCGGTCACGCGCACCCAGCCTTCGATCTCGGCGGCGGGAATGAAATCGCCGCCGAGCATCATCGCCGCGTCGCGAATCCAGAACGCGGGATAGTAATTCAAGGTGCCGCCCGGCACGCGGAGCTTGTGGCCGGTGGTGTTCTTCGCGCCGCCCGGGATTCCGCCATCAGCCGGGATGCTCGCGCTGATGAGCACTTGGCGGGCGGTTTCCCGCAGGAAATCGAGATCGGTCGCGACGCTGGAAGCGGGAATGGGGTGGCGAGCGGCCATCAACGGCTCGGCAAGGCCGAGGGCCAGAGCGGACAAGGCGGCTTGCTGGAGAAACCGGCGTCGCGTCTGCATCGGGGGGCTGGTAGGCACGCGGTGTTTCTTACCAAGTCGTTCCCGCGATGTAACCTCAAATCCGCAGCTTCGTGAATCGCCGGGAGGATGAGATAGGCGGCCGGCTTCGATGCCCGAAGCTAAAGCCCGGCGGCAAAGCTGGCCGCCTCGCGTGGGTTGGGTTCTTTCGTATCGTGGTCACGCCGGCTTGCGAGCCGGAACTGCGAAAATGGGGGAGAAAAAGCATTCCCCGAACGGCAGAAAAAGGGTGACGCAGATGACCTGGGAACCCATGAGAACCAATAATTTTTTCGCTCGCTAGCGCCGCCGTGGCAACGCAGTATTTTGGGCAACTATGAAACTCATGGGCATCGGTGACGAGGCGGGCGGGTTGCTGAAGAGTCAGATTCACGCGACCCGCGAGCTGGGCTGGAAATTCATCGAGCCGCGCGGCGTGGAAGTGCCGGGCTTTGCCAAGGCGAACCTGCACGACATCCCGGACGCGGCCTTCGACCTCGCGGCTAAAGCGTTCGAGTCGGCCGGGGTTCAGCCGTATTGCTTTGGCTCGACGGTGATGAACTGGGCCAAGAAAGTCACGGATCCGTTCGACATCACCCGGTTGGAAGTGAAGCGCGCCATCCCGCGCATGCAGCGCGTCGGCGCGAAATTTGTTCGCATCATGAGCTTCAAGCCGGGCGACGAGGAGTACAAGACGCCACCGGAAGTTTTTCGCCGCGTGCGGGAGGTGACCAACATGTTTCTGGACGCGGGCCTCCAGCCGGTTCACGAGAATTGCATGAACTACGGCGGCATGAGCTGGCAACATTCGTTGGAGCTGCTCGACAAGTGCCCCGGCCTCAAATGCGTTTTCGACACCGCCAATCCGATTTTCAATCCCGACCGCAGCCGGTCCAAGCCGTGGCCCAAGCAGGACCCGTGGGAATTCTGGGAACACGTCCGCGAGCACGTGGCGCATATTCATGTGAAGGATGCGACGTGGAATCCGGTGAAGCAGGATGCCGATTACAACTGGCCGGGTGAAGGGCAGGGGAAGGTGCGCGAGATTTTGCGGGATGCCATGGCGCGCGGTTACGACGCGGGCATCAGCATCGAGCCGCACATGGTGGTGGTGTTTCACGATACGCAGTCCAAGGCTGGTAACGACGACGCGACGCGGAAGAATTTTGTCGAGTATGGGCGGCGGCTGGAGCAGATGATGGGCGGGATTCAGGCGGAATTGACGCGCCCAAGCCGGCCAGCTTGATCCGCCGGGAAAGGCTCGGTTTCGGCTGCCGCATTCGCGAGCCGGTTGAGCCAGCCCACGGTCGCCGGACGACGCGGTAAAAGCTTTACGGATTTGGGAAGGCGCCGCCCAGCCAACAAAGCATTTAACAGTACCCCTCGTAGTTTTCAAACAGGCTCTCAAACAGGCCAAGGCAGGGGAAATTCAAAGAACAATCATTGACTTCCACGAATCAGTATTCATACTGGACGCAATTCCATTGCTTCATAATCGAACGCTTGCTCATGAAAGAAGAACTGGGTGCAAATACCCTGCGCAACACGGCTGGCAATTACCCGCTGTTAATATTCGTTTGTTCCGTTTTCACGGCCGGCGGTTGGGCAAACCCAACTGCCGCTGGTTCCGAGGTGCTGGCCACACCGGTAGCGGTGAATCGGACGATCCCGCAGGTTGCGCCGCCAAAGACGGCCCTGGAGTTCTCGGCCAGACCGACGGCCCAGGAATTTTTCCGCGCCCGGATCTTTGAGGAGCCGCTTGTTCCGATTGGTGGCGAACCGGGTGCCGCCGAGAATGCCGCCTTGGCCGCCGCCCTGTTCAGCTACTCGAAGCGCAGCGGCCCGGATGACTTCTCCAGCCTCACGGGATTTCTGGAAGCGCATCCCAAGTCGCCCTGGCGGGCGGCGCTCCTGACCGGTCTCGGGCTGGAGTATTACAACACGGCGCATTACTCAAAAACCTTTGATGCGTGGAGTGAAGCCTGGAGACTTTCCAAGGATGCAACGGATGCCACAGGCAGAGCCATTGCTGACCGGGCCGCGGGCGAACTGGCTTACATGTATGCGCGGCTCGGGCGCATGACGGAACTGGAGGCGCTGCTCAAGTCGGTCGAGGACCGGGTGTTTGTCGGCTCGGCGACGGAGAAAATCGTTGGCGCGCGGGAGGGGCTTTGGAACATGCAGAACCGCCCGGAGATTTCCTTTCGTTGTGGGCCGATGGCGCTGCAACAGATCAAACTGGCGTTGAATCCGCAAGGGCCGGGCGACATGGCGATTTTCAACTCCGCCTCGACCCAGCAAGGTTTCTCGCTGACGCAGGTGGCTGAACTCTCGAAGCAGGTTGGTTTGAATTATCAAATGGCCTTTCGCGAAAAAGGCGGCGCGTTCGTCGTCCCGTCGGTCGTTCATTGGAAAGTCGGCCATTACGCGGCGTTGGTGCGGCAGGAAGGCGACCGGTTTCTCCTGCAAGACCCAACCTTCGGGAATGATGTATGGGCGACCGGGCAGGCGCTGGAAGCTGAGACCAGCGGTTATTTCCTCATCCCGCCGGGTCCGCTGCTGGCAGGCTGGCGCGTGGTCGAAACGAAAGAAGGCGCGGCGGTTTGGGGCAAGGGAAACACTTCGAGCCACGATCCGGGGCCGCACGGGCCGGGCGATCCTGGGACCGGCGGCGGTTCCTGCAAGGGCATGGCGGTTTCCGGGGTTCACCTCATGCTCGTCAATTTGAACCTGCGCGATGAACCGGTTGGCTACTCGCCCCCGGTCGGCCCGCCGGTGCAGTTCACCGTCCGCTACAATCACCGCGACGCGTTCCAGCCGGCGAACTTCACCTATTCCAACTTCGGCCCGAAGTGGACCTGTGATTGGATTTCTTACATCACCGACAATCCGCAGAGTCTGTCCGCCGACGTGAAGTATTACATTCGTGGCGGCGGCACGCGGACGTTCACCGGGTTCAACGCGGCCTCGCAATCTTTCGCCTACCAGCAGTACGACCAGACCCGGCTGACGCGCACCAGCGGGAACAGTTACCAGATGCTC
>CAYHFK010000198.1:0-4812 GCA_964355895.1 uncultured Bifidobacterium sp. | reverse complement strand
GTCATCGGCCTCACGTCACAGTTCTCCTACTACGACGTTCCCCTGGGCAACGGGCTGACCAACTACACCGACTTCATCTATGCGCTGATCACCCCTTACGGGACCAACACGTTTTTGGCGACGTCCGGCCCTGGCATTGCCCGCTCGCTGGAAACGGTGTTTCCGGACGGCAGCCGGGACCGGGTGGAGTACAACCATGCTACCACTCTCATCCCGATGTCGGACCCGACCGCGAGCGTACCTCAAGGCATGGCCACGCTGAACGATTATTTGGTGTATCGGAACACCTATTACTGGAGCCGGAACGCGTGTGCCACCGGGTACGGCGATTACACGAAGGCGAGGCTTTACCATTGGCTGCACAGCACCGCGACCACGACCGCGGGCATTCTCGAAAGCACCAAGGAAGCACTTGAGGTCCGGGTTTGGTATGATTACGCCGGTCAGCCCAACTCGGTCGTGGTGGGCAACAACAACCTTCCCACCCACGTTGGCCGCGTGCTCGATAACGGGACCACCCAGCTCTCCACCTACGCCTACGACGGGTTCGGCCACGTGACGAACAGCATTGATCCCGTCGGGCGCGAGATGAGTTACGTGTATTCCACCAACGGGATTGACCTTCTGGAAGTCCGTCAAACGCGGGGCGCGAACAATGAGTTGCTCTCCCGGACGACGTACAACGCGCAGCACCTGCCGCTTACTCAGGTTGACGCCGCTGGTCAGACGAACACCTTTACCTACAATGCGCGCGGGCAGCTTCTGACCGAAGCCAACCCGAAAAGCGAAACGACGACGTACACATACGACGCCAACGGCTACCTCATCACGGTGGATGGGCCGTTGCCGGGAACGAACGATTCGGTTACGGCCACTTACGATTCAATTGGCCGCACTCGGACCAAGACCGACGAGAGTGGCTACACTCTGACCTTCGATTACGATGGCCTGGATCGGCTCACCCGTGTGACGCATCCGGACGCCACCTTCAGCGAGTACACGTTCAATCGTCTCGACCTGGTCGTCATCCGGGATCGCGCTGGCCGCCAGACGTTGATGGAATACGACGCCATGCGCCAGATGTCGAAGCGCACTGATCCGCTGAACCGGGTGACTCTCTTTCAATGGTGTTCCTGCGGTGACCTCAGCAGCCTGACCGATCCGATGGGGCGCACCACGACGTGGCACAAGGACGTGCAGGGGCGTTTGACCAGCAAGCAGTATGGGGATGGTTCCCAGGTCAGGTATTTCTACGAGAATGCCACCAGCCGCCTGCGGCAGATCATTGATGAAAAACAGCAGGTCAGCCAGTTCACTTACAATCGCGATGGCACACTCAACTCCACTGCCTACGCCAACGCGGCGATTCCAACGCCGAGCGTCAGCTACAGCTACGATCCAAATTATGACCGGGTCACCGCCATGACGGATGGCACCGGAACGACAGTTTATTCCTACAATCCCATCACCACCTCTCCGGCACTTGGCGCGGGACAATTGGCGAGTATGAATGGCCCCCTGCCCAACGACACGATCACTTACCGCTACGATGAACTAGGCCGACGCATCTCCACCGCCATCAACGGGGTGGCTTCGGTCATGACCCACGATGCGGCGGGCCGGGTGGTCGGCGAGACCAACGCGTTGGGTGTATTCAGCCGCGCTTACGATGGCGTTTCCTACCGGATGCTGACGAACACATTTCCGAACGGCCAGACGGAGGAGCGCGGCTACGCTGGCAATCTTGAGGATCGCGAACTCCTGCGGATCACGCATAAGGTGGGAGCGACGCCGGTTTCTGAATTCCTCTATGGCCACGATCTGACGACTGACCGGATTACCACCTGGTCTCAACAGGCCGGGGGGCAGCCGCCCTCGCTCCACACCTTCGGCTATGACGCCGCCGATCAACTCCTCTCCGCCACGGTCACCAATGCCGGCGTTCTCGTGAACACGTTCGCTTACTCCTACGACCCGGCTGAGAATCGTTTGACCGAGCAGGCGGGTGCATCCAATTACACCGCCAGCTACAACGCTCTGAATCAGATCAGCACCAGCACCGCACCCGGAGCCTTGCGCACCAACGAATGGGACGCCAAGGATCGCCTCGTCGCCGTCGTTGCGGGAAATCAGCGGACCGAATTCACTTACGACGGCCAGAGCCGGCTGGCCAGCCTCCGCCTGTTGACCAATGGTTCCCAAGCCTCGCTCCGGCGCTTCGTATGGTGCGGAAATCAGATTTGCGAGGAGCGCGATGGGTCAGGCACCGTGACCAAGCGGTTTTTCGATCAAGGCGCGAAGATTGAAAGCGGGCCGAACGCCGGGACTTACTTCTACACGCGCGATCATCTCGGTTCGATTCGCGAACTGACGGACAGCAGCGGCGCTGTGCGCGCACGCTATTCTTACGATCCTTTTGGTCGCCGAACCCGCGTTACCGGTGATATCGAGGCCGACTTTGGATTCACTGGAATGTTCTTGTCGGCCGAGTCCGGCCAGTATCTGGCGACATTCAGGGTTTACGATCCGGAGTTGGGCCGATGGTTGTCTCGTGATCCCCTGAGAGACGCTGAAAAAAAGGAAGGCCCGAATCTTTACGCTTACGTCGGCAACAATCCGGTCAACATGGTTGATCCCCTGGGCCTTAACCGGGAAAACTGTTGTAAGAAAGAAAGAGAATCTCTCACGCTGTTCAGAGAGTTTTGTGGAAATGAAATTCTGCGAGCAAACGAACTGTGTTCGTTTGCGCTGCGAGAAACCCCTGAGATTGCAGCCTTGGTTTGCGTCGAAGAATATGGGAAGGCGGGAAGAAATTGCGTGAAAGCTAACAAGGCTATCCCGGAGTTTGCTCGCGACTATTACGAATGCATGAAGGCGAGTGGATGTAGCTTGAAGCCGCCGCCGTGCCCAACCGGGATAATTGCCCGGAGGGGATTGCAGATAGCCATCCGCAGATATTTTGACGACGTAACTGGTAGATGAAGATTTGTCACCGCCCAACGCAGCAAATGATTTCTACACTGCCTAAACACCGGTCGCATTCATTTTGCGCTTTGCCCGGTTATTTTCGGACACGCCATTGCTACAAAGCGTTCGCCACGGCAAGTCTGCTTCTCCTTGGTGCAAGTCTTACCTTTGGCCAGCCAACGCAGTTCACTTTTGATGACAATGGCAATCTCGTCGTTCAGGCGGCAGAAAACATCACGCCCCCGCAAATCCTCAGCCAACCCCAGCCCCAAGTCGTCGGGCCGGGCGCGCTCGCTTCGTTCTTTGTGGTCGCCGCTAACACGCGCGGCCTCTCCTACCAATGGCGATTAAACGGCACGAACATCGGTAGCGCCACCAACGACACCTTGCTCCTGCAAAACGTTGGCGCGACCAACGAAGGCCAATACACGGTCGTGCTCGTCAACAGTTCCGGCAGCATCACCAGCGCACCTGCCGCATTGCTGCTCGATGGCGACCGCGACGGCCTGCCCGATTCCTGGGAACTGGCGAACTTCGGCAACCTGAATCAATACCCGACGGGCGATTTGGACGGCGACGGCGTTTCAAACCTCGATGAATTTCTCGATGTCACCAGCCCGACGAACAGTGCCTCCGTTCTTTTTCGACTGACGGTCCTCAGCGATGGTGGCCAGGTGGCAGTGAATCCCAGCCGGTTCAGCTTCACCAACGGCGAGATCGTGACGCTGACCGCCACCGCCATTGCTCCAAGCACGTTTCACGGCTGGACCGGGGACACGAACACGACGAGCAATCCGATCACCCTGATCATGACGACCAACAAGACCGTGTTTGCGTACCTGGGCACCTACTACGACATGACCTGGGCCAGCACTGCCAGCGGTAATTGGAACGTCGCCTCAAACTGGAGTCCCAACGTCGTGCCCGGCACAAATGACAACGTCATAATAGCCCGCAGCGTCACCGTAACTCTCAACAGCGATGCCGAGATCGGCGGCCTCACATTCGGCGCGGGATCCACGCCGACTCTCTCCGGGACGGGGGCACTGACCGTGCAACGGGATTCATCTTGGTTCGGCGGGACGATGAGCGGGAGCGGACGGACGATCATTCCGGCGGGCGTGGCGCTTAATCTGGCTAACGCGAGCGCGGTCGCTCTGACCACGCGCACGTTGGAGAATGGCGGAACGGTGCTCTGGACGGGCGGGAACATCAACCTGAGCGGGGCGGTCATCACCAATCGCACGGGCGCGTTGGTCGAGAACCGGGGCGTGGGCGGGCTGGCTTTTAACGGCGGGACTTCGCGCTTTGACAACGCGGGCACGTTTCGCAAGGCCGTCAACACCGGCACGACGACCGTCGCCGGCAGCATCGCCTTCAACAACTACAACACGGTGGAGATTCAGACCGGCACGCTCGACTTGTTCGGCGGCGGGTTGAACAACGGCACGATGGACGTTCCGACCGGCACGACGCTGGACCTGTCGGGCGGCACGTTCACGGGCAGTGCGGGTTCCAGCCTCACGGGCGCGGGTCAGTTCATCGTGAGCGGAGGCACCGCGAATCTGGCGGGGTTGGTCAACCTGAGTGGTAATCACACGTTTAGCAGCGGCACGGCCAATTTGTCGGGCAACTACATCTGCACCACCAACACGGTGAGCATCTCCGGCGGCACGGCCAACTTCAGCGGCACGGGCACGGTGACGCCAGCGACGTTGAATCTGAGCGGTGGCACTTTGAGCGGCAACCAGGTGGTGACGGTCCTGGGCGGGATGAATTGGACGGGCGGAACGATGAGCGGGAGCGGACGGACGATCATTCCGGCGGGCGTGGCGCTTAATCTGG
>CAYHFK010000197.1:7417-9317 GCA_964355895.1 uncultured Bifidobacterium sp. | reverse complement strand
GCCGGCAGTTCCACCCAGTCGGTCTGGCCGGGAAACTTGTGCGACCAGAGGCGATTGTCGAGGACCGAGCCTTGATTGCCGAAAATGCGGATCGGGAAGCGGTAGGGCATAATGCAGTCCGCGTTGACGCTCACCTTGCCCAGCACGCCGTTGCTGAATTTCACCAGCGCGACTTCCAGGCCGGCGTATTCCATCGGCGGCGCATCGTCGCGCCACGAGTTGGTCTGTGGGTTGTATTCACGGGTGCTGCCTTTACGGTAGCCACCGCGCATGGCGAAGACCTCGACGGGAGTGGCGGCCTCGAACTCGCCGGGCGCCGCGAACCAGCGCAGCGCATCAATCGCGTGGCAGCCGCCCACGAGAAACGCGCTCACGCCCTGCCCCACCGTGCGCGCGTCGTTCCAGCCGCCCCACCAACTGCCGTTGTGGCTGAGATAATCGGCTTCGACGTAGTAGGGCCTGCCCAGCGCGTCGTCGGCCATCAGGCGCTTGAGCGTTTGAAAGAGCGGATTCCAGCGCAGCACGAAACTCACGACGGTTCGCACACCAGCCGCCCGCACTGCCGCGCGCATTTGCTGCAACTCTGCGAGGCTGATGCCGGCGGGTTTCTCGATGACGAGGTGTTTGCCCGCGCGCGCGGCGGCCAGGACGTTCGCGCAGTGGATGTGCTGCGGCGTGCAGATCGAAACGATGTCCACACCGGGATGCGCCAGCGCCTGGTCAAGGTTGTCGTAGGCGGCGACATCGCCCAATCCCGACTCGGCGATGCGGTGGCGGGCCTCCGCCAGCGAACGACTGGAGACGGCGAGGATTTCCGTGTGCGGGTTGCGTTGGTACGCGGCGATGTGCTGGGTGGAAACCCAGCCCGCGCCGTGGATAAGGACTCCGAACTTTTTCATGGTGGTATCGTGGGGTTCGCGAGCAATCGGTTATTACACGCCGGGATAATTTTCCGCCGTGTTGATGAGTGCTTGGAGATTTTCCGCCGGCGTTTCCACTGCCAGCGTGCAGCCGGAACTGAGAACGAAACGGTGGTGACCGGCATCGGTCATCGTTTGGATGAACTCCTTCGCAGCGAGCTTCACGTCCTGGGGTGAGCCTTGGGCCAGCACGCTGACCGGATCCAGGTTCCCCCAAATCGCGATGTGGCGCGGGAGAATGCGGCAGGCTTCGCGCAGGCTCGTGCGGTGGTCGAGTTCGAGCACGTCCGCGCCGGAATTGGCCAGATCGGCGAGAATCGGCGTCGCGTTGCCGCACATGTGCAGGGAAACCGGCAGCCCGGTCCTGGCCTTGATCTCGGCGATGGTCCGCTGCTCAAACGGCAAGGCGATTTCGCGATAGAGTTTCGGTCCCAGTAACGCCGCGGGCGACGATCCGCCGCTCAACATATCCGCGCCGGCTTCGGCCAAAGCGCAGGCGTAAGCGATGGTGTATTCGGCGCAGCGTTCCATGAGCGCGTTAACCATCGGCAGATCGTCCGTCACGGCGAGCATGATGCGCTCGATCCCCATCACCGCGCAGGCGAGGGAGAACGGGTACTGATCAAAGCAGCCCACAAGAAACACTCTGTCGCCCAGCGCGGCGCGGATGCGGCGCAGCGCTTCGAGCATCAGCGGCCAGCGGCCTTGCGAAGACGGGTCGGGCGCGGGAATCCGCGCAATGTCGGCAGCGGTTTGGATGAGCGGTTCGCCTGTGCCACCGAGGGGCTGATCTTCGTCGGGAAAACCGACTGGCGCACCCATCGCCTGCGCGTTCACCCAGGTGTCTGCGGACAGCCAGACTGCGTCCGGTTGAAATCGCTCGTAGTATTTGATGACGCAATCGGCCAGCACCTCGGGCTTGAGCGTGTAGTCGCGGAGGGAAACGCCCGCGAGCTTCGCGCAGTAATGCACCGCGAGCG
>CAYHFK010000197.1:5034-7317 GCA_964355895.1 uncultured Bifidobacterium sp. | reverse complement strand
GTGTAGTCGCGGAGGGAAACGCCCGCGAGCTTCGCGCAGTAATGCACCGCGAGCGGTCCGACCGCCGGACGCGGGGTCGAAAGTCCACCCAAGGCGCGGCGGACCAGCTCGCTCGATTTCACAGGTTGCGCATGCGTTACGACAGGTACCGTTTCGGAAACTTCCACGGCGCGCGGTTGCAGCGCATTCCATGGTTGTGAATCGCGTTCCCCGGATTTCATTCCCTGGTTCCCTTTGTCCCGCCGGCCCCGGCGACGCCTTCGCGGTGAAATTGTTCATCCATTTGCGACCACATCGCCGACATCTGCTTCACCCGGTCGGGATGCGACAGGGCGAGGTTCTTCGATTCGATACGGTCGCGCTTGAGATCATACAACTCCCATCGGCCAGCGTTTTCGGATTCGGAAACCAGTTTCCAATCACCCGTGCGCACGGCGCGGTTGCCTTCATGCTGCCAGTAGATGGCGTCCCGCGGAATGGCGACATCGCGTTTCAGCAGGGGGACGAGACTTTTTCCGGGCAGGGCAGGGCGCGTCTGCCCGCTCCAGTTTTCCGGAGCGGAAAGGCCAGCCAACTCCAGCACGGTCGGCACAAAATCAATGATGTGCGCGGGCGCATGACGCAACTTGCCGCCGGCGGGGATGACCGCGGGCCAGTGCATGATGAACGGCGTGGCGATGCCGCCTTCATGCACCCAAATCTTGTGGCGGCGAAACGGCGCGTTCGAGGCGCTCGCCCAACCCGGTCCCAGACACAAGAACGAACTCGCCGAACCGGGCGGGGCCGATTGATCGTGGCCATCACCGCGCACCATCACGGTCGCATCCGCGCCGTTGTCGGAGAGAAAGACGATCAAAGTATTTTCCCACGCACCCATCTGGCGAAGCTGTTCGAGCACACGGCCAGTTTCGCGGTCCAGGCGGTCCACCATCGCGGCGTGAATCGCCATCTTGGTGGCTTGAAAGCGTTGTTGTTCCGGCGTCAAATCCTTCCACGGCACGGCGTGTTCGATTTCGCCGGGGCCGATGTTTTCAAGAACATCGGGTTTGAAGTAGCGTGGCGTGAATTGGGAATCCAGCGCCGACAACTTGCCGTCCACAATGCCCGCTTTGCGCAAGCGCCGCGCGCGTTGCTCGCGGATAACGTCCCAGCCTTGCAGATAGCGATCCCGGTAGCGGGCGATGTCTTCCGGCAGCGCGTGCAGCGGAAAATGGGGCGCGATAAAAGCGAGGTAGAGAAAAAACGGCTGGTCGCGATGTTCGGCGGCGTGCCCCGCCAGAAAATCAATCGCGTGCTGGGCAATGGCCGTGGTCGCGTAGAAGCCGTCGCCGGGTTTCGCGGGCGGCAACGGTACGTCATCGAGCAAGTGGTTCTTCGGGGTGAAGTATCGGTCGTGGTCTTCAAACGAATACGAATGGGCAAAGCCGCCGGCGAGCACCTTGCCGTCCACATGCCACTTGCCGGAATGATAGCTGCGATAGCCCGCCGGCTTCAGCAGGTCCGGAAGCAACGCCGCCCAGGCCGGACGCTGTTTCGCCGGATCGCGATTCACCTGCTGTGCGTAGTAGCCGGTCATGAGGCACGCCCGCGTCGGCCAGCAGCGTGCGGTGTTGTACATTTGCGTCAGCCTTACTCCACCCGCCGCGAGCCGGTCCAGATTCGGGGTCGCGATCTCGCCGCCGTAACAGCCGATGTCGGAGAAGCCAAGATCGTCGGCGAGGATGAGGACGACATTGGGCTTCGCTGGCCGGGCCGGCCCAGCAGCCGCGCCATCGCAACGGGCGAAGCCCAGCACAAATGCGAGCAGCATTGCGGGGATTATGCCGTGCGCAGGTTGTCTTCTCATGGGGTCAGGGATGGACTCCACACTTCGTTGAGACGACGGGTGAGTTTCTTGACGCGACGGGTTTCCTTGCCGGCCAGTTCATTTCGTTCCCACGGGTCATTGCGCAGATTGTAAAGTTCCGCCGCCTTGCCCGGCTGCGTGCGCGGATCGGGCACGATCAATTTCCACCAGCCGTCAATCAGCCAGCGATGCTCCAGACTCCGCGTCGGTTCGTCCACGTCGGCGATGTTGTGAGCGTATTGCTCGCCAAGAATGCTTGTGCGACGGGCAATGGCGTGGGCGTCGGCCAGGTTCAAGCCCGGCAAGCCCTTCGGGGTCGGTGTTTTCAGCAACGCGGCCAGGGTGGGCCACAAATCCACGTTGCTAGCGAGGTGCTCCTGGTCCCGTCGCGGCTTCAACTGGCCCGGCCACGAAATCAGAATCGGCGTGCGCACGCC
>CAYHFK010000197.1:0-4934 GCA_964355895.1 uncultured Bifidobacterium sp. | reverse complement strand
CCCGTCGCGGCTTCAACTGGCCCGGCCACGAAATCAGAATCGGCGTGCGCACGCCTCCTTCGTAAGGCGTGAGTTTGGAGCGCGGCGCAAACTGGTTCGCCTTCCCGGGATTCTGAATCCAGCCGTTGTCGGTGGTGTAAATGATGATGGTGTTTTCCCGCAGCCCTTTTCGGTCGAGGTAATCAAGGAGTTCACCGCAAGTGCGGTCGAACCACTCGACGCTCGCCCAGTAGCGCGCGACCGGTTCGCCCGGCGCGACCTTGAGGTATTTCCGCAACAAATCCGCCGGCGGCGTGTGCGGCGCATGCGGCAGCATCGGCGCATACCAGACGAAAAATGGCTGGTCGCCCGCCTGCTCGATGAATTTGTAAATCGGCGCCAGCCCTTCGCGACCGATGGCCAGGCCCGCATCGCCGTGACGACTGTCCTGGGCCGTGCCTTGCGTCATCGAGTGGGTGAAGCCGGCGGTCTTTACCGGATCACCCTCCCACCATTTGCCGGTCTGCAACGCCAGGTAACCGTGCGCAACCAGATCGCGCACGAGGTTGGGCTGTCGCGCGAAGTTGTTGATGACGGTCTCGTAGTAGCGCGCGTATTTTGCGTCGCCGCGCGCGGCCATCGCGTTGACGCCCGGAGCCGGCAGCGCGGGATCGTTGCCGGTGACGCCGTGCTGATGCGGGTAAAGCCCGGTCGCGATGCTCGCCAGTGACGGCCGGCACAACGGCACGGGCGTGTAGCCGCGTTCGAACACGAGCGATTGCGCGGCGAGCCGGTCGAGTGCCGGCGTGGCAATGTGCGGATGGCCCATGAACCCGTAGTCACTCCACGCCTGATCGTCCGAGATGATGAAGATCACGTTGGGTTTGACCGGCGCGGCGGCGGTGGTGCCGAGAACGGGCCCGAAACAGCACAGGGCGAAGATCAGCCCGCCGCGAACTGCCGAATCCAGAAGCTCGTGAATTCTATTCACCGGATTTGATTTCTTGGACCAAGGTTGATCTTCCCCTGCGCGACGCGCGGCGACTTCGTTTGCACTTCCGCCAGGTCGCAGTCTGAGGTTGGCATGACGGACGCGCAGCATTGCTGGGGCGACTCTAGTCCCGAGCGACGGGAGGCTCAAGCGAATTGGCGCTGGCTTTCGGTTGACTTTCCGGAAAACAAATGAGGACGTGCATTGCTCCCCGTATCGCGCGTCCGCCGTATTCGCGTCCATCCGCTGCCTTCAACATTCAATCTTCAACATTCAATCTTTGCATTCGAGACTCGCTTCGTTAGCGTTCCGTCCAGAAATGACCCTATGAACGAAGCGGAATGGCTGACCCGCAAGAAGCGGATTGATACGAAACTGCGCTCGCTAAGTCCGCAGTGGCAAATCATCCGCTACCACGAAGGTCTTGACCTCTCCTCTCTGCATTGTGTTGCCGTCAACGATCTCCCGCACACCTCGCACGCCGACCAGCTCGTCAAAACCTGCCGCGATGTTTTCAATCAGGGCGATTACTTCATGAAGAAGATCACCGGCAACGCCAATATGGACTGCCCGCGTTGTCCCCTCTCCGCCTCGACCGGGGAGAGGGTTAGGGTGAGGTGTCGATCTGGAGTTCGTCCCTCTTGCATCATCCGCGAATTCCGCAACCGGCCCAACCCCAAGGTCGTCGTCACCGTGGACATGCTCTCGACCGGCGTGGACATCCCGGCGCTGGAGTTCATCGTGTTCCTGCGCCCCGTGAAGTCGCGCATCCTGTGGGAGCAAATGCTCGGACGCGGCACGCGCCTTTGCCCCGACATCAACAAGTCCAAATTCGTCGTGTTCGACTGCTTCGACGGCACGCTCATCCGGTATTTCAAGAACGTCTCCAGCTTCGACATCGAACCGCCGGGCCGGACGCCGCTCACGCTCCCGGAAGTCATCGAGAACATCTGGCAGAACGTGGACCGCGATTACCACGTGCGCATCCTGGCCAAACGCCTCCTGCGGGTTGACAAGGAGATGAACGCCGACGCGCCCAGCGCCAAAGACCGCGCCGGATTCGTGTTGGTCAACGTCTCAAAGAAAGGGCATTCTTGCTGGGTGAAGATCACCGAATACGTCCGCAACTGCGCCGCCGAACAAGGCATCGCCGAGGAAGAGGCCCTTAAGAACGGCATGGAAGGCAAGTCGAAGGAGTTCGTGGAAAAGGGCGCGGAGGTTTACGCCAAGGCGTGATTCTGGTATTTAGCCGGAAGCCGAATCATCAACCACATGTCGCCATACAAAGATTTCACCGCCCGCCTGAAGCTGCTCATCAGTAAGAATCCGCATCTCATCACGACGACGTTGAGCAACATCTTTACGATGCGGTTGATCGGGAACAAGACGCACGGCGACCTTGCGGAGATCGCGATTGCCGAGTTCATCAACCAGTTCATGTATGACTTCAAGTCGGTGCATGTCGGCAAAGACCTCTATCGCGCGAAGGAGCGCGAGGAGGACATCAAGATCATCAACGAAATCACGAAGGCGGAGTTTCCGGTTAGCCTGAAGGCTTATGGAGACGGGCCGCTTCAGCTTTCCACCGATAAGCACTTCCAGATGTTCCCGAAGCTCCAATCGCTGGGGACGCTGATTGAAGGCAACGCGCTCGCGCAGGTTTGGGCCGACCCAGTTTTCGCCGAGTTTGGCAGCCTGAATGTCTTGCCGCTCATTTACGACGAGAGGAAGCAGCGATGTAACATCCTCGTCTTTGACTCCGAGACTGCCAAAAAGCGCGTCGCGCGCATTGCTTTGGAAGAAGCGGGATACGGACGCAAGCATCCCGTCTTTCGCTTCCACGACGGTGATGGCGACTACGTTTGCGAAGTGCGCTACGGAAGCGGGACGGCCAACGCTTTGCAGCGCGGCCTTTGGACGCACACGAAGAACGGTTTCAAGTATTTTGAGAGCGCCACCGACGGCTGGATTGACTACTCGCACAACCATGTCCTCGTTAAGCTGTTCTCTCACGCTCTCGTGGCGACGAGCAAAGGCCACGAAGCGGCTCTGGAAAAGCTCAAGCAGGATATCGAGGAGCAGAAACAAAAGTCGCAACTCGGATGAGCACGCAAACCCTGAACTTGTTTGCAGACCTCGTCGTGGACGCTCCGGCGACGGAGGGCATTAAATACGCCGGTTCGAAACTCAAGCTGCTGCCCTACATCTTGCAACTCGTCCAAAAGGTGAAGCCGCGCACCGTTCTTGATGGCTTCTCCGGCACGACGCGTGTGTCTCAGGCATTGGCGCAAACCGGCCACCGCGTCATCGCCAACGATCTCTCCGCGTGGTCTGAGGTTTTCGGGAAATGTTATCTACTCAACAAGCATTCTTCCAATCACTACCAACCGTTGATTGACCATCTCAACGCGCTGCCTGGACAAGACGGTTGGTTTACTGAGCACTACGGCGGAGAACCAAACGGCGGCTGCTCCGTCAGCGAAGATGGCCTCAAGAAGCCGTGGCAGAAACACAACACAAGGCGACTGGATGCGATTCGTGAGGAGATTGACCGGCTCACGCTGCCCGATGTGGAGCGAGCCGTCTTGCTGGCGAGCTTGGTTCTCGCGCTGGACGAAGTGGAAAGCACGCTCGGTCACTTTGCCTCCTACCTTAACGACTGGTCGCCCCGCTCCTACAACAAACTCCAACTGCAAGTGCCCCGTCTGCTCCCGCGACTGGAAGCTCATGCAGTCCATCGTGGCGACATCTTCGACTTGCTGTCGCATGTGGAGGCAGACCTCGCCTACTTCGACCCACCTTACGGCTCGAACAACGAGAAGATGCCTCCGTCTAGGGTGCGTTATTCTGCCTATTACCATCTTTGGACGACCGTTTGCCTGAACGATACGCCTCCGATCTTTGGCAAAGCGAAGCGGCGCGCAGACACATCGGACAAGGTGACATGCTCTCCATTTGAGGAATTTCGGAAAAGTGAGAGTGGACGCTTTATCGCAGTTGAGGCGATAGAGCGACTTTTGAAAGCAATACAAGCGCGGCATATCATCCTCTCCTACAGTTCGGGCGGTCGGGCGACTGCTGAGGAGTTGAATGAGGTGATTTCGTCAGTCGGGCAGGTTCTTGATGTTCTTGAGGTGGATTACCGGAAAAACGTCATGGCGGGAATGCGTTGGACGAACGAGTGGATTGCCGAAGCAGAGTCGCCGAACAGGGAATTCCTGTTCTTGATCGAAAAGTCGTGAACGACATCTGTGACATCTTCGCCCAGGCCACGCCGCGCTTTAACAATCCCGTCAACCTCAAGCGCGTCATCGCCATGATTGACGAGGAGGATTGGTCGGCGATGGACGTGGACGTGAAGGGCGCTGCCTTCGAGGGCCTGCTCGAAAAGGCCGCCAGCGAAGGCAAGAAAGGCGCGGGCCAATACTTCACGCCCCGCCCGCTCATCCAGGCCATCGTCCAAGTGATGAAGCCCGACCCGCGCGGCAAACCGGACTTCCGCATTTGCGACCCGGCGTGCGGCACGGGCGGCTTTCTCGTTTGCAGTTACGAATGGCTCGTGTCCAGGGAAGTCTCCGGCGGCGTGTTCGACCGCGCGGACGCCCGGCGCATCAAATCGCAAACCTTCATCGGCCAGGACCTCGTGCCGCGACCGCGCCGGCTCGCGCTGATGAATCTGTTTCTCCACGGCGTCGAGCCGCACATTTATCTCGGCGACGCCATTTACGAACCGGACCGCGGCGAGCGTTACGACGTGGTGCTGACCAATCCGCCCTTCGGCACGAAAGGCGCGAATCAAGCGCCCGATCGTGACGACTTCACCATTGAGACCAGCAACAAGCAGCTCAACTTCGTCCAGCACGTCATGACCACGCTCAAGCCCGGTGGACGCGCCGCGATGGTGCTGCCGGACAGGCCCGCGTTCCGACGAGCTTCATCGAAGAACTCGCAGTGCCTCTCGCTC
>CAYHFK010000196.1:0-9358 GCA_964355895.1 uncultured Bifidobacterium sp. | reverse complement strand
TCAACGAATACTTCCTGATGAAGTTCGCCATGCAGGGCGCGCAGGACAACGGCGAGTTCTTCACCCCGCCCTCGCTCGTGCAGGTCCTCGTCAACGTCATTGAGCCGGACCACGGCATTGTGTTCGATCCTGCCGCCGGGTCGGGCGGCATGTTCGTTCAATCCAGCCACTTCATTGAGCAGCGCGGCCAGAGCGCGGCGCATCGCGTCACCTTCTTCGGGCAGGAATACAAGACCAGCAATCTGCGCCTCGCCAAGATGAACCTTGCCGTCCATGCGTTGGAAGGCGACATCGTCGAGGCCAACACCTTTTACCAGGACGTGCATGAACTGTTCGGCAAGTGCGACTTCGTCATGGCCAATCCGCCGTTCAACGTGGACAAGGTGGACGCCGAGAAGGTGAAGGACGACCGCCGCCTGCCGTTCGGTCTGCCGGGGGTGAACAAGGACAAGAAAGTTTCCAACGGCAATTACCTCTGGATTTCCTACTTTTGGAGCTACCTGAACAAAACAGGCCGCGCCGGATTCGTCATGTCCTCGCAGGCCAGCAGCGCCGGGCACGGCGAGGCCGAAGTCCGCCGGAAGATTGTCGAGACAGGCGCGGTGGACGTGATGATTTCCATCCGCTCTAATTTCTTCTACACCCGCACCGTGCCGTGCGAATTGTGGCACTTCGACCAGGGCAAGCCCGCCGAGCGCCGCGACCAGGTGCTGATGATTGACGCGCGGAACATCTACCGGAAGGTCACACGCAAGATTTACGATTTCACGCCGGAGCAACTGACCAACCTCACCGCCATCGTCTGGCTGTATCGCGGACAAAACGAACGCTTCATTGCGCTCGTCCAGCAACACCTGGAACGCACGCTGACCGAAGCCGCCGCCATCGCGGGCAATGCCACCGTGTTCCGCCAGAGTTACGAGGCGATGGTGGAAGCCACCGCGCCGTTTCTGAAAAGCACCATCACGCGCGATCGCGTCTTGGAGTGCGGCAGCCCTCTGCCGCTTTCGAGCGTCAAGGCGGGTGCAAAAGCGCCAGAGGGCTGGCGCAGTCCAAAACCTGGCGGAGTTGCGGCAGCCCAATTGCATGACTTGCTCAAGGAGCGCGACGACGCGGCGAAGTCCTGTTTCGCGGCGTTGGACAAATGGACGACGCGCATCGCGAAGGATTGGAAGAAACCGTGCGAGCCGAAACTGGCCGCGCAGAAGAAACTGCTCGCCGAACTGGACGACCTCGCCACCGCCTGCCGTGATCTGGTGAAGGACGTGGACCTGGTTTTCAAACTTGCGGCGCGCGTGGTGGACGCGTTTCCGGCGCGCGGCCTTCAGGCCGCTTCGACGTCCGAGGGCAGCATGGTCACAGATAATTCGGATGCGCCCGACGATTCCACGGTGAAGCGGGCTGAAGCCCGCGCTCCTCGCGCCGGGTCGGAGACCGGTGCTCCGTTCAACTTGCGCGCCATTGGCAAGCTGGAAAAGGACCTGGAAGCGAAGCGCAAGGAAGCGGTGGAACAACTCAAGGCCGTGGCCTATTTCGAGCGGCAGGCGCACTGGCTGCTCTCGCGTTTTCCCGACGCGAAACTCGTGGCCGTGCCCGGTCTGGTGAAGCTGGTGGACCGGAAGGAAATTGAAGCCGCCGACTGGAGTCTCACGCCGGGCCGCTACGTGGGCGTTGCGCCTCCGGAAGTGGATGAGGATTTCGATTTCGAGCAAACCCTGGGCGACATCCACGTTGAACTCGCCGACTTGAATCAGGAAGCCGTCGCGCTTGCGAAGAAGATTCAAAAAAACTTTGAGGGGTTGGGCGTATGAGCCAATTCTTCCTGAACCACCACACCTCTGAAAAACTCGCACCACTTGTGCGAGAAATCGGCTGGGCCAAAAAACCCTGCCGCAGAGCGGCACATGACGGTAGCCGTGGGTTTCAACCCCCGGTCACCCCGGTCACCCCCATCCGTCGCGGAGCGACGGTTGAAATGTCGGACACCCAATGCCAACCCGCCTGACCAATGGCCAACACCTACACTTCGCTGCATTACCACCTCGTTTTCAGCACGAAAAACCGGGAACGCTGGATCACGCTGGACATTGAGCAACGCATCTGGGCGTATCTCGGCGGGATCGCTAAAGAAAACAAAATGAAGCCGCTCCAGATCGGCGGAGTTGAAGATCATGTTCATGGCTTGCTCGGTGCGCCCGCCACGCTCGCGCCCAGCAAGATTGCGCAATTGATCAAAGGCGGTTCGTCGGGATGGATTCACGACACGTTTCCAATGATGAAAGGTTTCGGGTGGCAGGATGGATATGGCGCGTTCACCGTGAGCAAGTCCAACGTGCCGGATGTGGCTGCTTACATCAAAGATCAGCGCGCACATCACCGCACCAGATCGTTTCAGGAGGAATACCTCGCCATGTTGCAACGCCACGAAATCGAATATGACGAACGGTATTTGTGGGATTGATTTCGGGCGTCGCGTTTGTCGCGGAGCGACACCCGGTGGTAGCCGTGGGTTTCAACCCACAGGCGGGGTGCGCCGTGGGGTTGTCCGTCGCGGAGCGACGGGTGAACCGGGCGCGGCGGGTGGGATGCATCTCAAGCGTCGCTCCGCGACGCGGGACGCCTTTGGATTCGCCAACCGCGGGTTAAAACCCACGGCTACCTTCATGGGGTCGCTCCGCGACTGGGCCGGCCGCAGGGCGGCAGATGATGGTAGCCGGACGTTTCAACGCCCGGACAAACGGACAAACGGTGACGCCCGCCGCGGAGCGGCGGTTGAACTGGCCGACTTGAATCAGGAAGCCGCCGCGCTGGCGAAGAGGATTCAGAAAAACTTTGAGGAACTCATGTGATGCGCTGGCCTCTTGTCAAAATCGAATCTCTCAAAGCCGAAACGCGCAACGCGCTCGTCGGCGGGCCGTTTGGTTCTGACCTGTCAACCCGTCACTATGTCGAAGAAGGCGTGCCGGTGATTCGCGGGGCAAATCTTCCTGACGATCAATCATTCAGAGACGACGACTTTGTGTTCGTAAGCGAAGAAAAGGCTGACCTGCTTGCTGCAAACAATGCGTATCCCGGCGATGTCATCTTCACGCAACGCGGCACGCTGGGCCAAGTTGGAGTGATTCCGGCTGATTCGAGATTTCCGCGTTACGTTGTTTCACAGAGCCAGATGAAGCTGACTGTGAATCAGGCAAAGGCTGACTCGCGCTTCGTTTATTACTTCTTCCGGCATCCTCAAACGGTCCAAGCGGTCAAGAACCGCGCCATTACTTCAGGCGTGCCGCACATCAATCTTGGAATCCTGCGCGAGTTCGAGATGCCGCTGCCTCCTGTGGGAGCGCAGCACGAGATTGTCTCCACGCTTTCCGCCTACGACGAGTTGATGGAGGAGTCGGCGCGGCTGCTTTACCGGGAGTGGTTCGTCCGCCTCCGCTTCCCCGGCCACGAACACGCCCGCCTCACCCACGGCATCCCGCAGGGCTGGGAGAAGAAACCGCTCTGTGAATTGGTGGAGGTGACGATGGGCCAAAGCCCGGAGTCAAAGTTTTACAACGAAACGGGAGACGGGCTGCCCTTTCATCAAGGCGTTGCCGACTTCGGCGACCGTTTTGTCACAAACCGCATCTACACCACGGCGTTGAACCGCATCGCGAACGCAGGGGACATTCTTTGCAGCGTTCGTGCGCCAGTGGGCAGACTCAACATCACGCTCGACAAAATCGTAATTGGTCGGGGTTTGGCAGCGTTGCGTAGTCGCTCAGGAAATCAGTCTTTCCTTCTTCACCAACTCCGCACGCACTTCTTCAAAGAAGATCTGATTGGTTCAGGTGCAATCTTCGCATCAGTCACCAAGACCGAGTTCGGAAACCAGATGATGCTGACTCCACCGTCCAGATTCATTCAGGAGTTCGAGGACTTTTCACGACCGATAGACGACCAACTGCGAGTCCTTCATCTTCAAAACCAAAAACTCCGCGCCGCGCGCGACCTGCTGCTGCCGCGCCTGATGAGCGGGGAGATGGCGGTGTGAACATTTCCGCCAGGCCGGGTGCGGACAGAAGCAGCCCGTAAAACGGCAATTCCACACTAAACCGACGCTTTAGTTAAAGTATGCTTGCACTAAAACGGCTGGATTGGCAAAAATGACCGCATGTTAGCCTCAAAACCAGATGTGATCGCGGTGCTGCGGCAATATAACCCGTGGTGGGCGGGTGGCCGTTTTCAGGATTTGCCGGGCTGGCGGCGGGCGGCGTTCCGGGAGATTGCGGCGTGGCTGAAGTCGCCACCGGGTGGGCGGGCGTTGCTGCTCTCCGGGGCGCGGCAGGTGGGCAAGACCACCCTGTTTCTCCAGGCGATTGACGACTTGCTGACGCAGGGGGTGACGCCGAACAACATTCTTTACGTCACGTTCGATCATCCGTTGCTGAAATTGCTGGGGCTGGACGGGCTGGTGCAGCTCTGGCGGGAGTTTGAACCGGCGCGCGAAGGGCCGGAGTATTTGTTTCTGGACGAAATTCAGGTGGCCAAGGACTGGCAGACCTGGCTGAAGCATCAGGTGGATTTCGAGAAGCGGCGGCGGATCGCGGTGACGGGTTCGGCCACGCCGCTGGTGACGGAGGGGCAGGAGTCGGGCGTGGGCCGCTGGCAGACGATCCGGCTGGCGACGTTGTCGTTTTACGAATATCTGCAATTGAAGAAGCTGCCCGTGCCGCCGTTGCCGGCGGTGGGTTCGTTGCAGAAGTTGTTCGAGTGGTCGCCCACCAATTTTGCGCGGGTGGCGGCCGAGGCGCAACCGCTCACGGGCTTGTTTCACGAATACCTGCTGCGGGGTGGATTTCCGCAAAGCGCGCTGGTGGAAAGCATCCCGCTGGCGCAAAAGCTTCTGCGCGAGGACATCGTGGACAAGGTGTTGAAGCGCGACATGACGGCGCTCTTCGGCGTGCGGCGCGTGCTGGAGCTGGAACAGGTGTTTCTCTACCTGTGCCTCCATGACGGCGGTTTGCTGGACATGCAGGCGCTGTGCTCCGCGCTGGAAGCCAAACGTCCCACGGTGAGCAGCTATATTGATTTGCTGGAGGCCACGCACTTGATCCATCGGCTGCGGCCCTTTGGGTATGGCAAGCAGGTGTTGCGGGCGCGCACCAAGGTTTATCTGGCGGATGCGGCCATCGGGCCAAGCGTCTTGCTCAAGGGTAAGGCGCTGCTGGAGGATGCCGATGGCCTGGCGCGGGCAGTGGAGACGGCCTTTTTCAAACATGTGTTCACGCGCTATTACGCGCAGAGCGTGGGTTTCTCCTATTGGCGGGGCAAGAAAGACCGCGAGGTGGACATCATCGCGGATGTGGAGGGAGACCTTGTGCCGTTTGAGGTGAAGTATCGTGCGCCCGGTCACACCGGGTTGGGAGACCTAAAAGGGATGGTGGAATTTTGCGCGGAGCACGGCATTGAACGGGGCTATGTGGTCACGCGGGAACTTTCCGATTTCAAAGTCCAGACCGTGCCGGGGAAGAAGGCAGCCACCCGCCTGTTGAACATCCCGGCGGCGCTGGCGTGCTATTGGCTGGGCCGCTCCGAAATTGAACTGGCCAGCCGCGATGAGCCTTGAATCATGGCCTACACCGACATCAACAGCGAGGACCGGCTCGTCCAAAAGACATTCGCCGAGCATCTGCGCGATCCGCAGTTGCCGCGTCCGCTGTCACGCCAAATTCAGAAGCTTGTATGTCCAACGGAGTAAATCCATCGGCTGCGGCGGTCACTGGCGCAGCGCGCTCGCCTGCCGCTGACCCAATTCGTGCGGTGCTAAATGACATCGTCTCGTGGTCAGCGGATGCACCCGAATGGCAGCGCGACGCACTGCGACGCCTTTACGCGCAACGACAGCTTGCGCCATCTGAAGTGGAGGAACTCTACATTCTCTGCCGACAAGCCCACAACCTACTTGAAGAAGGGGAAGCACCGCTGACGGCGCAACCGCTCGACGCGAGCCATGTCCCCGCAAACTGGAATACCGGCGGTGTTGTCGCTCTGAAATCAATCGGTCACGCGAAGCACGTCAACGCGCTGGCTGACGATCAAACTCTGCACTTTGCGGAAATCGGTTTGACGGTTGTTTACGGCGATAACGGCGCTGGCAAATCCGGCTACGGGCGCGTGCTCAAACGTGCGTGCCGTGCTCGTGACCAGGAAGACATTTTGAACAACGCTTACGCGACGCCGGGCGGGAAGCCCTCGGCTCGAATCCAGTATTCGATGGCCAGCGCCGTTCAGCCCGAAGTCGCGTGGCAGGATGGAGTCGCGGCGAATCCCGACCTTTCCAACATCAGCGTCTTCGACTCCAAGTGCGCTTCTATCCATGTGGACGGCAAGAACGAGTTGGCATACACGCCCGTTCCGCTTCAGTTACTCCAAGCTTTGGCAGCCCTATCCCGCGACATCGGCAACAGACTGAAAGCGAAGAAGACCGCTATTGAAGGACAAGTCCCGCCGTTCAGAAAGAAGCCAACTTCCCGCGAGGGGACGGCGGTTCACCAACTCATCCTCGGCTTGTCGGCTGCAACCCAACTAGCCGCCATCAGTTCGCTGACCCAGATGTCGGCACACGAGGTCGCACGCCTCGAACAACTGAAGCGCGACCTTGCCGCCGACCCCGTGAAGGAAATTCGGAAGCTGAAGGCGCAGAAGCAACGCATCGAGGAGTTGGTCAAGTTGGTCACAGCTTCCGAATGCGTTCTGCTTCCTGTTCGGGCTGACGAATTGCGCCAACTGTTGATAGCGTCGAAGGACAAGGCGACTGCGGCGCAACTGGCCGCGAATGAAGCATTCAACAAAGAGCCGCTGCCGCAAGCTGGCTCAGAAGTGTGGAAGACTCTTTGGGAGGCGGCGCGAGCATTCTCTACGCAAGAGGCATACCCGGCACAACCCTTCCCAAACACTGGCGAAGGTGCGGTCTGCGTTCTTTGCCAGCAGCCGCTCTCGGCGGACGCAGCAACTCGGCTGGGAGCGTTTGAAAAATTCGTCCGGCAAAAGGTCCAGCAAGCCGCCGAGGAAGCCTGGCGTGCGATTCAAACTTGGAAGGAGAAAATCAAGAGTTCCTGCGCAACCGACGACGCACTCGCGGAAGCTGTCCGGCTTCTTCGCGATGAGTTGGACCAGCCCGCGCTTTGCGGAAAACTCGCCCGCACACTCACCAAAGCACGAGTGCGAGGGCGCAAACTCATCGCGGTAACTGGCCCAGCGCTTCTTGGAACGCAACAGCCGGTAGCCAGCGTCACAGCACAACTCGCGGCGCTCATTGCGAATCTGGACGAGCGAATCGGTGAGTTCCAGAAATCGTCCGATCCAGCCCAGCGCAAGCTCCAAGAGAATGAATTGCACGGACTCGAAGACCGAGTGTGGTTGGCGAGCATTTTGCCTGATGTTGAAGCCGAGATTGAGCGGCTGAAGAAAATTGCAGCGTTCGGATTGGCGATGCAGGACGCAGATACGAACAGCATCACGCGAAAGACGACCGAGGTATCCAAAACCCTCGTCACAAATACCATTCGTGATGCGTTCGCTGGTGAAACAACTGCCTTGAGCATCGCGGACAGACGGCTGGAACTTACGCAGGAAGCGAGCGGGTATGGCTCGACGAAGTTTAAGGTGTCCCTGATTCGCAATCCGAAGGCGAAGGTTGCGAGCGTCTTGAGCGAGGGCGAGCACCGATGCGTTGCGCTGGCGGCTTTCCTTGCCGAGCTGTCAACAGCGCACAATCGGTCGGGTGTCATTTTCGATGACCCTGTCTCATCGCTCGACCACAACTACCGGGAGTTGGTGGCGTCGCGTTTGGTGAAGGAGGCTGCCAGCGGACGGCAGGTCATCGTCTTTACGCACGACATACCATTCTTGATGATGTTGGATGAGGAGGCTCGGAATCGCTCGCTCACTCCGAACTACCAATGCGTGAACCGGGCAGACGACCGAGCGGGCATTTGCGTGCAGGGAGCACCCTCGAAAGCTCAACCTGTCCCGGAGATCATTGCAAAAGTGGAGAGACGACTAGCGACAACGAGAGTGCTGCACACATCGGGTCGGCTGGATGAGTGGTCGGACCAAGTGAAGGCGATGGCCGGTCTGTTGCGCGACGGATGGGAGCGAGCCTCAGAGTTCGCTGTGTCTCATGTCGTGCGGCGATTCAACAACGCTGTCCACACCGGCAGGTTGCGCAAGTTGACGGTGTTGACGGATGCAGACTGTGACGACTTGCGGGAAGGCTACGGATTCTGCTGCACCTACTGTCACACCGACCCGCCAGGAGTAAATCGTCCGACGCCGACGCCGGACAAGATGAAGGACGAGATTGACCGGCTGCGAAACTGGTTCAACAGCGTGCATACTCGGCAAGAGCAGAAGAAATAGAATTTTACCATGCGCCAGACTTACACCGAAGACCAGCATGTCGAGCCGCCAGCAATTGGGTTGTTCGCGAAGCTTGGCTGGCCCACGGTGTCGGCGGTCAGTTTTCATTGGACGCACAATCTGCCGCCGCTACGCCTGATTTCGGGATCGGCGGCACTCGCTTCCGCAGCGCAGATCAGGCAGAATGCGAAGTCGAAGCGATGAGCGCGAACCCGGAACAAGCATTGATTTACCACATCACGGATGTGGAGAACCTGCCCGGCATCCTGGCCGAAAGCGGGTTGCGTTCGGACGCGGTGATGGCGGAGAAGAATCCCACGGTCATCGGCTACGGCCACATCAAGGAGCGGCGTTTGAAGCAGATTCAGGTGGGGTGTTGTGGCGGGCGGTTCGTGGGTGAGTTCGTGCCGTTCTACTTCTGCCCGCGTTCGCCGATGCTCTACACGACGAACCAGGGGGCGACGGGGCGGCCAGTCGGTTGCCAGCAGACGATTGTGCATCTGGTCAGCCGGGTGAGCGCGGGCATCGGTCTGGGGCGGGCGTGGGCGGTGAGCGACGGCAACGCAGGGGCGTTTCACACGTGGTTCGGCGCAACGCTGGACGCCATCAAAACGCTGGACTGGGCGGCGATCCGCGCAACGGATTGGCGGGGCAAGACGCATCAGAAGTCGGCGGAGTTTCTGGTGGCGGATTTCTTTCCGTGGACGGGCATCCACGCCATCGGCTGCCACAATAGCGCAGTAGCCAAACAGGTGGAGGCTTTGGTAAACTCGCAACACCATCGTCCGGCGGTTTCGGTTGAGCCGGCGTGGTATTATTGAATGATGATGAAACTGACCCAGGGCAATTTGCTGGCCGCGCCCGCGGAGGCGCTGGTGAACACCGTGAACACGGTGGGCATCATGGGGCGCGGCATCGCGCTGCAATTCAAGCAGGCGTATCCGGCGATGTTCCGCGA
>CAYHFK010000195.1:2442-9386 GCA_964355895.1 uncultured Bifidobacterium sp. | reverse complement strand
TGTTCGGATTGGCAGACTGGCGGCACGAGGCGTTGTGCGTGGCGGCGCACGCGGATTATCTGCTGCGGAATTGCTGGAAGGCGCAGGTCACGATTTCCCTGCCGCGCCTGCGGCCGTGCGCGGGCGAGTTCCAACCCCTCACGCATATTTTCGACCGCGAACTGGCCCAGCTCATCTGCGCGTTCCGGCTGATGTTTCCGGATGTGGGGTTGGTGCTGTCCACGCGCGAACCGGCGAAGCTGCGCGACGGCTTGATTCCGCTGGGCATTACGCTGGTGAGCGCGGGCAGCCACACCGAACCGGGCGGCTACACCGGCGCAGGCAAGGAGAAGATTCATCACACCGAGCGCGGGCGGATTGTGGAACTGGCGGCCGGCGCCAGCGAATGGGCGACGACAAGCGGTCAGGCGACCAACGCCACCGGCCAATTCGAGATCGCCGACGACCGCTCGGCCCAGGAAGTCGCCACCCTGATCCGCCAACTTGGTTACGAGCCGGTATGGAAGGATTGGGATGCGGCGTTAACCGTCTGAACATCTTTCCTCATGAAGCTGCCTGTCATCGAAGGGCTGATTCGCCGCCGCCTGTTGGTCAACTTCCGGATTGACCCGGAGGTGATCAAACGCCAGTTACCGTCGAAGTTTCGGCCCAAGCTTCACGCCGGTTTGGCCATCGCTGGCATTTGCCTGATCCGCTTGGAGCAAATTCGACCCAAACATTTGCCGGGCTTTGTCGGTCACAGCAGCGAAAACGCGGCGCACCGGATCGCCGTGCTTTGGGAAGACGAGAAGGGCGAAACCAAAGAGGGCGTTTATATCCCGCGCCGCGACACAAATTCCCTCATCAACCATTTTGCCGGCGGACGCCTTTTTCCTGGCGAGCATCATTATGCAACTTTTCGCGTCAAAGATCACGATGGCCGAATCACGCTGGAAATGAAATCAAAGGACGGCGCAATGAAGGTGGAAGTTCGAGGCAAGGTTGTTGCCGCTTTGCCCGCTTCATCAAGGTTTGCCACGCTAGCCGAGGCCAGCGGATTTTTTGAGTATGGCTCGCTCGGTTATTCTGCGACGAACGACATGCAGCGCCTTGACGGGATTACATTGAGGACGAAAACCTGGCGCGTGCAGCCGCTGGAGGTCGAGCACGTTTGGTCGAGCTTCTTTGCTGACGAAAAGCTATTTCCCAAAGGCAGCGTTGAATTCGACTGTGCGCTACTGATGCGCGATGTAGAGCATGCATGGCGAAGCGAGCCGGATCTCTACATTTGAGAAAGTTTTGAGCCAACCATTTATCATCGCCAACGGCCAGCCCATCGCAGCAAGGCTGCCTTGCACGCTGGAGGGCTTTCTCGTGGCGCAAGGGTAGTTGCCGCGCAGCGTGGTGGTGGAGCACAACGGCGGGGCCGTGATCGCGAGAAAATTAGCCGCTTTGCAAGGATGGGCTTTGGCGTTATCGTCCGGTCATGCTGGATTGGAATGAATGTCCTGCGGTCGAGCGGGTGCCCGGCAAGGTCAGCGGAGCGTGGCTGTTCAAAGGCACGCGCGTGCCGGTGACCGCCCTCTTCGAAAACCTCGAAGACGGCGCGACGGTGGCGGATTTCCTCGCTTGGTTTCCCGGGGTGACGCGCGAGCAAGTGGACGCCGTCCTCGCACACACGGAACGCAGTCTCCTGGTCGCGTGAGGCTGAACCGGTCCGCATGAAAATCCTCTTTGACCACGGCACGCCCGCTCCGTTGCGGCACGCGTTGACCGGCCACGAAGTTTCCACCGCTTACGAGTTGGGTTGGGCGAATTTGCAGAATGGCGACTTGCTCGCAGCGGCGGAAAAAACTTTTGGTGGATTCATCACCACGGACAAGAATCTCCGTTACCAGCAGAACCTTGCCGGACGCCGGCTGGCCATCCTGGTTCTGCCCACCACCAGTTGGCCGCGCATCCAGAAGCATATTCCCGAAATCATCGCCGCGGTCAACGCGCTCAAGCCGGGCGATTACGTCGAGATGAACTTTGACACACAACCATGAGCGAGATCATCGCCAACGGCCAACCCACCGCGGCCAAGCTGCCTTGCACGCTGGAAGATTTTCTCGTGGCGCAAGGTCTGTTGCTGCGCAGCGTGGTGGTGGAGCACAACGGCGAGGCGGTTGCGCCGTCGGAATTTCCCCAACGCCAACTCAACGCGGGCGACCGGCTGGAAATCGTGAAGATCGTTGCGGGCGGGTGATCCGCAGGCGCCGACGTGAGGAGGCTTTGGCTTAACTCAGTGAAGGCCAAAGTTAATTAGCGACTCCTTACGTCGTCTCCTACAAGACAGGAACATTTTCCGGGGCTTGTCATGGCGGGTTTCCTTGGGTCTAATTTCCCCCGCTATGCGAAGAAATTTTGAATGGTGGTATCGCGGATTGCTCGGGTTGCTGGCCGTCATCGCGTTCTGGGCCGTGTGGGCGTCCGCGCAACCCGCCGCCACCAACGCGCCCGCCGTCAACCGGCCCAATCAGCTGGGGGCGCTTGAAAAGAAGCTGGACGCTATTGAGAAGCAGGTGGCGGAGCACGACTTGATCTTCCACCTGGATGAGGTGGAGGTGCTGCAGACGAACACCATTTTTGGCCAGCCGCTCTGGAAATATCTTTCCTCGCTGATCTATGTCTTCCTGGCGTTCTATGTCTCCAAGTTCCTTGATTACCTTACCGGGGTCTGGCTCAAGCGGTGGGCCGACAAGACGAAGACCAAATTCGACGATCTGCTGCTGGTCACCCTGCGCGGCCCCGTCAAAGTCATCGCCTTCGTCATCTTCCTGCATGTCGGGTTGACCGTTTTTCAATGGCCGGCGCAAGTCCAGAACTTCCTGTCCAAAGGCCTCATCGTGATCGTGGCGTTCTCCCTGACCTACGTCGCCTTGAAGATCGTGGACCTGATCATGGGCCTGTGGCGCGAGCGCACGGCGGTGGGCGCGGACAAGTCCTTTGACGAACAGCTTTTCCCGATCATCCGCAAGAGCGTAAAGTTTTTTGTGCTGATCGTCGCCGTGCTGGTCACCGCGCAGAACCTGCAAATCAATATTACTGGTGCGATCGCCTCCTTGTCCATCGGCGGCCTGGCGATCGGTCTGGCGGCGCAAGACACGCTTGCGAATCTGTTTGGCGCGGTGGCGGTTTACATGGACAAACCGTTCCGTATCGGCGACCGCATCAAAGTCGAGAGCGTGGAAGGCACGGTGGAAACGATCGGCCTGCGCAGCACGCGCGTGAGCAACCTCGAGGGCCATCACGTCGCCATCCCGAACAAGATCATGGGCAACGCCATCATCACCAACGTCACGCGCCGCCCGCTCATCCGCACGGAAATGAACATCGGCCTCACTTACGATACGCCGGTGGAAAAAGTGAAGCGCGCCACCGCCATCCTCGAAGAAGTCTTCCGCGCGCACCCCAAGACCGGCGATCTCATCATCAGCTTCAACAAGTTCAATGACTGGGCGCTGAACATTCTTGTGGTCCACGTCTGGAATGACGCGGATGCCAAGGCGCACTTCGCCGGGATGCAGGAGTTAAACCTGCAAATCAAGGCACGCTTTGAAGCGGAGAAGATCGCGTTTGCGTTTCCGACGCAGACGGTTTACTTGCAACAGGGGTGAAACGACGGTTGCTGGTTGCGATGAGGAGGGTTGCAAGCGAGTCAACGCCCAACCTGCAATCGTCATGTCGGTGACAGCGTGTCGGCTGCCTCAGTGCCAGGACGTAGCCGCTTCACAGATTCGTTGAGATATTCGCCGGCCGATAGAACAGGACCCAGTTGCCGGTCTTTGAACCGACATCAATCGTGCCGCGCGCGTTGCCCAGATTGAAGCTGCGCCAGTCAACGTGGCCGTCCTCAAACAGAAATTGTCCGCCCGTGGGCACCCCGCCACTGGTGCGATGACTGGCCGACGCGGCAGTTTTTCCATTGTAATCGGCGGACCAGGTCAGGGTGCCCTTGTTCGCGCTTAAGTTCCAACTGCCGACGCCCTGCAAGCGGTCGCTCATGATGGGCGCGTGACGATACTGCCCGCCGAGTTTCTTGCGTAAATGCCAACCTTCCAAGCCGGCGGATTTGTAATCCCAACCGTTGTTCACCCGGCCAGGCAGATAAAAGTAACCAATCAATTGCGCGTCCTTGTCAGAACCAATCCCCGTCTCGGCCAGGCGATGCCATTGGTCCGTTGGGCAGTAAAGCACGTCGTTCTGATTGCGTTGATTGGTCGCGGTGCCGCGGCGGTTGGGATAGAGATACCTCCGGTAAAACTCGTTCAAGTCGGGCGACATCCAGCTCAAATCCGCTCCCTTCGAGTTGTCGGGAAAGGACTCCGCGTTGTCCCCGGCATACATCTGCACCGCCAGCCCCCATTGCTTAAGGTTGTTGCTGCACTGAGTCCGAATGGCGGCGGATTTGGCCTTGCTGAGGGCGGGCAACAGCATCGCGGCGAGAATCGCGATGATGGCGATGACCACCAGCAACTCGATCAACGTAAATGCAATTTGTCCGGGCCGGCTCGTTTCTCTTCCAGCCCAGCCGCGCCGTTGTTCCAAAAATGACTTTTTCATATCCGGTCTTTCGTTGCCCCGGTGATGGTTCCCGGGGCGGTTGTAACAGTTAATGGCAGTGAGGCAAGTGTCAGCGATCCGCCGGAAAAAGCAAGTCCAGACACAGGAAATTACTACGGCGGTGGTGGCCAAGATGAATGGCGGACCCAAGCGATCCGGTCACCGATAGCCTTCCCACTCCGGCTCGTTGTCGAAAATCCAGCGGTAGTATTCCTTCTCTTTCAACTGCGCGCCGGCTTCCTCATCCACGATCACGGTGCAGCGCGCGTGCAGTTGCAGCGCGGTGGCGGTGACCATGCTGGTAATCGGGCCTTCGACGGCTTGGGCGATCACGTCCGCCTTGCTGTCGCCCGTGGCGAGCAAGACGCAGCGGCGGGCTTCGATGATCGTGCCCACCCCCATGGTGATGGCGCGGCGCGGCATTTTGTCTTCGCCGCCGAACAGCGGCGCGTTCTGCTTGATGGTGGTGGGCGTGAGCGCCTTCACCCGCGTGCGGGAGCGCAAGGCCGAGAGCGGTTCGTTGAAACCGATGTGCCCGGCCTTCCCAATGCCAAGCAGTTGCAAATCAATTCCCCCGAACCGCTGGATCATCGCTTCGTATTGGCGGCACTCCGCGTCGAGGTCGCTGGCAAGGCCGTTGGGCAGATGCGTGTTCCGCGGGTCCACGTTCACATGGCGGAACAGGTGACGCTCCATGTAATGCCGGTACGAATTCGGGTCGCTCGGGAACAGCCCGACATATTCGTCGAGGTTGAAGGTGCTGCACAGGGAGAAATCCAGCTTCTCGGTCTGGTGCAGGCGCACGAGGTGGCGATAAACACATTCCATCGTGCTGCCGGTGGCGAGGCCGAGAACGAGATGCGGGTTGGCGCGCAGGTCGTGCGTCACGATGCGCGCCACGAGCGACGCGGCGGCTTCCTGGTTTGGTTGTATGATGACTTCCACGGGAGAGCATTGAACCACGAAAGGGTATGCTGTGCACGAATAAAACTGTGGCGAATCCGTGAATCCGGATTGAAAAGGATCCTTATGAAACTAGGTTGATTTGAACATCGCCTTCATTCAAGGTCGGGGAAACGAGTTTATGCCACTAATCAATTGCCCGGAGTGCGGCAGGCAGGTTTCAACGGAGGCGCAAGCCTGTCCGGCGTGCGGCTATCCGGTCGCGCAAAAATCCGCGCCAGCGGTCGCCGCCACTTCTGCCTCAACCGAACTTCTCGCCGAGGTGCGACCGTCCTGGTGGAGCTTCTTTTGGCACCTGTTTTTCTTCTGGCTGATTGTGCCGCCCATCATCGCCTGGGTGCGTCGCGCCTCGATTGTGCTGCGCGTTTATCCGGGCCGGATTCTGCTTGAGCGCGGGCTGTTCTCCAAATGCTACCGGGAATTCATGGCGCGCGACATTCGCTCGATTGACATTGATCAGGGGCTGCTCGCGCGCATTGTGGGCATCGGCGACTTGACGATTTCCACTGCGGCGACGGTGGACGCCGCGGAGCAAATCAAAGGGATTTCCGACCCCAAGGTTATCCGCGACTTGATCCTCGCGCAACGCGGCGGTCAGTAGCCAAGGCAGCGGCTCAATTCGGATATTCCTTCGCGCTCTGGGCCAGGGTCATCAGAACTTTCCGTTCCGGCACTTTGGCCTTGAGCAGCGCGATCTCGTCCTCCCCGCTGGTCAAAGGCAACGCCACCTGCCCGCCGTGCGCCGCAGAGCGGTAAAGCGCCGACATGATTTCAAAACCCTTGTAGGCGTTGGCGAAAGCGCACGGGTGGATTTTTTTATCATCGTCGAGCCAGTCGGCCATCTCTTGCACGTATGGCGGCATGTCTTCGACGTAATCCATGTTGCCCGCGCCGCTTTGATAACCGCCGCGCTTGGTGACCGCGCGCCAGCCGCCGTTGGTGATCACTTCGGCGAAACCTTCGCTGCCTTGCGCGCCCATCCGGGCTTTGCGCCACCACAATTTCTGTTCCTGGCTCGCATCCACTTCCGGCACGTCGGGCGCGCCCGCGCCGCAATCGTAAATGCCACGCACGCCATTCTGGTAATGCACTACGCCGGCGATGTAATCGGGCGACGTGTGCAGGTCGGCCAGCTTGCCGCGCCCGGCGGCCTGCGCCATCGCCCACTCGGCCGGCTCGTAGTTGTTGAACCAGCAGGTGTAATCAATCAGGTGACTGAGCATGTGCGCGGCCCAGCCCGTGGCCGTGCCATAGACCGTATGCACCTTGCCCAGCGCGCCGCTGGCCACGATCTCCTTCACCTGCTTGTAATGCTCGCCATAGCGGTGTTGATGGCTGACGACGGCCTTCACGCCGCTTTGGTCGAGCGCCTGCTTGATCTGCAAGCCTTCGTTGCT
>CAYHFK010000195.1:0-2342 GCA_964355895.1 uncultured Bifidobacterium sp. | reverse complement strand
TTGGCGTTGAAACTGGTGGCGTGGTGCATGCCGCGCTTGCCCATCCCGACGACGAGGACTTTATATTTGCTCATGGCGTGTTGTCTTTTGGTGAAAGAGGGTGCTCAGCTGGAGCCAAGCACCCTCGTTCGCGCTAATTTCTGCTTAATCGTGCAAAGCTCAAACTCAGGCGTTGGCTTTGTCCCATTCCTTCACCTTGGCGATGACGTAATCCACTTCCTCGGCGGTGAGTTCGGGGAACATCGGCAGCGAGACACAGGTGGCGGCGTTGCGCTCGGCATTTTCCAGCGAGCCAGCGATGCGCGCGTTCTTGCCCCACGGATAACCGGCCTGCTTGTGAATCGCGATGGAGTAATGCGTCTTGGCGTCCACGCCGTTGGCCACAAGGAAATCCACGAGCTTGTCGCGGAGTTCCGCCTTCTTCGTCTCGATGACGTAGAGGTGGAACACGTGCCGATAGCCGGGCAACACCACGGGCAGATCGAACGAGGTGCAGCCTTTCAAGCCCGCCGTGTAGCGATCCGCCCATTTGCGGCGCTGGTCGTTATACTCGTCAATGTGCTTGAGCTTGGCGCTCAGGATGCCGGCGTGCAGGTCGTCGAGGCGACTGTTGAAGCCGAAGCTGTGAACATTGCGGGCCGTCGAGCCATGATTGCGCAAACGGCGCACCGCCGCGTCAATTTCGGCGCTGTTCGTCACCAGCGCACCGCTGTCGCCGAACGTCCCGAGGTTTTTTTGGATGATGAAGCTGGTGGTGGTCACGTCACTGAGTTGCCCGATTTTGAAGCCCGGTCCCGCCGCGCCGATGGCCTGGGCGTTGTCTTCGATCAGCTTGAGTTTGTGTTTGTCGGCGATTTTCTTGATCGCAACCATGTCCGCGCACTGGCCGTAAAGATGAACGGGGATGATGGCCTTGGTCTTGGGCGTGATGGCCGCTTCGATTTTGGCCGGGTCAATGCACTTGGTCTTGGGATCGCAATCCACCAGCACGGCCGTGGCGCCCGCGATCCAAATCGCTTCCGCCGTGGCGAAGAAGGTGTTGGCGTTGGTGATGACTTCATCGCCCGGGCCGATGCCCAGCGCCATGAGCGCGAGCCAGATGGCGTCGGTGCCGTTGGCCAGACCGACGGCGAATTTGGTGCCGTGGTAGGTGGCGAGTTCGGCCTCGAAGCGTTTGAGCATCGGGCCTTGGACGTAGTTACCGCTCAACAACACTTCCTGGATGTTGGCGTCAATTTCCTTTTGGATGTTTTTGTATTGGCGAACGTGACCGTAGAATTCAACTTTCATGTTGCGGAAAAGCTATCGAAGCGCGAATTCGAGACAAGTTTATTGTCCGTGAACTTTTTTGAAATCAACTATTGCGGGCGGTAATCGTGCCCCCCAACCCGGACCACGCCGCCGGCTCGTCAATCAGGAATTGTCGCCATCCAGCAGCCGCCCAAGGCCGCCGAGGACCGAGCCTTCCTCGCGTCCGCCCTTGCGCGAAGCCATCACGATGCGGTCCGCCATGCGGCTCAGGGGCAGTGATTGCAGCCAGATTTTTCCCGGGCCGCGCAACGTGGCGAAGAACAGACCTTCACCGCCAAACAGGGCGGACTTAATTTTGCCGACAAATTGAATGTCGTAGGCCACGCTTGGCTCGAAAGCGACGATGCAGCCGGTGTCCACCCGCAAAATCTCGCCCGGGGCCAGCACGCGCTCATGGATGTTGCCCCCGGCGTTCAAGAACGCCCAGCCATCACCCTGCAAGCGCTGCATGATGAAGCCTTCACCGCCGAAGAATCCCGCGCCGATCTTCTTGGTGAAGGCGATGCCGACGCTCACGCCCTTGGCAGCACACAGAAAGGAATCTTTTTGCGCGATGAGTTCGCCGCCGATCGCGGCGAGATGCACCGGAATGATCTTGCCGGGATACGGCGCGCCAAATGCCACGCGCTTCTTACCCTGGCCGCGATTTTGGAAAATGGTCATGAACAACGACTCGCCCGTGAGCAACCGTTTGCCCGCGCCCATCAGGGCGCCCATGAAACCGCTGTTCTGTTGGGAGCCATCGCCGAAAATGGTTTCCATCTCGATGCCGTCGTCCATGTACATCATCCCGCCGGCTTCGGCCACGGCCGCTTCCATGGGGTCGAGTTCAATTTCGACATACTGCATCGCGTCGCCGTGAATCTGATAATCAATCTCGTGCATTGGGTTCATAGCTGGTCTTTCAAGATAAAATTTTGACTGGGCGAATCATACAAAGTCCCGTCGTCAGCCGCAGCTATAAAATCTCCCCCGTCGTGGAGGCGACGAGGTAACGAGTCTCTGACTTCATGCGGCGCGGAGGTTCCCCG
>CAYHFK010000194.1:5413-9411 GCA_964355895.1 uncultured Bifidobacterium sp. | reverse complement strand
CTTAGTTCTCCGGTGGCCCGGTAGGGAGCGAATCCGGCCTTCAGAAGTCGTAATTCAACGAAATGCCGTAGGTCCGGCCCCGGTTGTAGGAGGAATAAATCGCCTCGGAGTCTTCGCCATACGTGCGTTTGATCTCGGGATTCAACAGATTGCGGGCGGCCAGTTTGAGGTTCAGATGACGCCCAATCCTCTGCGAAAACACAAAGTCCAAGAGCGGCACCGGTTGTTCGTAAATGTCCGGCGCGCTCAGATTGGCAATGAGCAATCGCGGGCCAAAAATGTTGTAGTTGAACGACAGCGTGGTGCCCCAGCGCGGGTTGTCGTAGGTCAAATCGAGGTTAATGATGTAGGGCGACTGGTCGGATAACGGCCGGGTGTCGCCCAATAGATCCGGCCGGGTGTGATTTCCCTGATCCCGTTCTGAAACGCCTTCCTCGGATTGGATCAGGGAGAAATTTCCCCCGACGGTCCAGTAACGAAAGTCATCGCCCAGGAAATCGAGCGACTTGCGGCCCTCGAATTCGACACCGATGACGGTCGCTTCCGGCCGATTTACGAAAGTGAGAATGCTATCAGTCGTGGAGATGTTCTCCTTCTCAATTGGGTTTGTCAGCGTTTTGTAAAATCCGCCCACCGAAAAAATTTCACTGGGCCGGGGATACCACTCCAACCGTACGTCGTAATTCTTGATCGCCGTTATCTGCAGCCGGGGGTTGCCGACGAGTTCCTCTTCCAGCACTGGATCGTAACTGCGAATCGGCGCCAGCTCGCGGAATGACGGCCGGGCGATGGTTTCCCCGTAGTTGAGACGCAGATACAGGTTGGACTTAACGGTCCACACCAAACCCAGGGCCGGCAGCAGATCATCCTGCTGCAACAGCGTCGTGTTGGTCGTCCCAGGCGTGACGCCTTCGGAGAGGACCGTGGTGGAGGCCGAAACCTGGATGTCCGTGCGTTCCAGCCGGGCACCGCCAATCAGGCGCAGGGTTGGCGTCACCGGAACGTCGAGCATGGCGTAAGCCGCCGGAACGTCACTGGTACCGGTGTAGTAGCTGAAGTCCGCTGGCGCGCGAACAAAGGTGTTAAAGTTGTAAGTGACGAAGTTGCCGTTGGTCACCCCCGGATTTGCGCCGACGGTTTCCGGCGTGAGAAATTCGTTGGGGGGGCCGGCATACGTTCCAGCGGGGTCGCTAAATTTCAGGATCCGCTCGCGAAAAGTCCGGTCCGCCTGACTGCTGAAGGCGCCAAACTTCAGGCTGCTCTCCAGCGCTGGGCGCAAGTAAAACAGAAGCAGAAAATCAAATTTCAGGTTTTGGTTCTGCTCTTCCAACTCGCGCCAATAACGGCTCGGGAACTGGGGATTCAGGCTGTTGTTAAACTGCCCGCTGCTGGTGTTATAGAACGTCGTATTGGGCTCGTCCTGGCTCGTCGTGGTGAACGTGGCGAGCCAGTCGAACTGAAGATCACCCACGGCGGAAAATAGATGGTCGCCGCGAAATTGCTGCGTCTCCAGGGTTCGCTCGACGTACTGCAAACGATTAAGTTGCACGGCGGGGATGGAGACATCGCCGGTCTGATCAAAAATCTCGCCGTCGCGGATTCGAGCGGAGTTTTCCGTAAAGGTATTGTAGATGAAGTTGTAGCCCAGCAGATGATCGGGCAGAAGCTGATACGCCAGACTGGCCGTGCCCGCCCAGTTGACCACCTCGGTACCTTTGGCTTCAGTGTAGGCGCTGTTGGTCCTAACCGACTGCTCACTACCCAGCCCATTGTAAACCACCCGCTCCACATTGCCGTTGGTGTAATAGCTGTAAGCATGTGTATAGGGCACGCTAAAGAAGACGCCCACCGGTCGCCCAAACAAAAACGCCGTATCACCCGCGGTCGCCACAAAGTTCACGGCCGGCGGAGGGGCCTTGGTCGTGGGCGCAAACGGCGAGGGACCCGCAAGCTGGCTTAGCTCATCCAGCTTGGGAGCATCGGCCAGATTTGCCCTTTGGGCCGCGCTGGTTGGGGTGAGACTGATCGGCCGGCTCAACGCGCTCCGGTACGTCGGAATCCGGATGCTCGGATCCCAAAACACGGGGTTCAGTTCCCGGTTGCCATTGTCCTTACCCAGCCAGTTCATCGCCCCTCCCGGCGCGGTCAGGAAATTCTTGTTGCCGGTGGTTTGCGAATTATAGGCCGAAGCGATCTCAACCGAAACGAATCCTTTTTCCGGAAAGGATTTGGTCACAATGTTAATGTTGCCTCCGGTGAAACTGCCAGGTTGATCGGGCGTGAAGGTCTTGGTCACCGTCACGCGGTCAATGATTTTCGCCGGAAACAGATCTAATCCCGCCGAGCGGCGATAGGGATCCGCCGAGGGCAATTCCGCGCCATTCAGCGTCGCCGCGCTGTAACGATCCGTCAGCCCGCGAATCACAGCATACTTGCCTTCCGCCACCGTCGCCCCCGAAACCCGGCCCACAATATCCGCGGCGTCGCGGACACTGCTCTTGCTGATCTGTTCGGAACCAAACGACACGATGGAAGCCGCCGCCTTGGCGCGCTCCACGTTGAGTTGCTTGAGCGTCGCCTTGGGGGCGGCGGCAAAGGCGGGTCGCGCCGGCGGCGGCGCGGTCACGCGCGCCATCGGCGCGCTCGTCGGTCGCGTGCCCGTACCCCCACCGCTGCCCGAGGACGCCCCTTCACCCTGTTTGCGAGTGTCCTGAAAAAAGCTGTCGCCCCCTTGCGCCGCCGGCGCATCGCCCGCCACGGCCCGGCGCGTGCCGCTGCTGGCCGGGGCTTGCGCCCCTTGGTTGATGGGCGGCAGTTTGGGCGCTTGCGCTTGTTGCTTCGGCTGGGTTGGCTCGGGCTTCTTTGCGTCCTTCTTTTTGTCGTCGGTGACGACCTGCAAAATCTTATTGGCAATTCCCTCCAGTTTGCCGGTCTTGTACGCCCAGAAGACCACGCCGCCAATGATCAAAACGTGAATGACCGCCGAAATAACCAGGCTCGTCCGGTCTTTCTGCGGTTTGCGGGAGCTGGCCATGTTTTTGGGTCGCGCGGCGGGGAGGGTTTTGGAAGATCACGCCCCATTGCACGACGGCCGGAATGGGGCATGCGTGGAACCGCGGTCAGTTGGCCGCCTCCGTGGCCAGGCCAACCTTGCCAACGTTGGCCGAGACCAGCACGTCGAGCACCCCGATGACTTTCTGATATTGAATACGTGAATCGCCGCGCACCACGACGTTCAAGTCCGGGTCCACCTTGCGAAATTCGACGAGGGTGCGGAGCAGTTCGCTTTCATTCATCTCCACCGTGTTGAGGTAAATCTTTCCCCCATTGTCCACGGTGATGTAATTGACCTTCGCCGCCGCGTCTTTTGGCCGGCTGGTCGCACTCGGCAACGTCAGGTTCATGTCGTTGACGGCCGGCGCGGTGGTGATGATGAAGATGACCAGCAACACAAACGCCAGATCGAGCAGCGGCGTGATGTTCAGCTCGGTCAACGTGTGATGTTTGCTGCCGGAATATTTTTTCATGGTCGGACTTTCGACGATTTAGTTGCCGGCCAGCTCGTATTCCGTCGCGCGCTCGACTTCGGCGGCCCGTTCGGGGAAAAACTTCTTCATGGCTTCCACCATTTCCTGGGACACGGATCGGTTGTCCACGTACACATGCTCGATCGCCGTGGCGTATTCGGAGTTGAAGTTGTCCAGTTCCTGCGTGATCGCGCGGATCGTGGTAATCATGTAGTTGTAGCCGAACATGGCCGGGATGGCGACGAACAGGCCGACCACCGTGGCGATCAGCGCGCCGGCCACGCCGGGCGCCATCGCCGTGAGGCTCGCGGCCTTCGCAATGGCAATGCCGGAAAACGTCTCCATCACGCCCCACACGGTGCCGAGCAATCCGATGAACGGCCCGCCCGCCACCGCCGTCGAGAGGACGATCATGCCTTTTTCGAGCGAGAGTGACTGGGCGCCGACCGCGCGTTCGAGCGTCACGCGGAC
>CAYHFK010000194.1:0-5313 GCA_964355895.1 uncultured Bifidobacterium sp. | reverse complement strand
AATTCCTTGCCGGCCTTGTGGGCCAGATAAAGCTGGCGGGCCTTGTTGATCATCACCGTCCAACTGAACAGCGAGACCATGGCGAGCAAGCCGATCGTGACCTTGCCCTCGATCGTGGCCTTCTCAAAGGCGAAGGAAAGCGCGTTGGCAAGAATAGGCGTGAATTGCATTTCCATAGATTCAAATTCCGGGTCCGAAGCCTGACGCCCGGCGGCATTTTCCGCCCGCCGACGCTGACTTCCGAGAAAAGCCTGGGAAAACTGTTGGTCGATTCCGCGTCGGCAAGGTTACGAATCAGTGACAACGCCGGATCGAGGGATTTGGGGGCCTGAATTCACGACTTCGTAACCCATCCGTCTTTTATTCGCCGCCCGCCTTGGGTGAAATGCAGATGGATGCGCATTATCATCTCCAGCTTTGACGTTATTTCCTTCATCACTTGTGTGACGAAGGCACGGGTGGGTCGCGGGAGGGTTGCATCGTGTGTCCCCGCGGCTCACCCACTCCTTTTCTTCCTCAAAGAAAGACGACAACCGGTGTGGGCAGCCCGCTTTCCCGATAATCGGAACGATTCAGAAACCCTCTGCCCGCCGCCCCAAAATGAAATCGAACCCCCGAACGACTCAGATGTTTTTCACATTGCTCGCCCACCGCGAACGCTGCCGCGACCGGTTCGATTCGCTTCGGGGCCGGATCGTCAACCCTGACCGCCAACCGGCGCTGGCTTCGCCCCGCCCCAAACCCGGCTCGTCTGTGAACCCACCCAAGCAGCACCCGTTAGTCGGCGAATAAACCCACCTTTTAACGGTCGGACAACGCGCTCCGCGACCATCGCCATGCACCGGTTTTTGATGGACTTTGACCGCCATTTTGGCGATTACTGACGCCGCAATGTTTTCACTCCAACAACTCTTTGGCAAAGGTGACAAGTTTTTCGATCTGCTGGAAGCTGCCGCGCAGGAAGCGCACGAAAGCGTCCGCCTCACCAACGAGTTGATCAAATCGCCCCGCGACACTCAGAAGCTTGACGACCTCGTTCGCGCACGCCGGAAGGAAAAGAAAATTTCCGACCAGATCAGCGAAGAACTGGTGAAGACGTTCGTCACCGGGTTGGAGCGGGAAGACATTGAGGCGCTGTCTCGAACCATTTACAAGATACCGAAAACCGCCGAGAAGCTCGCCGAACGCTTTATCCTTGCCGCGCCGCATTTGCAGGGCGCGGAATTCACCCGTCAGGCCGAAATGATGACCAAGGCCACGGATGTCGTGCTGACGATGATCCGGCAGCTTCGCAAGATGGATGACCTGGAACAGATCAAGAAGTTAAACGACCGGCTGCAACACGTCGAGGGGGAGGCCGACAAGCTCATGAACGCTTTGCTGGGCGATCTTTATAGCGGCCGGTTCGATGCGCTGCGCGCCATCGTCATCCGCGATCTTTACGAGTTGATCGAAAAGGTTGTGGACCGTTGCCGCGATGTCGGCAACGTGATCATGAACATCGTGCTGAAAAACTCCTGAGCCGCCCGCGCGATGATTCTCATTTTCACCGTCATCCTGGTGGCGCTGGTGTTTGAATACATTAACGGCTTCCATGACACGGCCAATTCCATCGCCACGGTGGTTTCCACCAAAGTTCTGACGCCGCGTCAGGCGATCGCGATGGCGGCGACCACGAACCTGCTCGGCGCCCTGTGGGGTACGGCGGTCGCCAAGACCATCGCCTCCGGCCTCGTGGACGCGAAAATCGTCACTTCAGAAATTCTGATCTGCGCGCTGCTGGGGGCCATTGTTTGGAATCTGGTCACCTGGTGGGTGGGCTTGCCGTCGAGCTCTTCCCACGCGCTCGTGGGCGGGCTGTGTGGCGCCTGTCTCGCGGCAGCGCACAACAAATGGAGCGTCATCGTCTGGAGCGTTCCCGGCAAAGATCACTGGTGGGAAGGCAAAGGCATTCTCTGGAAAGTCGTCCTGCCCATGGTCACTTCGCCGGTGATGGGCTTCGTCGTTGGCTTTCTCTTCATGGGCCTGCTCTATTTCCTCCTGCGTCACTGGCGACCGGTGACCGTCAATCGCGTTTTCGGAAAATTGCAGTTGTTCAGCGCGGCCTATATGGGCTTCAGTCACGGGACCAACGACGCACAAAAAACCATGGGCATCATCGCGCTGGCACTCGTGGCCGCGACCACGGCGGGCGTTTTCAACGACTTGCCGGCCTGGCTTGGTTTCCTGCACACGCCCGAGCCGACCGTGGGCAAGCCACTGGAAATTGCCGTCTGGATCAAAGTCGTTTGCGCCCTGACCATGGCGGCGGGCACGGCGGCGGGCGGCTGGCGCATTATCCGCACCCTCGGCCACAAGATGGTCAAGTTGCATCCCGTCCACGGCTTCGCGGCGGAAGCCACGGGCGCGACCGTGTTGCTCGCCGCTGCGCATTTCGGCATGCCCGTTTCGACCACGCACGCCATTACGACTTCCATCATGGGCGTCGGCTGCGCGAAAGGTTTCAATGCGCTCAAACTCAGCGTCGTCGAACGCATCCTGTGGGCGTGGGTGCTGACCATTCCGGCCAGTGCCTTGGTGGCCTACGGATTGGTGCGCGCGGCCCGGGCGTTGGGTTTCATTTCCTGAGCAACGGGCCAGCAACGAAGCGGCCGCCGGCGGGAGTTTAAGCCTCCCCCAAAACTAACACCTGACCCTGGGGCCGCGTGTCTTTTTCCTCCGGTTGATCTTTGGCCTTGGACAGCGCCAGGTAAAGGAATGCCAGCAGATTCGTGACCGGCAGAATCAGCAACACGGCCACCAACGTACTCTTGCGGCAAGCTCTGGCAATCTTGACACACCACACAATATGCGCCCCCAGACTGAACGGCGGGATCAGGAAGGCAACAAACCACCAGGCCGACATTTTGGCGGCCCGCAGCAGCGGAAACATTTGCAGCAGCGGAATCCAAATCATCAGCCCGGGCTGGCTGCCGGCGTTTTGACAGATCAATTTCAGACAGAAACAGCAAAACAGGTAAACGACTGCCGCAACGGCCATGGCGCCAATCAAAATATTTGGGCTGGGTCGCACCCGTGAAATCATCCCCTGCACCTCCGCCTCCGAAGGAATTTTCCATGGCGACGACGACTCCAATTTAGCCTTCACGGTCGCCAGCGTGGCCGCCACCTTCCCGGAAGCCGCGCCAGCCGCTTCCTCCTCGGGCGTCGCGCCCCCGAGCTTGAGCAGGCGAAGCGTCGGATTGTCCAGGCTGCTGATTTTTACATTCCCAAATCCGCGTGCGTGCTTGATGAAGAGGTCGGTCTTTGTCTGCCCGTAAACTGTCACGTTCGTAAAAACATCTGTCCCACTCCTAAGCATGGGTAGCTCAATGTCCACGGCTGAGAGGTGCGTGACCGTCAGCCAAGCCAGAAGGACAACGGCCAACCCCCAGCCACCGGCCGGGCAACCGCGTCGTGTTCGTGTGATAGTCATTCGGCAGACTCGCCGGTGGCATTTTAAACGAATGCCAACCAATCTGAGCTGCGAACGAAACTGCACGAAACATGCCACCAAGTAGCGGTCAACCGCAGGATGACTCGCCGCCTCAAGCTCCTACGAGCGAAACTGCCGGAGACAGTGCGTGAGATACGGGAGCAACTGTTTTTTGCGCGAGACCACATCCCGCAGCTCGTAAATGCCGGGTTCGAGTTTCGGGTAATCAATCTGCGCCACGAATTCGTCGTCGCCCGCCACGAGCAGCAACGAGTTTTGCGTGGTCACATCCGTCACCAGCAACACGGAAAAGAAATACTTCCGCCGCTCGCGATATTTCTCCAGCGCCTCCAGCAACTCGGCCTTGCGCTTCCAGAACTGGTCGAAGCCAATCTCCTCGATCTGCGCCACGCTGAACATCACGCCGCCTTCGGTGTATTCCTTGCAATCCGTCGTGATCGCCTTCGGCGCGGTCTTGAGCGTGAGCAGCGAACCCGACGTGAACAGCTTGTCCGTGAACTCGCGGGCGTTGACGCCGGCGATTTTTTCCAGCGACTTCAACACCTCCGCGTCGTGCGGTGTCGTCGTCGGCGACGTCAGATTCAACGTGTCGGAAACCAGACCCGCCAGCAGCAGACCCGCGATGGGCGGCGGTAACTCGACGCCGTACCGGAAAAAACAATCCGCCACGATCGTGCTGGTCGAGCCGACGGGTTCGTTGCGGAACAGAATCGGCTGATGCGTCGTCAGCGCCCCGATACGGTGATGGTCAATGATTTCGATGATCTCCACCTCGTCCGCGCCCTGCACCGCCTGCGAAAGCTCGTTGTGATCCACCAGAATCAACTTGCGCGTCACCGTCTTGAGAAAGTCCGTCTTCGAGAGAATCCCGACCGTCTGCCCCTGGGCATCCAGCACGGGGAAAATCTGGTAACCCGAAGCCGTCGCTTCGTCCCGCACGGTCGCCAGCGGGGCGTGTTCGCGAAAGCACAGAAACTCCTCGTTCAACACGTGCCGCACGGCCACCGCCGCGCGACACAATGAAGCCGTCGTGGCCGTGTCATGAGGCGACGTGATGAGACTCACCTTCTTCCGCTGCGCCGCTTCGATGGTTTTGGTTTCCACTTTCAGACCACCCGTAACAATCACCACGCGCACGCCTTCGCGAATGGCCAGATTTTGAATGTCCCACCGGTCGCCCACCACCACGACGAGCTTTTCCCGCGCAAACGTATCCAGCCGCTCGGCGAAGGATTCGAGACTCATCGCCCCGATCATCAACGTCAAATCTTCCTCCCCGTCCGGCTCGTGAGCCACGAGCAGTTCCCCGTGCAACGTCCGCGCCAGATTGGTTAGTGACGACAGCACGCGCCGCGAATCCACCAGCCGGTTCGCCGCGGGAAAAAGAAATTTGCTGAGCTTGAACAAGGACAGCAGCCCGCAGCACCGCTGACTTTCGTCCAGCACCGGCAGGATGCGGATGTTGCGCTCGTCCATCAGACCGAGCGCGTCCGCCGCCGTCGCCCCGGGCGTCACGCTCAGGATGCGCGATTGCATCACGTCGCGAACCTTGGGGGAAACATCCGCCACAAACTTCGGTGCGGGCACCCCGAAGGTGTTCAACACAAAATCAATCCGGTCGTTGGTATCCCCGCAGCGCGCCGCCACGGCTTCGGGCATGCCCGTGCGCCGCTTGAACTCCGCGTAACCGATGGCGGAACAAATGGCGTCCGTGTCGGGATTCCGATGACCGATGACAAGAATTTCACTCATGCAACAGGGCGCGGAGAGTAAGGACGCCAACCGCGAGCGGCAAGGAAAAGGGGTGAACCTTTGAT
>CAYHFK010000193.1:0-9488 GCA_964355895.1 uncultured Bifidobacterium sp. | reverse complement strand
GCGCTGCGAGGGCTTGAGGCCGTCGCGCACGTCGGGCAAAGCGCGAGAGATGATCACAGACATCGAATAGTCGAGGAACGAGTTTTTGATTTCGTCCGCGACGTTGATGATCGCGATCTTTTCACCAACGGTGTAAGCGCCGCCGGTCGGGGCCGGCGACTGCGGCGGAGTTGATTCAGTTTCGTCTGGCATGATGCGGGTAGGGCAAAAATTAGAATTGGAATTAAACGTCGAGGTTGCGGACGTTCAGCGCGTTGTCCTCGATGAATTGGCGGCGCGGCTCAACCACATCCCCCATGAGCCGAACAAACATTTCCTCCGCCTCGACGGCGTCGGTGAGTTCGATGCGGAGCAACTTGCGGCGGACCGGGTTCATCGTCGTCTCGAAAAGTTCCTTGGCGTCCATTTCGCCGAGACCTTTGAAGCGATACATCTGGATGCCCTTCTTGCCGACCGCTTTCACGGCACTCAAGATTTCCGGGATCGAAAACAGCGGCGTCACGCTCGCGCGTTCGCCTTCGCCTTCGGTCAATTCATAGAGCGGCTTGTCCTGCGCAGAAAAATGATCCACCGACAGCCCTTTCTTGGACAACTTGCCCATCAACTCCGCCACGGCTTTGCTTTCGTGATGCAGGTCGGCGTAAATGGCGCGTCGCGTTGGCCCATCCTTCCTTCGCACCTCGGTGTCCCCGTTAAACAGATCAGCGTGCCTGGCTTTAAATGCCTCCAACTCCTCGCTCGTAATAAAATAATGCACCGTCTCGTCATTGCCTTCGCGCACTTTCACCAAATGCGACGGATAATCGCCATCCGGCGAACGCTGCTCGACATAATCACCAAAGTCGCCCCCCTGGCGCCGCACATACGCCGTGTGTTTGTCCACCGACTCCAACAATTGGAGAATTTCCTCGAGCTGTTTTTGCGTGAACTCTTTGCCATCGGCCAGACTCTTCAACTGCACTTCCTCCACACCGTTCTGCACCAGAATCCGGTTCAACTGCACGTCGTCATCAATGTAATCCGTCTTCTTCTTGCGCGTGATCGAGTAGAGCGGTGGCTGCGCGATATAGACGAAACCCTGCTTCACGAGTTGCGGCATCTGCCGGTAGAAAAACGTCAGCAGCAACGTCCGGATGTGCGAGCCGTCCACGTCGGCATCCGTCATGATGATGATCTTGTGGTAGCGCAGCCGGTTCAAATCAAACGCCCCTTCACCCTCACCATCACCGATGCCTGTGCCGATGGCGGTGATCATCGTGCGGATTTCGTTGTTCTGAAGCACCTTGTCCAGCCGCGCCTTCTCCACATTGATGAGTTTGCCGCGCAGCGGCAGAATTGCCTGAAACTTTCGATCGCGCCCCTGCTTGGCCGAGCCACCGGCGGAGTCACCTTCGACGATATAAAGCTCCGTGTTCACTGGGTCGCGGTCGGAACAATCCGCCAGCTTGCCGGGCAAACCGCCACCCGTGAGCGCGCTCTTGCGCACGGCTTCGCGCGCTTTGCGAGCAGCTTCCCGCGCGCGCGCCGCGGTCAGACTTTTTTCGATGATGCGCTTGGCGACGGGCGGATTCCCGTCGAAGTAGGCCATCAAGCCTTCGTAGGCAACCGAGCCGACGATCTTTTCCACTTCCGGCGAAAGCAACTTCACCTTCGTCTGCGATTCAAACTTGGGATCGCTGTGCTTCACAGAGATGACCGCCGTCAGACCCTCGCGCACGTCGTCGCCGGTGATCTGCGGGTCTTTCTCTTTGAGCAACTCGTTGGACTTCGCGTATTGATTGATCGCCCGCGTCACCGCGCTGCGGAAGCCGGACAGATGCGAGCCGCCGTCGGGATTGTGAACCGTGTTCGTGTAGCACAGCACCTGGTCGTTGTAGCTGTCGTTGTATTGCAGCACGACCTCGACATGCACCTCGATGTCCTTGTCGTCGTTTTTCTCCTTGGTTTCCTTGCGGAACGCAATGGGCTTCGGATGCAATGGTGTCTTGCTCTTGTTGAGCTGCTTCACGAATTCCTCCGTGCCGTCCTTGTAATAAAAAACCTCCGGCTTGGCATCCGCCTGCCGCTCATCCCGGAAATCAATCTCCAAACCCGAATTCAAAAACGCCAGCTCGCGCAAGCGCTGGCTGATGCGATCCGCCTTGAACTCAATCGTCTCCCGAAAGATTTCGGTATCCGGCATGAACGTGATCAACGTGCCCGTGCCCTTTGCCTTGCCGATGACATGCAGCTTCTGAATCGTCTTGCCGCGCTCAAACTCCATGTGATGCACTTCACCGCCGCGGGACACTTCCACCTCGAACCATTCGCTTACCGCGTTCACGCACTTTGCGCCGACGCCGTGCGTGCCGCCGGAAAATTTATATCCGCCCTGACCGTACTTGCCGCCCGAGTGCAACGTCGTCAGCACCATTTCCACGCCGGGAATTTTGTATTGCGGATGGATGTCCACCGGAATGCCACGCCCGTTGTCGCGGACCGAGATCGAGCCATCCACATGAATCGTCACCTCGATTTTGTCGCAATGCCCCGCCAGATGTTCGTCCACGGAATTATCCAGCACCTCGCTCACACAATGGTGTAACGCCCGCTCATCCGTGCCGCCGATATACATGCCCGGCTTCTTGCGCACCGCCTCCAAGCCCTCCAGTTTTCCGAGCTGCGCCGAGCCGTAATCGGCCTTTACCGACGTGTCGGACGGCTGGTTTTTATCTTCGGACGGATCAGAAATATTCGCCATAAATTGCATTGTGTCAGCGCACTTTTTTACCCGCCGACAATCGACAACAATAGTAAAAAGATCACCCCTGCCGCACAACGATTATCTCCAGATTAAACGGTCAAAAATACCATTAGTTGGGGCGCTTTTATCTTGCTTACCGAACATCTAGTGGACGGCGAGCTTGTGATGCCATGAGTAAGCAGTCTTGAGTCAAAGCGGCAAATTAAAGTCTGATTTGCCGCGCAGGAGCAAGGTGGATTACGGCCCATCCACGCGGATTCGCGGGATACCTACGACTTGATGTCACGCACGTAAAATGCGGTGCAACCGACGACAAAGGTCGTCGCGCAAATGGTGAGCAGCGCGACTTGCGACTGAAGAATCTGCGCCCACGGCACCGGGTTTTGAAACACCAGCAGCCAGCACCGGAAATGATGGGTGATGAACCAATTGTCAAAGCGATCAAAGAACGGGATGCTCTCCATCACCACATTCACGAAGAGATAGGAGAGCGCCACGATGGTGGCCGCCGCAGGCTTCATGTTGAAACAGGAAAACATGAATGCGACCGACAGAATCGCGCTTGCGTTCACGACCAGGAACAAGTGCGCGAAGACGAAGCGGGCCAAGCCTTCGCCCGGTGAAAAAACACTGAACGCCATGCCCGGCGCAAAGACGAACATGCCCTTCCAGGGAAACAATAACTTCGCAAAGCCCAGCGCCGTCACGCCCAGCACCAGCACCAAGACCGCCGCGAAAACAATTCCGGCGGCCCATTTCACCAGCAACAACCGGACGCGGGAAATCGGTCGTGACAAGATCATCCGCAGCGTGCCGTCCTCGTACTCTTTGGCGACGAGATCGCCCCCTACAAGGGTGGCGTACAGCGGCATCAATAAAATGATCTGCGGCATCAGCATCACCACGGATACCGTCAGCGCCGAAACAAATTCCGTCGCAACGTAGCCATTGCCGGACAACAAGCGCTCGAAGTCGCTTTGCCAGCGCGTGTATTTGAAAGCTAGGAGCATGGCCGTCTGCGCCAGGACAAACGCCCCGAAGCCGATGTAGGTGCGCTTTTTGCCGAAGAGCTTCCAGAGTTCGTTTTTGAGTTGTGCGAAGAACATGATCAATTGGCGGCGGGAATGCCGGACGGCGCTTTCGCCAGGCTAAGATAAAAATCTTCGACGGTTTGCTCATGCTGCCAGATGCCCTCCACCGCGATGCCTGCGGCAACCAGCGCCTGCGTCACCTCGGCCGTCGAACGGCCATCGCCCAACGTGATAAAACGGCCTTCCGCCGCCGCAGTGATCAATCCGCGTTCGCGCAACAATGTCGTGGCGGCGGCAAAATCCGGCGTCTTAAGCGTAACCCGCCCCCGCGCGGCCCGCACATCAGTCACGTCGCCTTCAAAGACCTTGCGCCCCTGCCGCAACACGGCGATGCGCGTACAGAGTTGCTCCACTTCGGCAAGCTGGTGGGACGAAAGCAAAATAGTCAGCCCCAGTTCCCGATGCAGCCGCCCGATGGTCTGGCGCATTTCAGCAATGCCTTCCGGGTCCAACCCGTTCCCCGGCTCATCGAGGATCAGCAACTCCGGGCTGGGCAGGAGCGCTTGCGCCAAGGCCAGCCGCGCCCGCATCCCGTGCGAGTAGGTTTTGACCTTTGATTGTTCGCGTCCGGTCAAACCGACCCAATCCACCACTTCGCGAATCCGCTGCGGCGCGGTGGGCGCGGTGTAGTGGCTGAGGATTTCCAGATTGCGCCAGCCGCTGAGGTAATCGTAAAAGGCGGGCGTTTCGAAGATCGCGCCGACCTTGCGCAGGGCCCGCGCGCGGTGGCTCGCCACGTCGTGCCCGCAAACCTTCACCGCGCCACTGGTCGGCCACACCTGGCCCAGCATCATGCCAATGGCCGTACTCTTGCCCGCGCCGTTGTGGCCAAGCAAACCAAAGATTTCTCCGCGCGGGACCGTCAAGGTGAGATCGTCCACCGCGAGTCGCGAACCGAATTTCTTTTGAACACCACGAAGTTGGATCATTTTGGAATCGCCCCTTCGAGGGTCAGCAAGTTCTTGATATGCCCGTCCGCGTATAGATAATTTACGGCCTTGCCTGGCCCGCGCGCGGCGTGAAAGCCTTCCTTGTCATACATCAGGGGAATGGCGTGCGGATCGAAGTGCAACCCAAATACGTTGAGGTTATCGTCGCGCTGACCGTTGAGCAGACTATTCCAGGCGTAGCTGGAGCCGGTTTCTTCAAAAAGTTGCTTCCGGTCGGAAGGACAGCGCAGAACGTTCGTGTTGCCGAGTTGACCCCGTAATACCATATCCGGACTCGAAAGCACGTTGGTTGCGGGCTGATTTGTGCCCGCGAGCCGGTCCCGCATGATCGGCAACCGGTTGTTGTTGTCCTGCACGTAGATCTGCAACGCGACGCCGATCTGGCGCAAATTGCTGAGGCACGCGGTCGAGCGCCCCGCCTCCTTCGCTTTGCCCAACGCTGGCATCAGCAGCGCCGCCAGAATCCCGATGATGGCGATGACCACCAGCAATTCGATGAGTGTAAAAGCTGCCCGGGAGTCGAGGGTCAAGAGTCGAGCGTCGAGCGCAAGACCGCTTTCGACCCTCGACTCTTGACCTTCGACTCTCGACTCGCTCTTCATCGTCCCCGCAACATGCGGCCCGATTCCATTGCCCGCTGCAGTTCCTCCAGCACCGGGGCGAGTTCGGCCTTGGTTTGCGCCGAACTCTGACTGTAAAAAGTTTTCAGCCCGATGGTGCGGATTTGGGCCTCCAATTCCGGGCTGATCGGCGGACGACTCTCTCCGCCCGGCATCCCCTCCGTCCCGCCGGGAGCACTTGCGCTCGCCTCCCGCAGTCGTTTCAAAGCGTCATCAATGGTCTTCCGCCGTTTTTCCGCCGGCAATTCTTCAAATGCCGAAATCATCTGCTTGAAACCCGATGGCATCGTCGCTTCCAGAAACGCGCTTTTCTCGGCTTCGGTCATCTGCTCGAACCACCCCTCCCCGAAGCGCCCCAGCCGCAATTGCTGACGCTCCTCGCGCGATAGGCGATTAAGCTTGTCGGCCAATGCTTTCAACGCCCGCGCGCGATCCGCCGCACTGAGCCGGCTCAAATCCACGGAGGCCACATAAGCCCGCACCTTCTCGGCGGTCATTTTGAGGTTTGTGGAAATCTTGTAGCCCGCGAAGCTCAGCCCCCAGATCACGATCAGCCCGAGCGCCGCCCACATCACCGCTCGTTGCCGTTGGCTTAACATGCCGGAAGTCTAGCGCGAGAGCGTGAATCCGCCACGGAAAAAAGCGCACCTGGGCCGACCCCAATCGCGTTCTGGTCAGTTCCAACTTGCTTTGCGGCCGGCCAAATCTAACTTCCCCGGCATGTTAGATTCAGGAATAAAGTCTTTATCACCCGACTCGCTGGCGCACCCGGACCAATTCGTCCGCCGCCATATCGGACCGAATGCCGCCGAGACGGCGGAAATGTTGAAACTTCTCGGCTTTGATTCACTCGACGCTCTCACAGATGCTGCGGTGCCGAAGCAAATCCGTCTTAGCAAGGCGCTGAGTCTTCCCGCCGCGCAAAGCGAGTTTGACGCTCTCCGCGATCTGAGATCCGTCGCGGCGCAAAACCAAGTTTTCCGTTCGTTCATCGGCATGGGCTACTCGGATTGCATCACGCCGCCGGTCATTCAGCGCAACGTGCTGGAAAATCCCGGCTGGTACACGCAATACACGCCCTACCAGGCGGAGATTTCTCAAGGCCGGCTCGAAGCGCTGCTGAATTTCCAGACGCTGGTCACCGACCTCACCGCGCTCGACATTGCCAATGCTTCGATGCTCGATGAAGCCACCGCTGCTGCGGAGGCGATGACGATGTCGCATCGGCTCAAAGATGGCCGGAACATTTTCTTTATCTCCGATACGTGTCATCCGCAGACCATCGAAGTCGTCCGCAGCCGCGCCACGGCGCTCAAGATTGAAGTGGTCGTCGGCAATCACGAAAAGTTCGAGTTCAGCGACCAGGTCTTCGGCGCGCTCGTGCAGTATCCCGACACGTTCGGCGCGATTCACAACTTCGAGCCGTTCACGGAAAAAGCCCACGCTGCTGGTGCGATGGTCACGGTCGCGACGGATTTGCTGGCGCTCACGCTCATCAAGCCGCCGGGCGAATTCGGTGCGGACATCGCGGTCGGCAGCGCGCAACGCTTCGGTGTGCCGCTGGGCTACGGCGGACCGCACGCCGCGTTCTTCGCTACGCGGGATGAATTCAAGCGCCAGATGCCCGGACGTATTGTTGGTGTGTCCAAAGATTCACGCGGGAAGCCGGCGCTCCGTCTCGCGCTCGGCACGCGCGAGCAACATATCCGCCGCGAGAAAGCCACCAGCAACATCTGCACGGCGCAGGCGCTGCTTGCGAATATGGCGTCGCTCTACGCCTGCTATCACGGCGCGGAAGGACTGAAGCAAATTGCGCAGTGCGTTCACACGCTCACGGAAGTTCTGGCGACGGGCTTGGAGCGGCTTGATTTGGGGGTCGCCACCACACCTCGTTTCGACACCTTAAAAATCAATCTCGGCGACAAGCGCGCTGCGGACATCGTAAAGATCGCCGAATCACACCGCATAAACTTGCGCGTGATTGACGAACGCACCATCGGCGTCTCGCTCGACGAAGCCGCCAGCGTCGCGGACGTTGCAAATCTCTTGCAGGTTTTCAACGGCGATAAAGCGCCTGACTTCACGGTTGTGGACTTGACCGAACACGCCGCACGCAACGCCAAGCACGCCTGCGACCGTACGTCTGATTTCCTCCAACACCCCGTCTTCAACCGTTACCATTCCGAGACTGAGATGCTCCGCTACATCAAGCGGCTCGAATCGCGCGACCTCTCGCTCACGGCCTCAATGATTCCGCTCGGCTCATGCACGATGAAACTCAACGCCGCGGCGGAAATGTTTCCCGTCTCGTGGCCGGAGTTCGCGAAGATCCATCCGTTCGCGCCCATCAAACAGACGCGCGGTTATCAGAAACTTTTTGAGCAACTCGAAACCTGGCTCGCGGAAATCACCGGGTTCGCCGGCATCTCGCTCCAGCCCAACGCCGGTTCGCAGGGCGAATACGCCGGGCTGCTCGTCATCCGCGCGTATCACGAATCGCGCAATGAGTCCCATAGAAACGTGTGTCTGATTCCAACGTCAGCCCACGGCACAAACCCGGCGAGCGCGGTGATGGCCGGAATGCGAGTCGTATCCGTCGCATGTGACCAAAACGGAAACATAGATGTGGCGGATTTGAAATCCAAAGCCGAGGCGCACAAGGCCGATCTCTCGTGCCTGATGATCACCTATCCGTCCACGCACGGCGTGTTCGAGGAAACCATCCGCGAGATTTGCGAAATCATTCACGCCAACGGCGGCCAGGTTTACATGGACGGCGCGAACATGAACGCGCAAGTCGGCCTCACCAGCCCCGGCTTCATCGGCGCGGATGTTTGCCATTTGAATTTGCACAAGACGTTTTGCATTCCGCACGGCGGCGGCGGACCGGGCGTCGGGCCGATTGGCGTCGCGGAACATCTCGTTGAGTTTCTGCCCGGCCATCCTGTGGTTGCGCCGCGCAACCAATCTGAAATCTCAAATCTGAAATCTCAAATCGGCCCGATTGCCGCCGCGCCGTGGGGCAGCGCGAGCATTCTCACCATCTCATGGATGTATATCGCGATGATGGGGGCGGACGGACTGACCGAAGCGACGAAGTTCGCCATCCTCAACGCGAATTACATTTCCAAGCGGCTGGAAAAACATTTCCCGACGCTCTACCGCAGCAACGGCCTCGTCGCGCACGAGTGCATCCTCGACCTGCGCGCGTTCAAGGGCACGACCGCCGAGGACGTGGCGAAGCGGTTGATGGATTACGGCTTTCACGCGCCGACGCTCTCGTGGCCCGTCGCCGGCACGCTCATGGTCGAACCGACCGAAAGCGAATCGAAATACGAACTGGACCGCTTCTGCGACGCGATGATTTCCATCCACGCCGAAATGACCGCCGTGGAAACCGGTGCGGCGGACGCAAAGAACAATCTGCTCAAGAACGCGCCGCACACCGCCGACCAGATCGCCAGCGACAATTGGAATCGTCCCTACACGCGCGAAGCGGCGGCGTTCCCGGCCAAGAGCCTGCACGACTACAAATTCTGGCCGCACGTCACCCGCGTGGACAACGTCTTCGGCGACCGCAACCCGGTCTGCTCGTGCGTGGGGATGGAAAGTTATTCTTAACTTCTGATTGACGCTGATTCGGCAGGGCGAGATGCAATGTGTTTACTCTGTGTCTTGACGGTGGTAAAAATCACTTAGATGCCGATGCCCAAACACAAAACCAGTGAGACGACCGTGAAGCTTTTCCATGAAACAGCACGCGGGAGGATTCTCCTCGGTGATTCGCTCGGCATGTTCCGCGAACAGATTGAACCGGGCGCGGCTGACCTGATAATGACCAGTCCGCCGTTCGGTCTGGTTCGTAAAAAGGATTACGGCAACGCCAACGCCGATGATTACTTGGAGTGGTTTCGGCCATTTGCATCTGCGTTCCACAAAGCACTTAAGCCGCAAGGGTCGCTGGTCATTGATATTGGCGGGTCTTGGGTTTCGGGGCAGCCAACCCGTAGCCTCTACCACTACGAACTGCTCATCATGCTGTGCAAGGAATTCGGATTCCATTTGGCGCAGGAGTTTTTCTGGT
>CAYHFK010000192.1:0-9497 GCA_964355895.1 uncultured Bifidobacterium sp. | reverse complement strand
GGCTTCGGTAACCAATCCGATGTCGGCCAGCTTGGGCACGCCACCCACGAAAATGATGTTCGAGGGTTTGACGTCGCGGTGGATCAGGCCGTGGCGATGGAGGTGGCCCAAGGCGAGCGTGAGCGTGAGGCCGAGTTGGAGGCAGTCTTCGAGTGGCAGCCGACCGCGCTGGTGGAGATCGCGGCTCAGAGTCCGCGGGGAGTATTCAGTATTCAGTGCTTCAGTTTTCAGTTGTTTGCGTGGTTCACTGACGTCCGCGGTTTCTGAATACTGACTTACTGAACACTGATTACTGGCCTGCGGCTCCGCCGCGTCCGCCAGTTCCATCACGTAATAAAACCAGCCGTCGGCGTCGTCGCGACCGACCTGCAGGATGTCCACGAAGCCTTCATTGCTGCGGGAGAGCGGTTCGAAGCGGCGGATGCCGGCGAACTCGCGTTCGTAGGGTCGCGCGTCCTTGAAGGTGTCGCGATAAACGATTTTCACCGCGCGCCAGGTGCCGAGCGCGTTGCGCGCGAGCCAGACTTCGCCGTAGCTGCCCTGGCCGATGCGACGGATCAGTTCGTGATCGGGCACGCGCGGTGGCGCGTCGCGAACGGGGCGCAACGGCGGCCCGGCCAGGCCGAGCTTCGCCTCAATTCGATCGCGCGGAGTGCTCATGGATGTCGCGCCGACATTCCTGTCGGCGAGCCGGATCGAAGGTCGGCGCTCCGTTTCATGCGTAGCAGCCGAGGTAACGAGGCTCTAACATCTGCCCTGCATGACGGCAATTTGGAATCGGTTGCCCAACCGGCGCGCACGGAGTGACGCGCCCTACCCAACAGGTATCGAGATTTCTTTTTCACAATGCCAGTCCGGTTTCCGTGGCCGCGAGCGGCGCGGGTTGGTCGAGCCGGAATAGCAGTCGTCGGCGCACGGTGTCGGTTCCGAGCCGGGGTGCGACGCGATATTTCTGAAAGCGGATGCTTCCGCGCGTAGCGGCTTGGGTCCAAGCGTGCCAGAAAACCCGCCACCGAGCCAGCAGGCGTGCGAGGCTCTGATTCGCGAATAGTGCGGGCAGGCCGACAGGAATGTCGGCGCTACGGCGGCGTGGAGTTGAGCTTGGTTTCTCAGGCATGGGCAGCCGTTTGTTCCAGCCGGCGCACCTCGGCTTTGACCAGTTTGGCGATGCGATGATAGCTTACATAGACTTTGGCGAGACTGGCGCCGGTGAGCTTCGCCACGTCGCGCACGCCCAAGCCTTTGACGGCGTGCAGGTGGAAAATCTGGTAGTGCTCCGGGTTGGCGCTGCGCCGGACCCGCTCCATCGCCACGTCCACGAGGTTCTTCTGCCATTCCTCGTCCCAAATGCCTTCGAGCACGTCGGCGGCGGGATCGCGGACGTTCAGCGCGGGTTCCGTGGTCGTGTCCGCACCGGGCGACGCCAAGGGAACATTCTGCGGGCGGCGGCGGCGGAACCGGTCGGCGATCCGGCAGCGGGTGACATGCATGAGCCAGCCTTTGAACGAGCACACCGCCGGTTCGTAGCGGAAGCTCTCCATCTTCCGCGCCACGCCGATGACCGTTTCCTGAACCACATCTTCCGCTTCCTGATCACTGAGGCCGGCCCGAATGGCCGCGCCGTAGATCAGCTTCCAGTACGTGTCGAAAAACTCGCGCCAGCTCGCCTGGTCATCGAGATTGCGCAACCGCTCGATGAGCGAATGCCGTGTCGGCAGCAACTCGTCCGGGTTTTTGACCGACGTCGTGTTCATCGTTACAAGAGAACAATCGCAGTCGGCGGCGCGATTTTACAGAAATTTTACGTGGCCCGGTCAGAAACCCAGCGCCGGCCAACCAAACGGAAAATGTGGAGGGATGAAACCGGACGCCCACGAAAGCAGCGGCGCGGCCAGAGGTATCTACACACGTCGGAAAACGGCTTCGGGCTTCTTCCTCCCCCCACGAGGAACGAGTGGGGAGAGGACCGAGGAGAGGGAAATCCAAACAAAACGAGCCTCCTCTCCCCAACCCTCTGCTCCTTCCTGCGTCAGGAGGAGAAGGAGAAACGCTCTGTAAATCCGCGATTCCTCAACTTGTGCAGATATCACTGCATCACGGCACGGTGAGCTGAAAAATATTTCCGTCCTGCATCAACACGTAGAGTTCGCCATCGCGGTCTTCGGCAAAGCTCACGACGTTCTTGGGCTGTGACAGCAGCGTGCCTTGCTCGATGACTTTGCCGTCACGATGGCGCAGGCCCCAGATCGTGCCCAAGGCGTAATCGGCGTAAACATAAACCCCGCGCAGGGCGGTAAATTGCCGGCCGCGATAAACATAGCCGCCGGTCACGCACAGGCCGATGGTGTGCGCCGGAAAACTCCCCTGCGCCATCTGCTCGGGGCGATGCGGATACTCGAGGACCGGTTCAATGTACCGCGCGCTTTCCGGACCGGGTTTGAAAGCGTGCGCGCCTTCCCGCACGCACCAGCCGTAGTTGCCGCCTTTGACGATCAGGTCAATCTCCTCCCAGTCGTCCTGACCCACGTCGCCGGCCCACAGCTCGCCGGTCTCGCGATCCCAACTGAAGCGCCACACGTTTCGCAAGCCCAGCGCCCAAATCTCTTTGCACACGCCACGCTTCTCCGGTTCGCCGGCGAACGGATTGTCCGTCGGAATCCCGTACGCCAGTTTCTTCCGGCTCTCGCCCGTGCCCGACACCGAGCGCGTGTTGACATCCAGCCGCAGAATCTTGGCCAGCAGCGACGCAGAGTTTTGGCCGTTGTTCTGGGGATCGTTGCCACCGCTGCCTTCCCCCAGTGCCAGGTAAAGAAATCCGTCCGGGCCAAAGCTCACCTGCCCACCGTGGTTGCTCGTGGACGAGAGCGGCACTTGCAGGAGAATCCGTTCCGAGGCCAGGTCCGCCCGGTTGGAATCTCCGGTCGCGACTTTGAACTCGCTCATCACCCCGCGCCGCGGATTCTGCTGATTGTAGTAAACGTAAAACAAACCGTTCGACCGGAACTGCGGGTGAAACGCCAACCCCAGCAAACCCTCGGCGTTGCTGTCATACGGTTTGCGGTCCACGATGTTCAGGAACTCCTTCGCGTCCGCACCATCGCTGCCCTTATGCACGATGAGGATGCGCCCTTGTTGCTCTATAATAAACATTCTGCCCGAGCCATCCGGCACTTCCGCCATCCACATCGGGCGATCCACGCTCAAAGCCGGGAATGCCTCACGTAATATCACTGTGGGCAAGGCCGCCCCAGCCGTAGGCAGCGTCAGTAAATGGATGGCAAGGAAAATTCCGCACCCGAGTCCACGCAGGAGTTTGAACATGCCGCGAGCTTACGGTTCAGTCACGGCCGGCGCAAAATGATTCCGCATCAGCGAACTCATCGGCGCTTCGATCACGGCGGAAAGCCGATGGCCAGTTTCAGCGCCGAATACTCCGGGTGAATCTCGCCGGTGCGCAGGCGGATGGTGAGCGGCGGTTCTGCCCAAGTCTGCCCGCGAAACCATTCGGGCAAATCGTCCGCTCGTATCAGGCCGAACAACGCGATCAACGGTGGCTCGAACTCGCGGAAAACCACTGGTCGGCGACGCACGATCACCAGGCCCGCCGCTTTCGCGCCCGCTTCCACGCGCGCCAGTTGCGCGGGTTCGGTCGGGAACACGCACGCGAAGAAGCCGCCCGGCGCGAGATGCTTTGCCGCCGTCGCGCAGTAATCCGCCACCGTGCCGCGCAGTTCGAAGCGGCAGGCGAGTTTCTGTGGATGCTCGCTCTTCATGCCGGCATCCGGCGGGAAATACGGCGGGCTGCCGGTGATCAAATCGAATTGCTCTTCGTCGCGCAGCACGGATTGCCTTGGCCCCGGAGCGCGGACAGCCTTGTCCGCGAGTTCCTCGGCGGGATTGGGTTCGCGCGGACAAGGCTGTCCGCGCTCCGCTGCTTCGCGAAAGTCGCCCTCCCGAATTTCGTAGCGGTCGGTGAGGCCGTTGTAGCGCGCCGACTTTCGGGCGAGCGCCACGCTTTCGCTCTGCGCCTCAACGGTGACGAATCGCGCCCCCGGCAAGCGCCACGCACAAATCATCGCGACCGTGCCAATCCCGCTGCCGAGATCGAGGGCGGTGCGCGCGGTGGGACACCAAGTCGTGCCATACCACGCGGTGAGAATGTCGTCGGTGGAAAAGCGATGGCCAGCGCGCAGTTGGAACAAACGGAAATGTCCGCTGATGGCATCGAGGGTTTCGTGCGGTTCGACCGGCCCGCTCGCGGCGAGTCCCGGCGGAACCGGTCCAGGTTTCGCCCAGCCTTTGAAATGCGTTTCGGGAGTCGGCATCGTAGGGACAGGATGGGCGAACCGCCGGCAAATGCCAACGGCAAGGAAGCCGGAGCTTGCCAAACGGCGATCACCGCACTAGACAACGACGGGCCACAAAAATGAACTTACCACTTTTCGTCGCTGCGTTCGTCACCTTGACCATCGCCGCCAAGGCGGATGTGGCGCACACAAATGCGCCCGCCGCATCGCCACGTTACGAGCTGCGGGCGGAGCATGACCCAAACGGGATCGGCACGTTCTACATGGGCCGCGAGATTGCGCACGTCATGGGGCATCAGGCTGCCGACTGGCTGGAACGCCCCGAACGCGAGCAGGAGGAGCGCCCGGATTTGCTCGTCCCGGCGCTGAAACTCAAACCGGGCGATGCCGTCGCGGACATCGGCGCCGGGACGGGTTATTACACGCGCCGGCTCGCAAAGGCGGTTGGTAGGGCGGGCAGTCCTCTGCCCGCCGCTCGCACCAACGCCGATAACGGCGCGCACAGAGTGACGCGCCCTACCTTGCAGCCCAGCGAAGACGGCGTGGTCTATGCCGTGGAGATTCAGCAGGAGATGCTGGACATTCTCACCAACAAACTGGCCGGGGAAAAAATCTTCAACGTCCAACCCGTGCTGGGCACCATCACCGATCCCAAACTGCCGCGCGCGTCGGTGGAGCTGATTCTGATGGTGGACGTGTATCACGAGTTTGATCATCCGTTCGAGATGGTGACGGCCATGTGCCAGTCGTTGAAGCCCGGCGGGCGGATGGTATTCGTCGAGTTTCGCGGTGAAGACCCCAACGTGCCCATCAAGCTCGTCCATAAAATGACCGAGGCGCAGGTGCGCAAGGAGATGAGCATTCATCCGCTCGAATGGGTCGAAACCATCGGCCAGTTACCGCAGCAACACGTCATCGTGTTTCGGAAGAAGACGTAAGCGGCACGCCGAACTGCGATTCGGCTTGAATCCAAAACGGAACCACCAAGCTTGTTTTGGCGGCGTGCCGCGTCTAATCTGCGGCGCATGAACAATCACGGCCCGGCGTTCACCAGGGAAGACCCATGGCGCATCCTGCGCATCATGGGCGAGTTCGTCGAATCGTTTGAAGCCCTCTCGCACATCAGCCCGGCGGTCACCGTCTTCGGCTCGGCGCGCACGTCGCCGCGCGACCCGTACTATCGGGCGGCCGTGCGCCTCGGCAAACAGCTCGCGAAATATAATCTGCCCGTCATCACCGGCGGCGGACCGGGCATCATGGCGGCGGCGAACAAAGGCGCGGCGCAGGGTCGGGGAACCTCGGTGGGCCTCAACATCGAGCTGCCGCACGAACAGAAGGGCAACGGTTTCGCCAATCTGCCCGTCCACTTCCACTATTTCTTCTCGCGGAAGGTTTGCTTTGTCAAATACAGCGTCGCCTTCGTCTTCCTGCCCGGCGGCTTCGGCACGCTCGACGAATTATTCGAGGTGCTGACGCTCGTGCAGACGGAGCGGATTCCGAAATTTCCGCTGATCCTGTTCGGCCAGCGCCACTGGACGGGGCTGCTCCGCTGGATGAAAACCGATTTGTGCGAACGCAATGCTTTCATTGACCCGGACGCTTTGAAACTGCTCACGGTCACCGACGATGTGGACGAAGCGGTGGCCGTCATCCGCGAATATCTCCAGCGCGTTGGTCCGCCCGAAACGATACCCATGGCGTTTTCGTGAACGCCGTCGCTCATGCCTTTCCCCGCTCCCTACGCCGTTCTGCAAAAAGATGCCGCCCGCCCGACGGCGGAGCAAATCCGGCGGGCGTTCCGTTCCTTCAGTCATCTCACCGATGCGGATGCGGTGCGGCTCGCCGCCAACGCCCAGGGCATTCTCCAGCGCCAACTCAGCGCGGACGCCGCCCGGGCGTTTCACCGCGCCTTGCAGGCCGAAGGCGTCGCGGCGGCGATCGTGGCGGAACGCGAGTTGCAACTGCTGCCGGCAAGCAAATCACTGCATCGGCTGGCGCTGACGGAAGCGGCCCTCGAGGTTTATGATCTGCGCGGGCAACCCACAGCGGTGGCGTGGCGGGAACTGGCCCTGGTCGCGGCGGGCGCGGTGCGTCACGACGAGATCAGCCACCCCTGGAGCGAGCGGCACAGTGCGTCACTCCACGCGGGGGTCGGTACGTGGCCGAAAAGGAGCGTGGAATCCGGGCGCAAGGTGGAAACCGGATCGCAATTGATTCTGGAGATCGTGCTTGCGGGCGGCGCGACGCGTTACGAGATCAATGCCGACGAGTTCCCGTTCAAATACGCGCTGGATCGTCCTGACCTTTCGACGGTGCAAAAGTTTGTGTGGCTGGTGCGCGAAATCAGCCACCGTGCGACCGGGGCCATCCTGAATCGCGGCGCCCGCGACGTGCATGAAGGCACCGAACTGGTGCGTGGCTACCCCCATCGCCAGGTGTTCACCGACGAGATGACGTGGCTGCTCTGGAACGCCGCGCAGATGAAGCGCACGGCCCCGGTTCTGTAGCGTCGGGCGTCCCGCCGGACGTGGAGGGCGTGCGTCTCGCCGCCCGGAGTTGGGTTTGATTATTCCTGCAGCCCCGGCATGGTAGGGTGGCCTCGTCCATGCCTGAGTGAATCCGCCGGGCGGGACGCCCACCGCCACGAGGGCAAATTGCGTTTTGCGTCTTGCCGCCGCCCGGCGCGACGGATTGAATGCCCCCGTGCGACCGCTCATTCAGGAAATCGCCACCGCGCAGACGCCCGAATCGCTCGTCGAACAACTCGCCGGGCGGCGGGGAATCGTGTTGCTCCGCAGCGCCGGGTTTGATTCGGCGCAGGCGCGGTATTCGTTCGTTGCGGCGCGACCGTTTCTGACGTTTCGCTCGTTTGGTTCGCAGTGCGAAATCTCGAACCCCCAGACCCCAGACCCCAGACCCCAGACCCAATTTGGCAATCCGTGGCACGTGCTCGATGCGCTGATGTCGCGCTACGAATTGCTCGACGAGATTGATCTGCCGTTCCCGCTTGGGGGCTGCTTCGGCTACTGGGGTTACGACCTGAAGAATTTCACCGAGCCGAAACTCCCGCGCCGGGCGGTGAACGATCTCGAATTGCCGGATTGCCACGTGGGCTTTTACGACAGCCTCGTGGTCTTCGATCATTGCCTGGGCAAGACCTGCATCGTCTCGACCGGTCTCGGTGCCGACGGTTCGCGGAGCGAACAACGGGCGCGCGAACAGGCGGAATTTTGGACAACCCGTTTGGCCGAAGGCCCAACGCAAACCCTCACCCCGGCCCTCTCCCTTTCCGAAAGGGAGAGGGAGAATCGTCCGCCGGTTTCTGGCGAAACGAAGCACGGCGACGCAGCCAGGACGCGGGGGAATCCAAGTGGACAGACAACAGCTCTCCCTCTCCCCGGGGGAGAGGGCCGGGGTGAGGGCGAGCGTCACACACAAACGCAACCGATCTGTGCTAATCTTTCCCGCGCGGAATTTCTGGCCGCCGTCGAACGCGCGCAGCGATACATCCACGCCGGCGACATTTACCAGGTGAACCTCTCGCAGCGCCTCGCCGCGCCGTGCCCGTTTTCCGGTTGGGAACTTTTTGAACGGCTGCTGGCGGTCTCGCCCGCGCCGTTCGCGGCATATTTGGACTGTGGTGATTTTCAAATCGCCTCGTCGTCGCCGGAACAATTTCTCCGGCTGAGCGGCTCGCACATTACCACCCGGCCCATCAAAGGCACGCGCCCGCGTTCGCCCGACCCGACGCGCGACGCGCAGCTCGCCTACGAACTTCAAACCAGCCCCAAGGAACTGGCGGAACTGGTCATGATCACCGATCTGCTGCGCAACGACCTCGGCAAAGTTTGCGAATACGGTTCGGTGCAGGTGCCGGAGTTGGCCAAGCTGGAACGATTCGCCCAGGTGCAGCATCTCGTCTCGACCGTCGAAGGGCGGTTGCGCGCGGACGTGACGCATTTCGCGGCGCTGGCGTCGTGTTTTCCCGGCGGCAGCATCACGGGCGCGCCGAAGTTTCGCGCGATGGAGATCATTGATGAACTGGAGCCGCTGGCGCGCGGGCCTTACTGCGGCTGTCACGGCTATCTCGGTTTCAATCGCGAAAGCCAGTTGAGCATCACCATTCGCACGGCGGTTTGCAAAGCTGGCCTTGCGCATTTCAACGTCGGCGCGGGCATCGTGGCGGATTCCGTGCCAGCGACGGAATATGACGAGACGCTCGCAAAGGCCGCCGGTTTCCTCGCCGCGCTGGAAAGGAACGGCCGCCATCATGCGGAACCGTGGCCCGCCGAGGGACGTGAAGAAAGTGAGAAAATGAGAAAGTGAGCAGGTGGGAAGCTGCCGCACCCCGCCCACTTTCCCACCGGCCCACTTTCCAAGGATGGTTTTTCTGCTCGCCGTGCCGCGCGCGTTCCCCTAACCAATCGGCATGTTCGTTTTCCTCAACGGCCAGTTCGTGCCCGAAGACCGCGCGGTGGTTTCCGTGTTCGATCGCAGCTTTCTTTATGGCGACGGACTGTTTGAAACCGTGCTCGTGTGCCGGGGCAAACCTTTCCGCTGGACGCAACATCTGGAACGACTTCATCGCGGCGCGGAATTTCTGGGCCTTAAACTGCCGTTCGCCGATGACGCTTTGGGAAAGTTCGTGGCCGAACTCATCACGGTGAACCGCCTGCCGGATGGATTGTTGCGGCTGACGTTGTCGCGCGGCGTGGGGGTGCGCGGTTATTCGCCCAAGGGCGCGGATCGTCCGACGCTCGTGATGTCATTGCATCCGTTGCCGTCCGTGCCGGACCCCGCGCGCGGTTGGCGGTTGTTGACGACCGCCCGGCGACTGCCCGCCGGCGAATCGCTCGCGCAATACAAGACGGCCAACAAGCTGGCCCAAATCCTGGCCCGGGCGGAAGCCGACGCCGTGGGCGCCGACGAGGCCCTGCTGTTGAACACCGATGGATTCGTGGTCGAAGGCGCGAGCAGCAATTTGTTTTGGGTTCAATCCGGCGTGGTTTGCACACCGCCCATGACGAGCGGGGTGCTGGCGGGCGTCACACGGGCGGTGGTGCTTGAACTTTGTCGCGCACTGGCCCTGCCCGCTCAGGAAACCACGGTGACCCCGGAGGATTTGCGCCAGGCCGAAGGGGTGTTCCTGACGTTGAGTTCGTTGGGAGTGGTGGCGGCAGCGGAACTGGA
>CAYHFK010000191.1:0-9507 GCA_964355895.1 uncultured Bifidobacterium sp. | reverse complement strand
TCGCCAGCCGCGTCGAGGCGGTGCGTTGGAAACTGGCCATTGAGAAATACATTCAGGATTGCGGCTACAAGATCGGGACGATCGTCGCCTTCTCCGGTGAGGTGAACGACCCGGAATCCGGCCCGGACGGTTTCACGGAAACCAGCAAGATTCTAAATCCCAACCTGCGAAGCCGCGACATCCGCGAAGCGTTCAAAGGCGACGAGTATCAAATCCTGCTCGTGGCGAACAAATTTCAGACCGGTTTCGACCAGCCGCTCCTCTGCGGCATGTATGTGGACAAACGGCTGGCCGGCGTCCAGGCCGTGCAGACCCTCTCCCGTCTGAACCGCGCCCACCCCGGCAAGGACACGACCTATGTGCTGGATTTCGTCAACGACCCGGTGGAAGTCCTCGCCGCCTTCAAGACCTATCACACCACCGCGGAACTCTCGGCCCCCACCGACCCGAACCTGGTTTACAACCTGCGCGCCAAGCTGGACGTCGCCGGCCACTACGATGAGTTCGAGGTGGACCGCGTGGTGGAGGCGGAGTTGAAGGGCGTGGCGCAGAAGGAATTGATCGCCGCGCTGGAGCCCGTGGCGGATCGCCTGCTGAAACGCTACCAGGCCGCGCAGGCGGCGCTGAAACTGGCGAAGGACAGGAGCGACGAAGCCGCCAGCAAATCCACCCAGGACGAGCTGAATGCCCTGATCTTGTTCAAGAGTGATATGGGCGCGTTCATCCGGCTCTACACCTTCCTTTCCCAAATCTTCGACTACGGCAATACTGCTCTCGAGAAGCGCGCCATCTTTTTCCGCCGCCTGTTGCCGTTGCTGGAGTTCGGTCGCGAGCGCGAGGGCATTGACCTTTCGAAAGTGGTCCTCACGCATCACAACCTCAAAAATCTCGGCAAACGGCCGATGCCGCTGTATGCCGGCGAAGTGCCCAAGCTCGAACCCATCACCGAAGCCGGCAGCGGCATGTTGCAGGACAAGGAGAAAGCTTTCTTGGATGAAATCATCCAAAAGGTGAACGAGCTTTTCGATGGCGAGCTCACCGACCAGGACAAGCTGGTCTATGTGAACAACGTGATTAAGGGAAAGCTGCTGGAATCCGACACGCTCCGCCAGCAGGCCGCGAACAACACGAAAGAACAGTTCGCCAATTCGCCCGACCTGAAAACCGAGCTGCTGAATGCCATCATGGGCGCGCTGGACGCGCACACCGCCATGAGCACCCAGGCGCTGAACTCTCCCACAATCCAACGCGGCATGAAGGACATCCTCCTCAACCACTCGCGCCTCTGGGAAACCCTGCGCGCCAAAAAGCCTGCAATTTCTGACCGCGCCACCAAAACCGAGGAGGAATGATGGACCGCATGAAACAGAATCCCACCCCGAGGCCGCATCCGGCTCGCGCCATGCGCTTCACTGTGGAGCGGCGCGTGTTGGTGTGGATGCTGGAAGCGGTCGCCCGGCGTGCGCCCCGCCGCGGCCGCCCGGAAAAGATGGTGCGCTTGTCCGCCTGCGGTCCGTGCGTGTACGTTGAGGCGAACGGCAAGGCCACGGCCACCGAGGCGCTGGTCTTCGCTGAGGGGGCCTGCCTGTTGGTGCATAAGACGATCCTGCACCTGCTTCGCGGTTACGCTAGGCGAGTGTCACGTCTGTCACGTCTGTCACAAGGCATCACCCAAGGCATCACCAAGGCTGAAGGATTTTCCGAGTTTGTGCCGACTGGCTGACACCACCCCTCCCGGCCTTATGAAGGCTACCAAACCAGCCAAAACCCACACAGGTTTCCGCATCGCCGCGCTCGTGCATGTGAATGGCCACGAACGCCAATGATAATGATAGGGAAATGCCACCCTTAAACCGGATGGGCGAGCATCGGCAAACATGACTGAAAAGGGTGGACTTTTTAGCACTAGTACCGTGACAAAGAAGATTCGATACATGGCTTGGTAGGGCGCGTCACTCCGTGCGCGCCGTTCGGGGTGCCCATTGCCCATCTGCGGCGCGCACGGAGTGACGCGCCCTACCTGCCGACAGCGACTCGGGCGAGCGTCTCGTGACGTAACGAAACTTCCGTGTCGCCATACTAGGCTTTAGCACTAGCCTGTTTTGGAAAAGTAAAAAACTCACGGAAGTATTGATTCTATTGGGTGAAAGTGGAATTGGCGACCCTACCGGGAATCGAACCCGGGCTACCTCCGTGAAAGGGAGGTGTCCTAACCGCTAGACCATAGGGTCGCAAAGGGCCGACATTGTATGGGCGGGACGCGACGTGTCACGAAAAAATCTACGGTTCAGGTATTTGGCGGGCGCAGCTCATTTCTTGCGCGAGGATAAGCCAAATGGGTTTGTGACAGACGGACGCAAGCATGACGGCGGCGCGACTTCGTTTCCGTTCGACCGCCGACTTGATCTGTTCGCCCGCCTGGTGGCCGATTGGGCGACGCTTGTGACGGCTGGCGGGTAGCAATTGGGCAATCTGCAGCGGCTGTTTTTCCAAGAAAAAAGTGCAAATTATGCTTGCGTGAGCGCGGCGAACGCTTTTAATACGACCGAGTCAAACGACTTTTAACACACAACCAAACAAATAAATATATGGCAAAAGCACTATCCAAATCACAAATCGCAGCGGAGATCGCCGACAAGGCCGGCATCAAGAAGAAGCAGGCGGCGGAGATCCTTGAACACATCGCCGCGCTCGCTTACAAGAACGCAAAGAACACCTTCACGCTGCCGGGCATTGGCAAGATCGTGTTGGTTAACCGCAAGGCCCGCATTGGACGCAACCCCGCCACGGGCGCGACGATTCAGATCGCCGCCAAGCGCGTCGTGAAGTTCCGCGTCGCCAAGGCCGCCAAGGACGCAATCTTGGGCGCCAAGTAACCCACTTTTCTCACAAAGGCACTCTGACTTTTGTCGGAGTGCCTTTTTTGTTTTCCGTTCCAGCCATGAAAATTGTCGTCGTCGGATGTGGCGCCGTGGGCAGCTATTACGGGGCGATACTTTGCCACGCCGGACACGACGTGTATTTCCTGCTGCGGTCGGATTACGAAGTTGTGCGGCAGGGTGGGGTGCAGGTTCGCAGTCCGGCGGGCGATTTTAGGACGTGGCCGCATTGCGCAAAATTGCCGAATGAAATCGGCGTGAGCGACGTGGTGTTGATCGCGCTCAAGACGACGGCGAACGCGCAGTTTGCACAATTGCTGCCGCCCCTGGTCGGTTCGCGCACCGCCGTGGTGACGTTGCAGAATGGTCTGGGCAATGAAGAGCAGTTGGCGCGGCTTTTCCCAGCGGAACAGATTCTGGGGGGACTTTGCTTTGTCTGCCTGAACCGCACGGCCCCCGGGGTGGTTCAGCATTTGGATCACGGACTGATCGTGCTGGGCGAGTTTGAACGCCGGCCCGAGTTGCGGACACACGAGATTGCGGCGGCGTTCCAAAACGCGGGGGTGCCCTGCAAGGTCACGGATAATCTTGCGCGCACCCATTGGGAGAAGCTGGTCTGGAATATTCCCTTCAACGGGTTGGGTGTGGCCAGCGCCGCCGGTTACGACGCGCTGGTCAGGCAACCTTCAACGATCAACTCTCGACTGGGCCATTGTCTGACTACCGAGAAACTTCTGGCGGATGCGCGCTGGGAAGCACTCGTCCGCGAACTCATGGATGAAGTTATCGCCGCCGCCAACGCTCTGGGATTGGAGGTTGCTGAATCGCTCCGTGACATTCAAATATCCCGAACGAGAACCATGGGAGCCTACAAAGCTTCCACCCTGCTCGATTTTGAACTGGGCCGACCACTCGAATTAGAGAGCTTGTTTCGTGAGCCATTGCGACAGGCGCAACAGATGGGCGTGGCAACGCCTCGCCTTGAAGCCTTGTGTGCCGTGTTGCAGCAACTCGACGCGCGCCGGTCGTCTGCGCTGTGATGTCATCCTTCGGAGATGATTCCCGGGGAACATTTCAAGCGGTGAAGCTTCTGGTTTGTCGCAGTTAGGAATCAGTGGCATTGATGACCTCAATGCCCCAACAGAATTGACCGATGGGTTGCGTTGTGGTCAAAATCACGGATGGCAAAGACTGATTTACAAATCGAAAAACTCACCAGTGGCACTGGTCTCGTGCCCCAAAAGGGTCAAACTGTCTCCGTCCACTACACCGGTTGTTTCACCGACGGCAAAAAGTTCGACAGCTCCGTGGATCGCGATGAGCCTTTTAGCTTCGTGCTGGGCGAGGGGCAAGTCATCGCTGGTTGGGATCTCGGCGTCGCGAAAATGAAAGTGGGCGACAAGGTCAAGCTCACCATCCCGCCGGACCTCGCTTATGGCCGGGACGGTTATCCGGGCGCCATCCCGCCGAATTCAACCCTCGTCTTTGAAGTCGAGCTGCTCGGCATCGCGTAGTATCGAGTAATGCTGGCGGTGCGCTGGCGGGTTAAAGCAGCGAGGGAAAAAGTTTGTCTGGCGGGTTCGGCTCAAAGCTCCGAAATAAACCAGCCTTCCACCTTTTCCCGTGCCCACGGCGTTTTCCGGAGAAACGTGAGGCTGGACTTCACCGTCGGATTGAATTGGAAACACCGGATCGGAATGCGCCGCCCCATCTCGCTCCACCCATGCCGCTGGACCAGTTGATTGATGATGCTTTCCAGCGTGATGCCGTGCAAAGGATCGCGCGGATGGTTGATAGGCTCTGACATAATGGCGACAGGCTAACGCAGGCCAGCGCCACCGTCAAAGCAACCTGCCGGGAAAGGGCGTGCCTCTTTGCAAAAGCTCGCCGAAGCGCCTCGCTCCTGCTAAACTCCCGCCCTCGTTTATGGCTGAAACGGACGTCATCAAGTTTTTCAATCGCTACACCGGTCGCGTGGAGCAGGAGCAGGTTTACGGCGCGGCCTGGATGCGCTGGACCTACTGCAACCCGTTCGGCCGACTGGCGCTGGAGGCATTCGTCAAACGCCCTTTCTTTTCCCGCTGGTATGGCTGGCGCATGGACCGGTCGGTCAGCCGGGGCAAAATCCTGCCGTTCATTCGCGACTTTGGGTTGGATGTGAATGAGTTTGCCGACCCGCCGGAATCATTTCGCACGTTCAACGAATTTTTCTATCGCCGACTCAAACCCGGCGCGCGCCCGGTAGATGCTGATCCCGTTGCCGTGGTGTTTCCCGCTGATGGCCGGCATCTCGGTTTTCCCGACGCTTCAAAGATCGACGGTGTGTTCGTGAAGGGACAACGCTTCGATCTCGCCCGGCTGCTCGGCAATGCTGAACTCGCCGCGCGTTACGCCCGCGGCACGCTCGTGCTGTCGCGGTTGTGTCCGGTGGATTATCACCGGTTTCATTTTCCGCTGGCGGGACGACCTTCCGAAACCACGCTGCTCAACGGCCCGCTCTATTCGGTGAACCCCATCGCCCTGCGCCGCAACCTCAGTTACCTCTGGGAAAACCGCCGCACGCTTACGACCTTGGAAACCGAAAAGTTCGGCCCGGTGCTGCTGCTGGAAGTCGGCGCGACCAATGTCGGCTCCATCGTGCAAACCTACCGGCCCAGAACGCCAGTCGCGAAGGGAGACGAGAAGGGTTATTTCCGTTTTGGGGGCAGTTCAACTTTGTCCCTGTTCGAGCCCGGTCGCGTGCGGCTGTCTGAAGACTTGGTGGAACAAAGCCGCACCCAGCGCGAACTCTACGCCCGCGTCGGTGACCGCTTGGGCACTGCCGCCTGAATGCTGGTTTGGAAAACCCGACTTGAAACACGGAGCAAGGATGCTCCGTTAACTCGCAGGCAAGGATGCCTGCGCTACGCTGTAGCGCGGGCATCCTGCCCGCGGGTTCTGGCGGCATCCTTGCCGCCAGTTTCAAGTTTTGAAATACGCTCGACGTTGCCGCATCACGCCGCCGTGAGCGCGGCGCGTTCGTCGGCGATGCTGTCGCTCTTTTCCAGAAAATAATCGTAGCCGCCAGTGTACGCCGTGATCTGACCGGCGTTGACGTGCAATACCTTGGTCGCGATCTGCCGGATGAAATGCACGTCATGCGAAATGAAGATGAGCGTGCCCTCGTAACGCTCCAACGCGAGCGTCAGCGACTCCACGGTGTGAATATCCAGATGCGTCGTCGGCTCGTCCATGAGCAGGAGGTTCGGCGGATCAACGAGGAACTTGATGAGGTTCAACCGGCTCTTCTCGCCTCCGCTCAACACCGCCGTCTTCTTGAAGATGTCATCCTTGCGGAACAAGAAGGAGCCCAGGATTCCGCGCGCCTCGTTCTCCGGCAGCAGCGGTGCGCTGGCGATCACTTCATCGAGCACCGTGCGCTCCGGGTCGAGCGTGTCGGCGCGATGCTGGCTGAAATAACCAATCTTCGCGTTGTGTCCGAGATCGCGTTCGCCTTTCTGAAACGGCACCACGCCCGCCAGAATTTTCAGCAAGGTGGATTTGCCCGCGCCGTTCGGCCCGACCAACACCGTCCGCTCCCCGCGTTCCACCGTGAGGTCGAGTCCGCGGTAAACCTGGTTCGTGCCGTAGGCCATGTGGATGTCCACGAGTGACACCGCCCGCTGCCCGCCGCGCGGCGGTTGCGGAATCTGAAAGCGGAACGGCTTGCGCGGCGACTGTGGTTGCTCGATCAACTCCATCCGCTCGATCTGCTTGAGCTTGCTCATCGCCTGCGACGCCTTGGACGTCACCGAACGAAACCGGGAGACGAACTCCTGGAGCGCCGCGATTTCCTTCTGCTGATTTTTGTAGGCGGCCAGTTGCTGCTCGTAACGCTCCTCCCGTTGCCGCAGGAAATCGGTGTAATTGCCCGTGTAGGCGATCAACTTCTTCTCGGAGATTTCATGCACCTGACCCACCACCTCATCCATGAACTGGCGATCATGCGAAATCAGCAGCACCGCGCCGGAATAATTCTTCAGATAATTTTGCAGCCAGAGCAGTGCGAGCAGATCGAGATGGTTCGTTGGTTCGTCCAGCAACAGGAGGTCCGGCTCCATCACCAGCAACCGCGCCAGCCGCGCGCGCATGATCCAGCCGCCGCTCATTTCCTTCGCCTTGCGTTCGAAATCGGTGTCACGAAAGCCCAGTCCGCGCAACATCTTCTTCGCCTTGATCTCCACCTCCGCATCGTTCAACGCATCGTACTTCGCGTGCGCCTCCATGTATTCCGGGGTGGACACCGCGCCCGCCTTCTCCAGTTCGTGCAGCCGGTTTTCCAGTTGCGGCAATTCGTCCACCCGGCCGGTGGCCACTTCCAGCACCGTTTCATCGCCATGACCTTCGGCCTCCTGCGGGAGATAACCGACCATCGTCCATTCATCGCGCTCCACCGTGCCGGTATCCGGCTCGCGCTGTTTGAGGATGATGGCGAACAACGTGGATTTGCCCGCGCCGTTCGGCCCGACCAACGCCACGCGGTCGCCGTAATTCACCTGAAACGACGCGTTCTCGAACAGCGTCCGCGCGCCGAGCGTTATCTTAAGATCACGAATAATGAGCATGAAATAATAGTGGTCGCCGACGGTTTTGCCGTTACGCAGCGGAGAGGGGGTTAAATCAACTCCTCCGGAGCCGGAGCTTTGGTTTGACCTGCGGCGACACGAGCCGCAGAGCATATCCCTGAATCGCGCGGCGTCAATCGCCCATTTGAGCAGGATAAGGCGGCGATATGATTCAAAAAGAATGTTACCCGAGCGGCGGGAAGAACGGGGTTGCAAAGGATACGTTGCCTCAAAAAGGGTGTTACCCATCCCACGACCGGGATGTGTCTGCGCTTGCTACGGGCAAGGGGGATTTGGAAAGCTGGGCGCTATTGAATTCATGGATTTGATTGAACGCACCATCCGGGTCAACTGGCAACATCGCGTGGTGTTTGCCGACGGTATTTTCGACCCGGCCAATAATGTATTGTGCGACGTTTTGCGTGGTGGCGGCGGCCCGGGTCGGGTGTTGATCGTGCTGGATGGCGACCTGGCAACGGCGCAACCCGGCCTTGCCGCCGTGATCACGAGTTATTTCACTGCCCACCAAGACGGCCTGGCGCTGGTGCATCCGCCGATGATTTGCCAGGGCGGCGAGCCGGCCAAGGCCTCCTGGACGCAGGTCGCCGAAATTCACGCCGCGATCAATCGGCATCACATTGACCGGCACTCCTACTTGGTCGCTGTTGGGGGCGGCGCGTTGCTGGACATGGCCGGACTCGCGGCGGCCACGGCCCATCGCGGGGTGCGACACGTCCGGATTCCCACCACAACCTTGAGCCAGTGTGATTCGGGCGTCGGCGTGAAGAACGGCATCAATGCCTTCGGCAAGAAGAATTTCATCGGCACCTTTGCGCCGCCGTTTGCGGTCATCAACGATTTTACCCTGCTCGGCACCTTGCCGGAACGCGATGCGCGCGCCGGCTTCGTGGAGGCGGTCAAAGTCGCGTGCATCCGCAGCCGGGAGTTTTTTGAAACGCTTGAAAGTAATGCTCGTGCGTTGGCGAAGTTTGAGCCGGACGCCGTGCGCAGCCTTATCCGGCGTTGCGCCGAGCTGCATGTCAATCACATCGCCACCAGCGGGGACCCGTTCGAGTTTGGTTCGGCCCGTCCGCTGGACTTCGGCCACTGGTCGGCGCACAAGCTGGAGCAGATTTCCAATTTCACCCTGCGGCATGGCGAAGCCGTGGCGATCGGCGTGGCGCTGGATGTGATTTATTCCCGGCGGGCTGGGTTGCTTTCCGCGGAGAACGCCGAGCGGGTGCTGGGCTTGCTCGAAACCCTCGGTTATGAACTGTTCGTCGCCGACCTGGTGCGCGCGAACGCGCAGCGAGAGTTGCTCGTCCTGGAAGGCTTGGAGGAATTTCGCGAGCATTTGGGCGGCACGCTGGCCATCACGTTGCTGAAGGACATCGGACAGGGATTGGAAGTGCCGGAAATGGATCGGACCTTGATTGGCGAAGCCATTGCCGAACTCGCAGCTCGTCGCAAAACATGACGCAAAGCCTACGCATTGGAGGTGGTGGAATTCGTCGCGCTGCGACGAATCCGTCCGCGTCCAGCGGGCGGAATGATTCTTGTGGGCGGCTCGTTCACGCGAAAGACGTTGCGCCGTTGCACGCGGCGCTGGTTGTCGCAGCGCGACAACCGCTACCTTCATGACACGCACCGCCGTCATCAACGTGGTTGGTTTGTCCGAGTCGTTGCTCGGCGCACACACGCCGGCCATCAACGCCTTCCGGCAGCGCGGCGCGTGGGGCCGGATCACGCCGGCTTTCCCTGCCGTCACCTGCACCGCGCAATCGAATTACCTGACCGGCCGGTCGCCGGCGGAGCATGGCATCGTCGGTAACGGCTGGTACGACCGCGAGCTGGCGGAGGTGCAGTTCTGGAAGCAATCGAACCATCTTGTGGCGGGGAAAAAACTTTGGCAGACCTTGCGCGAAGCCGATCCCAGTTTTACCTGCGCGAAGCTTTTCTGGTGGTTCAACATGTATTCCGGCGCGGATTGGTCCATCACGCCGCGGCCCATGTATCCCGCGGAC
>CAYHFK010000190.1:0-9645 GCA_964355895.1 uncultured Bifidobacterium sp. | reverse complement strand
CGTTACCGACATAAACGAGATCCAGGTCGCTCTCGGCCTGTTCGGCATGCGTCGGGTTCGCAATAAACTTCCCGTTGACGCGGCCCACGCGCACCGCGCCGAGCGGACCGTCCCACGGAATATCGCTGACCATCAGGGCCGCGCTCGCGCCAATGATGCTGAGAATGTCCGGATCGTTTTCGCCGTCGGCACTGAGGACGACGGTTTGCACCTGCACTTCGTTATACCAGCCCTTCGGAAAGAGCGGCCGAATCGGACGATCCGTGAGGCGGCAGGTCAGGATTTCCTTTTCCGTTGGCCGGCCTTCCCGCTTGAAGTAACCACCCGGAAATTTTCCGGCAGCGGCGGCTTTCTCGCGGTAATCCACCGTGAGTGGGAAAAAGTCCTGGCCTTCCTTGGCCTTGGTCGCGGCCACAGCGGCAACGATAATAATGGTTTCGCCGAGTTGAACGGTCACGGCGCCGTCGGCTTGCTTTGCGAGCTTGCCGGTTTCGATGGTAATCTGCTTGTCGCCCAGCGGGGCGATAACTTTGTCTGGCATAATGTTTTTTTGCCGTTACCGCCGAGAAACTTCAATGAACTCCGAGACGGTCGGAGCTGAGTGAAATCACCCGGTGGCAACGGACTTTTCTACGCGAGCTTGTTTGTTTGGTTAAGAGACGAACCCGGTCGCGCTTCCGGTCCGGCTGGTTAAAATGAAAGGCGTGCAGCCCAAGACCACGCGCCTGGAAAATCAGCGGCGCAACTTGAGCTTCTTCGTCACCAACTGGTAACGGGCAAGATCCGTGTCGTGCAGGTAATCCAGCAACCGCCGGCGCTGGCCAACCATCATCAGCAATCCCCGCCGTGAATGGTGATCCTTCTTGTTATTCTGGAAATGGCCCGTGAGATGGTTGATGCGCTCGGTGAGCAGAGCAATCTGGACATCCGCGGAACCGGTATCCTTCTCATGCAGCTTGAATGATTCAATCGTCTTAGTTTTAGCTTCCATACTTGTCGTGCGTTTTCAAAAATTGAGGGGATAGACTAGTTATTCACCGCCGTGCTGTAAAGCCCTTTAATTCCAGAATCGGCTTGGCACAGCCAGATTGATTCGCTCGGCGGAAGTCGTTTCGGAAAAACCTGCCCGGAGATAATTCGTGTCCTGCCCTGCCCTGCCCGCTCGTTGCGTCCAACTCAGATTGAGGTTCCAGCGTTACGGTTTGGACCGAGCCGCACGAAAAATTGCGCGCCGTTTCGCACGGGAATTCGCCTTGCTCAAAGCGCTCTGTCTGGTGCAGTTTCTTCCGGCAAGTATATTTGGGAGCCCATCATAAACCACCACCCGATGTCATGAGAGAACCGAGCTTTGGTAAAGAGAACCTGGGGGCCGTCATCGGCGCCGTCACCGGTGCGATGGGTGGTCTTGTCGCCGTGGCGATTCCGCTGGCCATCCTGACGCGCCGCCTTCAGGCGCTTTCGGACGCCCGCACGTTTGGGCTTATCAGTTTCCTCGTTTGCACCCCCATCGGCTGGTTCGCCGGCGGCTACATCAGCCATGCGCTTACCAAAAGACTCGGCGACAAAAGAGCCGGCATCATTGGGGGATTGCTCGGTGGATTGATCCCCGTGACCGGCTTTGCCCTCTGGGGATTTCACATGATCATGCGCTGAATTGCTCCCCTGCCCTTCCATGCTGTTTACGCCCACATTATCCCAACCAAAACCCGGGCGCCCGAATGGTGGTGCGGGAACGCCCGCTACACCGCGAATACCTTGCGCCAGACAAGCGCGCCACCCCCAACGCCGTGCAAATCTTTTCCCGCGACGGCAGCGCGACGGAAAAGGTTGAGGGGGGAACACCCCGTCGCCCCCCGCCGCCGAGCCGAGGGCAATCCACTGCGCATTAAAAATCCAAGCCAATGCCGAAAATTGCTTCTCGTCGAAGCGGGTCGAAAAAAACTTCGCGTTTTTTAACATGGCGCGGACAATTGCAACTGAAGAAGCGGACAAAAGGCTTTGCTCGCGACTCATGCGAGCATGGCATTCCACCCGCGCCGACCGGGGACCGAGCGCGCTCATTTGGTTTGCGGCGTCAGCCGCGCCGATTACCACTGCTTCCCATCCGCCTTCGTGCCGCAGAGGTTCACTCGGATGCCGAGGGCGCTGGCCATCGCAGCTTTAGTCAGCAGACATTGGTCGGCGGACTTGGCGTTGCTGGCATAGACGCATTGGATGTGATTGGCCTTGTGCTTGGCCATCATCTGGTCGCGGCTCACGCCGTAGGTGACGGCGTGCATGATGGGCCATTGCCAGGTGGTGGCTTGCCAGCGGCGTTCGGTTTCTGCGCGAGGCAACGTGATGACTTTCGCGCGACCGAGGTCCATGTGCAGCGCGCCACCCGCCACGTAGATGCGCGACCAGACAATTTCGCCGGGCTTGGAGATGCCGCGCAGGGTGCTGCCGCCTTTCGGGAAATACATCGCGGGCTGGCGGAAACCTTCCGCGCCGGCCCAGCCGTCAATGAAATGCGCGGGCGGCGCGCTGCCGCTGATCTCGAAGACCCAGACGTATTCCTTCGTCGTGCCGGACTGGTCCCAATCGCCCCAACGCAGATCGTGCAGCGTGTTTTCGGGCGGTTGCTTGAGCGCTTCGTGGACGCGCTGGGTGAGCAGGCCGTCGAGTCCGGCGCTTTCGTCCACTTCGTTGAAATGCGTGAGCGGTTGGCCATCGTAGAGGACGCGCTGACCGTCGCGGGATTTCACTGGCGGACGCTCGCGATTGTTCAGCGTGCCTTCCACGAGATCGCTGGCGGGCAGCAAGTCTTTCAAGCCTTGCTGATATTGAATGCCGATGCAGTCACAGCCGAAGTCATCCGCGATGCGCGCGGCGGCGATGTAGGTTTTGCACTGCCAGAGAATTTGCGCGTCGGTCAGGTCGGTGGCGTCGTTCGGGCCGGTGTGGAACTTCATGCCCCGCTGTTCCAGCCAGGCGCGGATCTCGCGGGCTTCGGCGTCGCTGACCTGGGTGCTCTCGTGGTAAAGCGCGGACTGGCTGAGGCGTTCCTTGAACACGCCGGTGGCGTGGAGCAGATCGTCCGGGATGATGGCGTTGAACATGCCCATGCAGCCTTCATCAAACACGCCCATGATGGCCTTGTCGCGCTGCAACTGGGCGGCCAGTGCCTCGCCGAGCTTGCGCGCGTCGCCGGGGACTTTGACTTTCGCGAGCGGCTTGACGTGATCGGTCTTGTGCGAACACTTGCCGGTTGTGAGCCACTGGCGAAGTTTGGTTTTGAAATAATCGTCCGTGAAATCCTCGCTCCAGAGCGTGGAGTATTTCACGCCCTGTTTCGTGAGCGAACCGTTCAAGTTCAACATGCCGACGAGGCCGGGCCAGGTGCCGGACCAGTTGGCGACGGTGAGGATCGGTCCGCGATGCGTGGTGAGTCCGGCGAGGACGTGATGCGAGTATTGCCAGACGGCTTCCGCAATGATGAGCGGCGCGGTCGGGTCAATGTGTTTGAACACTTCCAGGCCTTTGCGCTGCGAATCAATGAAGCCGTGCCGGGCCGCCGCGTCGTAGGCGTGCGCGCGTACGACTTCATAGCCCTCGGCCTGGATGGCGGCGCAGAGGGTGTCTTCCATTGCCTTTTGCGCCGGCCAGCAAACCTGGTTGGCCGAGAGACGCAGATCGCCGCTGGCGATGAGTTGGATTTGATTCTTCTTGAGCTTGGGAAACGTTGATTTGGCAGAAAGTTTCATGTTGGTCGTATGGTGTATGGATTAAATCTTCTCGAACGCGGCGGTAGGGTAAGGGAGTGCCGCACGGCGTCAAGCAGGCGAACGCTCTACTATTTAGTAGTCCATTCAGCCCGTAGAGCCGGCGCGTCCCGCCCGGCGGAAAAACTCGGGCCAAGCCGAGCCGCTCGAAACTTTCGTGAGTCCCAAGAATCGCGTGCGCCATTTCCGGGCGGCAGGCGAGACGCCCGACGCTACGCCGCTCGCGGCACCCGTTTCACGCGGGCGGCCAGGTCTTCGACTTCGGCCACGCTTTCGCAGCCGACGTTTAGCACGTCCACACAGCCAAGGCCCAGCGCGAACTTCACTGACGCATCGCGCTTTTCCTCGCTGGTGCGGAACTCGCCTTCGCCGATGATTTTCATGCCCACGACGCCCTTGCCTGCGGCGTGGATTTTTTGCAGCACGGGGACCACCTGGTCCGCCGGCCCGTCCATCTTGACGCCATAGGGATTGATGCGCGTGTGAACGGAATCCACCCACGGCTCGGTCGCGCACACGGCGAGGGCTTCGAGCGAATGACAGGATACGCCGTGGGCGCGGATGACGCCCTTGGCCTTCAGGTTGGCCAGGAGATCCATTTGTTTCCGCAACTCTTCGGGCCACTTGGGAGACACGACGCAATGCAGCAGCACCAGGTCAATGTAATCGGTGTTCAACTCGCGCCGGAAACGTTCGACGCACACATCGGCGTCGGGCCGTTCCTTCTCCGGAATGCCGCCGTCGCGAAACCAGATTTTCGTGACGACCTGAAACTGGTCGCGTTCAATCCCCTTGAGCGCCGGAATCACGTACGGATGCGTGCCGTACAGATCGGCCAGATCGAACATCCGCACACCACGATCGTGCGCCTCGCGAATCAACGCCTCGAATTTCGATTTGCCCAGCCGGGTGTGGTTGGATTCGCGATTGCCGCCCCTCATGCCCGTGCCGAGGCAGAAGCGCGAGACTTTCAGTTTCGTTCTGCCCAGCGCGACGCGCTCGTAGGGATCAAAGAACTTTGCCGCCGGTTTGGTTTCGGCGAGGAGTTGCGGGGCCAGCAGCGCGCTCCCGAGGCCGAGGGCGGTTTGGGCGAGGAATTCGCGACGGCGGAGTTTCATGCGTTCAAACTCTCGCTCCGCCGGCCCGAGTGCAACTTGAAGGTTGGTCCGGTTAGGCATCGAGGATGGCGAGGGTGCGTTCATAAATCCGTTCAGGTTCGCCCTCGGCCGAAATCGTCCGAATCAGGCCGTGATCGGCGTAGTATTCGATGAGCGGCTTGGTGCTGTGTTCATACGCCGTCATGCGCACCTGGACAGCTTCCGGCCGGTCGTCCTCGCGCTGCACCAGTTTGCCGCCGCAATGGTCGCATTCGTCCGCCACGCGCGGCGGTCGCGCGCTGATGTGGAACACGGCCTTGCAATCCGCGCAGGTGCGCCGACCGCTGAGCCGCTGAACGATGATGGCAATGGGAAGTGTGTAGTTGAGCACCGCCTCGAGACGGATGTTTTCATGCGCCAGCAATTCGTCGAGCGCCTCGGCTTGCGGTACGGTGCGCGGGAAACCATCCAGCAGAAATCCGCCGCGACAACGGAGGCAGCGCACGCGCTCGCGAATGAGTTTGAGGACAGTGGCGTCGGGGACAAGCTCGCCGCGTTGCATGTAGCCCAGGGCATCATTGATGGCGGGCGTGCGCTCGGCGGCGTCCAGACATTTGGCCGCGCGGAGAACATCGCCGGTGGAAAGCTGGCACACGCCCAATTCGGTGCAGAGCAATTCGGCTTGCGTGCCTTTGCCCACGCCCGGCGCGCCCAGCAGGATGAGGCGCGGCGGCAAGGCGCGCGGTTTGGGCGGAATACTGCAGTGTGCCTTCCCGGCCTTGATCCATGAGGCGCGATCGTTTTTCTTGTTCATTACGATCTCCCAATTGCGGGTCAACCGTTGCCCGGTGTTGGCAGCGTCCGGCAAACTGCGGGCGACTTCAAGTGGTAATGTAAAAAATGCCAAGAAACGCCGCGTGTTTGCCAAGAACCGGTAAACTTGATGCGAGAACATCGAACCAACCGGTCGGTGCGCAGCCGCCCCCGCTGACGGCTGCGTTGCGCGTGACGGGATAAGTGTGCCCGAAGACGCAAACCCGCTTACTTTTTCCGGGCGACTTCCAACGTTGCCTTGGTCGTGGCCTGCAGGTCGTCGAGTTCGTCGCGCAGTTCGGCTTTCGTTTTCCGATCCATGCGGTCAATGAATAGAATGCCGTTCAAGTGATCGGTCTCGTGTTGCACGGCGCGGGCGAGCAGTCCCCCGCAGCGGAATTCAATCGGCTTGCCCTTTTCGTTCAGGGCCTTTACGTCCACGGATTCGGGCCGCGCAATGTCCGCGAAGATTTCCGGGAAGCTCAGGCAACCCTCCGGCCCGGCGACGGGTTCGCCCACGGGTTTCACTTCGGGATTGATGAGCACGAGCGGCATGAAATCGTTCACGTCCGCGGGTTTGCCCTTCCGTTCGAGCGTGGAGGGCCGGTCGGTGACCGGGCGCAAATCGAGGACGGTTAATTGCAACGCCTGACCCACCTGTTGCGCCGCGAGGCCAATGCCTTTGCTGGCGTTCATCGTCTCGAACATGTCCGCGATGAGCTGGCGAATCTCCGCCGTGACCGACTCGATGCGCGCCCCCTTTTGGCGCAACGCCGGATGGCCGTACTTTATGACGGGTAAGATCATTGGAAACTTTGTATAAGTGATTTGCTGCCGGGGTTCATGTCACCTGTCACTCGTCACTTGCCACCTCAGGCTTTTGCGGGCCAGGTGCGGAGCAACCCGACGAGGTCGGCCACGCTCGGACTTTTGGCCGAGCGCACGTAGAAGCCGCTCGTGGTCACGCCGGTGAGGACGCTGTGCGCGTTGTCGAAGCCGAGCAGTTTGCCGAGGCAGAAGCCGGCGTTGAAATGATCGCCCGCGCCGGTGGTGATGAGCGGCTTGGGGGTGAACGGACCTTCGACGATGGCGGCATCGCCCGCGCTCACGGCCAGGGCGAAGGACACCGGATGCACGACCACGGTGTTGATGGCGATGTGGTCACGGATCTGCGTGGCGAGCTTCAGCAAACCCTCCGGCGAGTGATCGCTGATGTTGAAGCCGAGATGACCCCCGATCTCGTACGCTTCCTTCTCGTTCAGGCCGAGGATTGCATCGAAGTGCCGCTCGAATTGAGTGATGAGCGACAGCGCCTGGAGGATGTCGGCGCGCGTGCGCTTCTCCGGATCGGCAAGATCGAAAAAGATTTTGCGCCGCAGGCCGGTGAGGGTGGGGCAGACTTCCTTGAGAATCGCCGACCACATGTCGTTCATGCAGGTGAGCATCGTCCAGTTGACGAACGCGACGAAGTCCGCGGACTGAACCTTGGCGGCGAATTTATCGTGGCCAAAGCGCGTCTTGATGTTTTCCCAGTTCACTTCGTGCAGCGACGTGTGCTTGCCACAAATGATTTTGCCGTCCTCGAATTCCAGCGCGTCGGTGTAGCCTGGCTCCGCGATGGAATAAACTTCGGCCTGCTTCGCGAAGTCGGCGAAGACCGGATGCAAACTCGGGAAGCCCAGATTGCCGAGGTAGCAGACTTTCATGCCGAAGCTGGCCAGGGCGTTGGCCATGATGGGGCCGTTGCCGCCCAGTTTGGTGAGCTGGTTGACCATTTCAACATTGGTGCTTTTGCCGGCGGCGGCGGCGAGGCGGCTGGCGTATTTGGTAATGGTGGTGAGCCGTTGATATTTGTCCGTGCTTTCGCGTTTGTCCACGACGTGGAGGATTTCGTCCACAAAGCCGTCGAGGCCGAGAAAGGCGTTAAGGCCGCTGACTTGGGCGGCGGCGGCTTGGAGTTTGTCCGCGCCCCGGGCGCGTAGTTCAGGTGTGTTCATGAGTTCAATTCGAAAAGGAAGCGGGCCCGGACGCCTTCACTCGGCGTCGATTCCCAGGATTTGCAGGATGCGCTCAAGTTCCGCGTCGCTGTAGAAGGAAACATCCAACGAGCCTTTGCCGTGGGCGTAACGCAGATGAACCTTCGTGCCGAGGCGTTCGCGGATTTTGTTTTCCAGGCTGGCGACGTGCGCGTCGGTGGTGAGCGGAGTTTTGGCGCCGTTCCGGGCGCGGGCGCCGTCGCGGGTTTGCAGCTTCGCGATCAAGCCTTCGGTCTGGCGGACGTTCAGGGCTTCCTTGATGACGCGCTCGGCGGCGTGGCGCTGCTGGGTTTCCTCGGTCAGACCGAGAATCACTTTGGCGTGACCGACCGAGAGCCGGCCTTCGCGGATGAAGCCTTGCAGGTCCGCCGGGAGTTTCAATAACCGCAGCGCGTTGGCGACGACGGCGCGGCTCTTGCCGACCTTGGTGGCGACGAGTTCCTGCGTGAGTTGAAACTGGCCGACGAGTTGCGCGTAGCCGAGGGCCTCTTCGATGGCGTTGAGGTTTTCGCGCTGGAGATTTTCGATGAGCGCCATTTCCAGCACGGCGCGGTCGTCGGCCTCGCGGACGAGAACCGGGACTTCGGTAAGGCCGGCGAGTTGGGCCGCGCGCCAGCGGCGTTCCCCGGCGATGAGTTCAAAATGGTTTCCCTGCGCGCGGACAATGAGCGGTTGAACGATGCCTTGTTCGTGAATGGAATCGGCGAGTTCGCGGAGAGACTCGGCGGGAAAATCTTTGCGCGGCTGGAGCGCGCACGGACGGATCTGGGTCACGGCCAAATGGCGGACATGATCCCGCAGCGCCGGCGCCGGCGTGAGGGCGGGCGCGATTGCGTGCGCCGCGGCGGGCGGCGGAATGACGTGGGTGACGGTGGTTGAAGGCGCGGTGACCGGCGCGGGGTTGGAGATGACAGGAGTGCCACCCAACAGCGCGCCAAGGCCGCGTCCCAAAGCCGGTTTTGACATGCGCGCAGAGTGACGGAGCAACGCGGGGTTGTCAATTTCTAGTCTGAAAAACAGAGACCTTGTGAACCGCGAACCACGCGAACCACGCGAAATTGTTCTGCCACAAAAGAACCCAAAGATCGCAATAGACTCTCCCTCTCCGCCTCGAACGGGGAGAGGGCCGGGGAGGGCGAGCGTTCCAACCATTCTCGATTTGATTCCATTCGAGCGGGCGGCGCGGAGACGCAAAGCAGCGCTCCAGTTTTCCCTGCGCCTTGGCGCGACGGACTACAACCCGAACCAAAGCCGGATGGCAACGTCGTCTGCGCGTCGGCCTTGGCGAAGCCGTAGAGGCCGAACCCCGCGAAGGCTCAACTTGCCAAATCCCAACGGGGAAGCAACCTGCCGTCATGTCAGCGATTGAGGAACTTGAAAAGACGGGGCTGGCCTTGCCGGTCGAGCAGCGCGTCGTGTTGGCCGAGTCACTGCTGGATTCGCTGCCGCCCGCGGGTGAAGCGTGGTCGGAGGTGGAGGAACTGGCCGAAGTGGAACGGCGGGAACGCGAGATCGAAAGTGGCCAGGTTCAATCCATCCCGGAAGGTGAGTTCTGGCGCCGAGTCGAGGCGGGGCGCAAACGGTGAGAGTCGAGTACCATCCCGCCGTCGAGCAGGATGTGGCCGAAGCCCTGTGGCGGTACGATTCGGTTTCGGAGCGGTTGGGCGATGAGTTCCAAGCAGAGTTACGCCGGGTGATCGCCGTTGCCGCCGCCAAGCCGGGGCGATTCCATTTGATCAAACGTCCGCCACCACCGACGCGATCCGAGATTCGGGCTGGAACGAGTGTGAGAAGCTCGTTCAGATTCGCGGCGACGCTCAAAGCCTGTGGTAGGCCTCGCGCAGCAGTTGGATGTCCTGATATTCGCCGGGACTTGGTCGGTGGGCAACGTCGTCTGCGCGTCGGCCTTGGCGAAGCCGTAGAGGCCGAACACCTGCG
>CAYHFK010000189.1:5170-9658 GCA_964355895.1 uncultured Bifidobacterium sp. | reverse complement strand
TCATCGTGGGCAACGGCTCGGATGAATTGCTGGCGCTCGCCGTGCGGGCGTTCGTGGAACCGAAGGCAAAAGGCAAAAGGCAAAAGGCAAGATTGGCAAAGGCGACCGTGCAGTATTTCACGCCGAGCTACTCGCTCTACCCGGTGCTGGCGGAAATCCATGGCGCGGCGACCAATGCCGTGCCGCTCAAAGCCGATTTCAGTCTGCCGGGCGTTGCGGAACTGAAACGCCGCCAGCAATGGGATTTCAACGCCGCCCTCACGCTCGTCACGACGCCGAACGCGCCGAGCGGTTGTGGCTATTCAACCAAGGAACTGGAAACGCTCTGCGTAGCGCAACGTGGGGTCGTGGTGCTGGACGAGGCTTACGTGGATTTTGCGAATGAGAATGCCATGAAGCTGGCAATCAAGCATCCGCAGGTCCTCGTGGCGCGGACGTTCTCCAAGGCTTACGCGCTTTGCTTCCAACGCGTCGGATATTTCGTTGGTCACCCGGAACTCATCGGTGCGCTGCACAAAATGCGTGACAGCTACAACGTGAACGGCCTCGGTCAGGTCGCCGCCGAGGCGACGCTCGACGCCCTCGCCTACTACCGCGCAAACTTCCGCCGGATCATCGCCACGCGAGCCTGGTTGGATCGCGAACTGACGAAGCTCGGCTTCCAGGTTTTGCCGAGCCAGACAAATTTTATTCTTGTCCGGCCCCCGCAATTTCCGGCGGCGGCCTGGTTGCAAAACCTCCGCGTCAAAAAAATCCTCGTGCGCTGGTTCAGTGCGCCGGAGGTGCGGGATTATTTGCGAATCACCATTGGAACCCGGGCGGAAGCGGGGGCGCTGGTGAAGGCGGCAAAGAAGATTCTGGCTGGCTGAGGACGGATTGCGTCAAGTAAATGGGCACGTTGCTCGGTTGCTTGACGCATCCGCACCCGGTTCAAGCTTGGCTTCCCGGCGGCACTGGTTCTGCTAAATAACCAACGTGTACCAGGAATTCTACGGTTTGACACACGCGCCGTTCGACATCACGCCGAACCCGCGGTTCCTGTTTTACAGCGCAAAGCATCGCGAGGCTTTCAATCATCTGCTCTACGGCATCCGCGAGCGGAAAGGTTTCGTTCAGCTCACCGGCGAAGTCGGCGCGGGCAAAACCACCCTCTGCCGTGCGGCCCTGGAACAACTGGACGAACACTACTCGACCGCGCTGATTTTGAATCCGGTCCTGAGTGCGGACGAACTCATGCGTGGCATCGCCCTGGAATTCGGCCTGCCCGTAACCGGCCTCGACCGTCTGACCACGCTCGCCGTCATCAATCAATTTCTGCTCCAGCAAGTCGAGCGCGGCAAGGACACCGTGCTGATCATTGACGAGGCGCAGGATTTGACCGACGAACTGCTCGAGCAGGTTCGTTTGCTTTCCAATCTCGAAACCGACGACCGCAAACTGTTGCAGATTGTCTTGATGGGCCAGCCGGAACTGCGCGACCGGTTGAACAACCCGAAGCTGCGCCAGCTTCGCCAACGCATCACCGTGCGCTTTCATCTGCCGCCGCTCGCGCGCTTCGAGATGGCGCAATACATCCGGCATCGCCTGCATGTTTCCGGCGCCAACGGCGAGCCGCATTTCACGCCGCCGGCGCTCTGGCGCGTGCATCGTTACAGCGGCGGCATCCCGCGCCTGGTGAACGCGCTCTGCGACAAGGCGCTGCTCGCCGGCTTTGTGCAACAGACCGGACGGATCAATTACAACATCGTCGGTCTCGCCATCCGTGAACTCGAAGGAAACATTTAGACTATGAGCCTCATCAACGACGCCCTCCAACGCGCCAAGCAAACGCAACAGCAAAACCCGCCGCCAACCCCGCCGCTGCAATTCCGGCCGGTGGAACCGGCACCGCCAAACCACCGCCGCGCGCCGCTCTTGTTTGTCAGTCTGGTGTTGGCGCTGATCCTGGTCGTTGCGCTGGGCGGACTGGTCGTCTGGTTCGTTGCGCAGAAATCCAATGGCGAACTTCACGTGGCCGCCCGGACCGTGAATGAACCCGTAGCGACCTTGACGGCTGATTCACCGGTTGCATCCATCCCCACGCCATCGCCCGCACCTGCCAGCAAAGTTGAACCGTCGCTCGCCACCGCGCCCGTTGAATCCGAAACGAACACGGTAGCGGTCACCACGACCGTCGAGCCGCCCAAACCACTGGCCCCGAAGCTCCAGGGCATCGCGTTCCACCCAATCCGCCCGTCGGCCATCGTGAACGGCAAGAATGTCTTCATCGGCGACCGCGTGAGTGAATTCCGCGTGCTGGCCATCACGCGCGGGAGCGTCACCCTCGGCAGCGCGACGGCGACGAATGTTTTGAGTTTGTCTGAGTAGGTGGCTTCCGGCAGGCTGGGGGGAAATGAATTGTTCCCCGCTTCGTTTCGTATGAACGAATTCCGCAAACACATGGCTGCGTCACCGGAGTTCGCCCGCTTTGCCCCCTTCCTGATTTTCTGCGCCATCACCACGGCGGGCGGCATGATGGGCGGCGACTGGAAGTTCTGGCTTTATGCCGCCAAGGTTTTGGTGGGCGCGTGGATCGTCTGGGAGATGCGCCCGTTCGTGACGGAGATGCGCTGGGCGATCAGTTGGGAGGCGGTCGTCGTGGGCGTGGCTATCTTTGTGGTCTGGGTCGGGCTTAATCCTTATTACCCGATGAACCAGCTTTTGTTCAAAGACACCACGGAAAGCATCTGGAATCCCTTTGAACGATTTGGTGACGGCGCCTTGATCGCCTGGGTGTTGGTCGTTGTCCGCATCATTGGGATGACGTTGGTCGTGCCCCCGCTGGAGGAAGTTTTCTACCGGTCGCTGTTCTACCGCTATCTCATCAAGTACGATTTCCAGAAAGTTGCCCTCGGCCACTTCGACGGGGTGGCGCTCACCATCGTTGCCGTCACGTTTGGGTTTCTGCATTACGAATGGCTGGCGGGAATTATCTGCGCCGTGGCCTACCAATGGCTCGTGATCCGCAAGGGCCGCCTCGGCGACGCGATGACCGCGCACGCGATCACCAACTTCCTCCTCGGCGTCTATGTCGTGTGGCAGGGCGGAACCGCGTGGAAATTTTTCTGAGCGCGTTTTTCCCTTCTTAATCTTACTCTTGATCGTAATCTTAATCTGCCCCCCCGGAAGGAGATCGTGATTAAGAGAAAGATTAAGAACCCGTAGGCAAATGGCGTCCGACCAACCAACCTCACTCCCGCCATGCGTGCTCCACGAGGACGAGCATCTGCTGGTGGTCAACAAACCCGCCGGCTGGAACACGCACGCCCCCAGTCCGTACGCGGGCGAGGGCATTTACGACTGGCTGAAACATCGCGAGCCGCGCTGGGCCAGCCTCGCCATCATCCACCGGCTCGACAAGGAAACCAGTGGCGTCCTCGTCTTTGGGAAGACTCCGCTTGCCAATCGCTCCCTCACGGAACAATTCGCCACACGCACCGTCCGCAAAAAATATCTCCTGCTCACCGACCGTCCCGTGCCGCAATGCGAGCAGATCGTGAAAACTAAACTGGTCCGCGCGGGCGATCGCTACGTCAGCGGGCCCCACGGCGAGCTGGCGGAAACGCGATTCAAACTTGCCTCCGTAGGAGACGACGTAAGGAGTCTCAAATCAATTTCCGCTGGTGAAAAGCCGGAGTTGAAGGGGAAGTCAGAGCCTCCTTACGTCGGCTCCTACCCAGTGGTGGAGGCCGAGCCGCTCACGGGGCGCACGCATCAGATCCGCGTTCACGCGGCGGAGAGTGGTTTCCCAATTCTCGGCGACACGTTGTACGGCGGCTCGCCGTTCCCGCGCGTCTGCTTGCACGCGGCGGAACTTGCGTTCCAACATCCGGAAACCGGCGAAGACATGATTTTCCGGGCGCCGACGGATTTTGCCGCCGATGCCCGCCGGGCCTTGCGTAACGCCATCATTGAACCCGACGCGACGAATGCCTTCCGCCTGATTCACGGTGCCAGCGACAGCTGGCCGGGCTGGTATGTGGAGCGCCTGGGCGACTTTGTGCTTTCGCAAGGGGAGGTGACCTTTAGTCCGGAGCATCGAACCCGACTCGCCATCGGCGCTCCTGTGCTCGGCGTTTACCACAAGACCCTGTCGCGTCACGTCCGCCGGACGAGCGCGGCCGAATCCTCGCCCCAACTGGTTCAGGGTCAGGCGGCACCGGAGCGATTCGCGATCCGGGAAAACGGCGTACAGTTTGAGTTAAGTTTCACCGAAGGCTATTCGGTCGGATTGTTTCTCGATCAACGCGATAATCGGCGCCGCTTTCTGACCGGCCACATTGCGGCGGGGTTTCCTGTCGCCGTAGGACAGGCGTCGCGCCTGTCTCCATCTGCTTCTGGATCGGGTTCCAAAGAGACTGGAGACAGGCGCGACGCCTGTCCTACGGTGCTGAACTGCTTCGCCTACACCTGTGGTTTCTCCGTTTGTGCGGCCCTGGCGGGTGCGCA
>CAYHFK010000189.1:0-5070 GCA_964355895.1 uncultured Bifidobacterium sp. | reverse complement strand
CGCGGCGGAAGATCGTTCAGCAACATTACGTCCCCCAACCACCGGACTTTCCCATCAGCCGCGCCGAACCGGCGTATTTGAAGACCGTCTGGCTGCGAGTTTCGTAGGGTTGTCGGCTCAGCCCGCCTGCAACACCTTGAGCATCTCGCGATCGAGTTTGTGGCCGCGAAATTCCTCGTAGTTTACATCGGTCCGACCGCTGTCCAGCACGCCGAACGACCCGCGCAGATTCCACAGCGCCCAACCCCAACCCGCTTCCCGCCAGAGGCCCAACTGGTCGCGCATCCAGGCGAGCGCCACCGGATGCGGCGTGCGATTGTGCGCGCCCCATTCGCCGACATGGATGCCCACGCCTTTGCGTTCCAGTTCCTGCCAGGGGACAATGCGGTCGCGGCGCAAGGATTCCTGATTGATAGTTTTCTCCCCGAGCTTGAGCGGCCAGGTTGGCACCGGCCATTTGTCCGCACCGGAAACCCAATTTGCCTGGTAGTGGCTCACTTCCATCGGATCGTAACCGCGCGTGCTTTGCCCAAGGCCCAGCTCCACCAGCCCGGGAACCGGGTCGCGCCCCCAGCGCAGGCCATCCGCGATGATGAGCCGCTGCGGGTCTTCGTCGCGAATGGCTTGCACCAGCCGCTTCACCACGCGCACATAAGTTTCTTCGGACACGTTGGCCGGTTCATTCAGCAAATCAAAACTCATCTCCGCATTCGCCACACTCTTGAATCGCCGGGCCAGCATCCCCCACTGAAATGCGGCTGCGGCGAGTGCGACTTCGTCCGTCCACAAATCCAGCGGCTCCTTCGGCGGGTTCACGCAATAACCTGGCGCGCGATGCAGGTTGAGATTCACGTGAACTTTGTGTTTCCGCCCGTACTCGACCGCCTGGTCAAGATGCACCAGCTCCGGTTCGCGGATCTGGCGTGGGTCCTCGGCGGAGGACCAGCAGAGGTACGAAACCGGCAGGCGCGCGAAGTCAAAGCCCCACTCGTTGAGCAACGCGAAATCGCTTTCAGTGAACGGCGGACTGCCGTTCTTTCGCGCCACGCACTTCTCCGTCAGGTTGAATCCGCGCCAGCGCGGCAACCGCCGGGCCGTGGGTTGGGCAGCGGGGGCCTCGGCGGCAGGCAAGGCCGAAAGGCTGAGCCTCGTGAGGGCAACGGTGGAAAGCGTTCCGATGAAGGTGCGTCGGTTCATAATTCCGCCGGGGTCATTTGGGTTCGCGGTCAATCGAGCGAGTGATCAGGCTGACGCGTGGCTTCGAGCGGGATCGCAGCAGCCAGATGACACCCCCCCCGCCGATCCCGATGAGCAAAAGCGAACCGGGCACAACGATGGTAAGGGGGAATAGCTTTCTTTCGGCGCTGCTGTCGAGCGCGCTTTGTTGAACGACCGCGTTGGTTTCTGGCAACAACACCGGGGCGGGCACCACCGATGGCGGATTGCTGACCGCCAGCGGTGCGGCGGGCGGCGGCGAGGTGGGCGCGATCTTCGGCAGCACGGGCGGGGCAATTTCCGGCGCGGTAACGCTCGCCATCGGCAAGACATTCGTGACCGGCGCCGGATTCGTGGCCGGCAAAACCGGAGGTAACGCGATTTGCGGTTGCGGCTTTACCTCTACTTTCGGCTCCGGCTTTGGCTCGGGCTTAACTTCCAGCTTCGGTTCGGGCTTCGGTTCGGGCGGTGACTCCGGTTTCACTTCGGGCAAAGCCGCCACCACAGCGACCGGTTTCGGCTCGGCGGGAAAGACGGGGAATTCGACCGGCCACGGCGGCGTGTTCACGGTGAACCCGATGAACTTGCCTTTCACCGCGCGCAACACGGTGAGGAACGGCATCTGTTGTTTGCGCTGGTCGGCGGCGTTGATCCGGTAGGCCGCGGCAATCTTCACATCATACGGTGTGCCGGTGAACGCGTCCTCGCCGTCGGAGATGAACAGCACGGTGATCTTGTCCGAGTCGGCCACGACATTCTTCAGTTGTGCCATCACCGGCGTCAGCCGGGAGGTTTTCTCGTACTTTCTTGATTTAAGAAAATCCACGATGCCCTGGGCGATGGCCGCGCGCGTCTGGGGCGTCCAGCGTTGCAGCGGGAACTGGCCGGCGTGCAAGTCGTCGGTATAGGTCCACACGCCGATCGTGTCGCCGCGATGCAACTGGTCCCCCACGCCGCCGGCGAACAGGTCGCCGACCACCCGCTCAACATTCGCCGCGCGCTTTTGCATGGCGGCGGACGTGTCCACGATGAGCAGAAATCTTTCAGCCACCGGTTTGGCCGGGGCGTTGGTTCGCGGCACCGGTGTCTGGGCGCCCAGGGAATACGTCAGCCAAACCAGCAAAAGCGTCGCGCCCGTTCGGCGGGCGGCGCGGCGCGGGTTCGAGGGCGAATAGTTCATCGGGTTTGTTTGAAGCGGTTGCGCTCGGTCCGGTTGTAATGTTTCAAATCGTTGGTGAATTCCGCCAGCACGCCTGCAACCGTGGAAATGAAACTCAGGCACGACGATGCCATGCCGCCGAATGCAATGACGGTGTCGCGTTCGGCGTTGTCGTCCGTGACCACGAGGACTTCGCCGTAGGGTTGAAACCGATGCGTGGCGCGTTCAATCATGTCGTCGGCGGTCTGGCCCGCCTGCGAGAACAGCACCTCCACCAGCCCCGACGATTCATCCTTGGGCACGCCGGGCGGCGCCCCGCTGCCGTCAAAAAAAATGGTGATGGGCGTGCCGACGGCGTCGTGATAGCGCGTGAGGACGTGGATGAGTTCAGCGCGCGCGGTGGCGGAATGGCGCGGCCTGCCCGGCGCCAGCTCCGGCCAGTTGTGGAGCAGGCTGTAACCGTCAACGAGGATTCGCACGAGCGCCATGGCCGCAGGTTAATCGGGCGCGGCGGGAATGGGAAACGCAAATTCCGTTGGGCGTTCCGGGCGCGCGGGGAACCGGACGCCAGACGGAAATCCCATTGCGGGCCGCAGGGATTCTGTTAAGTTGGCAGTGGAGCGAGGCTTTATGAAATGCTGGGCCACCATTGTGATTGCCATGCTCGCCGGGGGAACGCTTCACTCCGCCGCCGACGCACAGGTTGGGCTTATCAAAATTGACGGGCCCATCGGGCCGGCCACGGCCAGCTACATTGCCCGCGCCCTCGAAGTTTCCAGCGAACGCCGGGATGAATGTCTCGTCATCCAACTCGACACGCCGGGCGGCTTGCTCGATTCCACCAAACAAATCGTTCAATCTTTTTACGCGGCGAAAGTGCCGACCGTAGTGTATGTCGCACCCCAAGGCGCCAACGCCGGCAGCGCGGGCTGCTTCATCACGCTGGCCGCGGACGTTGCCGCCATGGCGCCCAACACCAGCATCGGCGCCGCGCACCCGGTTTCCTTGAACCCGGCAGGCAGCGGCGAGGAAAAGAGCGATGGTGTGATGAAACAGAAGATGGAGAATTTCGCGACGAGCTACATCGAAGCCATTGCCCAGAAACGCGGGCGCAACGTCGAGTGGGCCAGATCGTCGGTGCGCGAAAGCGCGTCCATCACCGCCGAGAAGGCCCTTGAACTCAAGGTCATCGAAATCATCGCGCAAGACCTGCCGGATCTGCTCGGGCAATTGAACGGGCGCGAGGTCAACGGCAAGCAACTCCTGACCGCCAGCGCGACGGTTGTCGCGATTCCAATGATCACGCGCGAAAAAGTTTTCCAACGGCTCTGGCGCCCCGAGGTGCTGTTCATCCTGATGCTCATGGCCATCTACGGTATCATCGGCGAGTTGAGCAATCCGGGCACGGTTTTGCCCGGCGTCGTGGGCGCAATTGCGTTGATCCTGGTGCTCTATATGGGGGCGGTTCTCCCCATCAACATCGCCGGGTTGGCGTTGATCGGGTTGGCGATTGCGTTGTTTATCATGGATGTTTACGCTCCGACCCACGGCGTGTTGACTGGCGGAGGCGTGGTGGCGTTCCTGCTGGGCGCGCTCATGCTGTTTAACCGCGCCGAGCCGGGTTTTCGGCTTTCCCTCGCGGTCATCATACCGGCAACGATCCTGACGGCGCTCTTCTTCATCTTTATCGTGAGCGCGGGTTTGCGGGCGCAGTTCCTGCCGGTGCGCGCGGGGCGGGAGACGATGCTCGGCAAGATCGTGCCCGCGTTGGGGCGCATTGATGCGACCGGCGGGCAGGTTTTCATCGAAGGCGAGCTTTGGAACGCGGTGAGTGACACCCCGGTGGAAAAGGATCAACCCGTCGAAGTCGTCGCGCTCGACGGCCTGACGTTGAAAGTGAAACCAAAAAACCAAAAACCACGGAGCGAATTATGAACGAACTCATCAACTCTCTTCTCAGAATTGGCACCTGGACGCTGGTCGCCTTTGTGCTGGCCGGGTTGGTATTGCCGCAGGCGCTGCGTATCCTGCGCGAATACGAACGCGGCGTCATCTTCCGGCTGGGCAAGCTGCACCGGTTGGGCGCCAAAGGCCCGGGGTTGATCTTCCTCATCCCGCTGGTGGATCGGATGGTGAAGATGGACCTGCGCGTCGTGACCATAGACGTGGCCAAGCAGGAAATCATGACGCGCGACAACGTGCCGGCCACGGTGGACGCAGTGGTGTATTTCCGCGTCGTTGACCCGGTCGCGGCGGTGGTGAAGGTGGAAAATTATTGGAAGGCCACGTCGCTCATCGCGCAAACGACGCTGCGCAGCGTGCTCGGTCAGGCGCCGCTCGACGATCTGCTTTCGCAACGCGACGTGATCAACCAGAAGTTGCAGGAAATCATAGACCGGCAAACCGAACCGTGGGGCGTGAAAGTTACCGCGGTCGAGGTGAGAGATCTCTCTTTGCCGGACAGCATGAAGCGCGCGATGGCCAAGCAGGCCGAAGCCGAACGCGAACGCCGCGCCAAGATCGTGAATGCCGAGGGCGAATTCCAAGCCGCCGAAAAAATGGTTCAAGCCGCGTCATTGATCAGCAAAGAGCCGATTGCGCTGCAACTGCGCTTCCTGCAAACCATGCGCGAAATCTCCAGCGAGCACAACACGACCACCTTCCTGCCGATCCCGATTGATTTGTTCAGCCCGTTC
>CAYHFK010000188.1:7758-9667 GCA_964355895.1 uncultured Bifidobacterium sp. | reverse complement strand
GCGAGGAACGAGCTACCCTGGGTCCAAGGCCGTATGGTTTCAACCCCAACGGGGTTGTGTCACGTTTCCGCCGCCGCGCCACAACCCCGTTGGGGTTGGTTGCCTTTGGCCATGTTTCCCAGGGTAGCTCGTTCCTCGCAACCCTGGGCTTTGGGCCGGAATCCCTTTGGGATTCATCTCTGGAATTTCCGGAAGGGATTATGGCGAACGTTGCGTTCACGATGTCGCCGGATTCGTCAAATCTTGGGCGCCGGGGGAGCTTTGGCGGCTGTGGGCAAGTCCCGTCGCGGCCAGCATGAGGCGATGTTCGCTCGCCTCGGCTTTGCTGAACTGGTCGGCAAGTTTTCCCCGGGTCAAAACGATAAACCGATCACAGAGCGCCAGCAATTCGGGCAGTTCCGACGAGATCACCACCAGAGCGATTCCCTGGCGCACCAGATCCATCATCAGCTTGTAAATCTCGTTCTTCGCACCCACGTCCACGCCCTTGGTTGGCTCGTCGAGCAGGAGCACTTTCGGATTCGGCAGCAGCACCTTGGCGAGCACGACCTTCTGCTGGTTGCCGCCACTCAGGGTCGCAACGGACGTGGCGACGGACGGCGCGCGAATAGCGAGCCGATCTTTGTAGTCATTGGCCAACTGCGTTTCGCGTTTCCTGTCCAACACTTGAAACCGGGAAACCGACGCCAGACTGTGAAGGGTCACATTCTCCCGGATGGCGAAGTTGAACAGCAGGCCGTCTTGTTTGCGCTCCTCGGTCAGCAAACCAATGCCGTGGTTCTTCGCGTCACGCGGATTGCGGATCCTGACCTCACGGCCCTCGATAAAAATCCGCCCGCTGCACGGGAGACGGCCATACAAGGCGTTCACAATTTCACTCCGCCCGGAGCCGACCAGGCCGCCGATGCCGAGAATTTCCCCGCGCCGCACCGCGAAACTGACGGCCTCGACGACGTTCTTGTTGGCGATGTGGGGATGCGGCACGGTGAGGTTCTCGACGCGCAGCACTTCGTCATGGCCGACGGCGGAGTCGCGGGCGGGATAGAAATTTTCGATCTTGCGTCCGATCATCGCCGACACGATGTCGTTCTCGTTGAGCTGGCTCCGGTCAAAGTGCGCCACGACCGCCCCGTCACGCATCACCGTCGCGCGGTCGGCCAATTCAAAGACCTCGCTCAGCTTGTGGGTGCTGAACAGCGAGGTGACGCCTTGTTGTTGCAAGAGGCGCAGGATGCGAAACAAATTGTCCGTTTCGTCCTGCGTCAGGCATGCGGTGGACTCGTCGAGAATCAGCACGGACGGGTTCGTGGACATGGCCCGGGCGATCATCACCAACTGGCGCTGACTGGCGTTGAGCGAGGACACCAACCGATGGGGATCGAGATCAATGTTGATCTGTTTCAGGAATTGCGCTGCGCGCGCAAAGAGATTCCGGAAACTGACGAGGATACCCCGATCCGCCCAGTGGCCGACGAAAATATTCTCCGCCACCGTGAGGCCTTCGATGACGGTGATCTCCTGCGGGACATAACCGATCCCTTTGCGCTGGGCGTCATGCGGCGAGCGGAGTTGGATGGGCACGCCCGCCAGGATGATCTCGCCCTGAAACGTGCCGACGGGATAAACGCCATCGAGAATCTTCATCAGCGTGGACTTGCCGGCCCCATTCTCTCCCAGCAACGCGTGAATGTGCCCGCGCCGGACTTGCAGCGTCACGTCGTCAAGCGCCCGCACTCCCGGGAACTCCTTGGTGATGCCGCGCATCTCCAGGATGTTCCCAGCCATCTGGCCCGTGCCATTGGTCACGCGGCTGTCCACGGTCAACGATGGATGGCCGCCTCAACCTTGTCGAGGAGGGTGTAGTACGGCGCGAGGTTTTCTTTGGTGATGAACGGGGCGGGCAGCTTCG
>CAYHFK010000188.1:0-7658 GCA_964355895.1 uncultured Bifidobacterium sp. | reverse complement strand
AGGGTGTAGTACGGCGCGAGGTTTTCTTTGGTGATGAACGGGGCGGGCAGCTTCGTCCACCAAGGAATCTTCTCGCCGCGCATGATTTTGTCGAGCAGTTCCGCCGCGCCGAAAGACTCTTCCCACAACGGCTGGCCGATCACCCCATACACGGCGCTGTCTTTCACCAGGTCCAGATTGACCCGCGTGTAATCCATACCTACGGCAATGATCTTGCGGCCCGCTTCCCTTTGGGCGCCCGCCCAAGTCGTCGGGCCGCCGCCGGTCGTGGAGAGCGCCGCGACCACCTCGGGATGGGATTGCAGGATGGACGCGGCCTTGGAGATGGCCTTGGGCGCGTCGAAACCCTCTTCCTCGGGCGCGAGCACTTTCACGTCGGGGTGCAATTCTTTCATCGCGGCGGTGAAACTTTCGGACACCATGTTCTCGGTCGTGTTAAACGAGCCTTGTGTGATCGCGACGCTACCTTTGCCGCCGATGGCTTTGCCGATGGCCCGCGCCGCTTCCTTGGCATACGCCGCCGGATCGCAACTGATGATGCCGGTCGCGCCCGGCACCGAGCCTTCCGTCACCGGAAAATGCGGCAGGATGACCGGCACGCCCGCCTTGCCGGCGCGTTCGATGAAGGGATTCCACGCCGGATTGCCCGTCCAGATCGCCAGGCCCGCCACGTCGCCCTTGGCGAGCGCCTGTTCGGCCAGCGCAATCGTGCCGGCCAAATCCCACGCGTCCGTGCCGATGATCTCAAACTGGTAGCCATACTTCAGGCAGCCTTCCTTGAAGGCGATCTGCGTCATCTGATGCACCGGATGACCCTTCATCGGCTGCACCCAGTAGAACTTCTTGCCGATCGCTTTTGGCGTTGAGGAATCCGGTGATTGTTTCTCGCAGCCACTCAGCAGCGCGACCAATCCCAGCGTCCAAAACCATTTCATGTTTCGTATCATCTTCATATTGCTTGTGTCCTAATCTGAACTCTCTGGCTCGCGCCATACATCTGAAACCGCAATTCACATTCAATTCAAGTGGTGCCCAACAACCGTCAAACATCGGACGTGATTGAAATTGCCTGTGGCAACCACGCCGAAGTATTGCTCAAACGAACCAGTGACGAAGCGATTGGCAGACTCTGAACAAAACTATGCGGGTTGAGCGGGACTTCGGCTTCATCCCAAATCTCCGCAGCAAAGGCGACTCGCTGAGATGGCGGCACAGTGTGGCCGGCGGCATAAGCAGCCGCTTGGGAATAGTTGAATTCTAAAACCCACAAGTCGCTTTCGACCGTCTTCTTCTTGCGTGCTTTGTCGAGCTGCCATGTGCGTTTGAACAACGGATAACCTTCAACTCTCCCGCTTGATCCCCGCAGCGCGTCAGCTTCTGGTCCGGGTCGAATTGTGACCTTCACATCGCGGCAAGACCATTGCCCCTCCGCCGCCGCACAGACTGGCGTGTCCCAGGCAACACATAGCTGGAGTTGCGGAGACGAGGCTTGGTTAATCCACGCAACAGGAATCGGAAGTTGCACACGAACAATATCATCGTCATGGGCAATCACGCCTTGCCAGACGAAGCGCGCCCTTTGCTGAGTTGGCTTCCGAAACCGCTCGGCACTGCCACGCCCGAATCCGGTTGTGCGTTTGGCGAGCGGTTGCAGCGCACCACTCAATCGCTGGGCAACATCGTCTGCTGACAGCGCCAGAATTGCTTTCACGGCGCACGCAAACGGACGAGCATCGCCGGGGCATTTCGGTCGCAACTCCTCGAAGACGAATGCAGCTTCACGCGCCAACAACGGGGCGGCGAAAGAAGTTCCGAAATCTTCGCGTGGATGGCCAAGTGCTGAGTATCCCCAGATGCCAGCACCTGCGAGCGGTCGGTAGTCCGCATCGCTGTTTCCGGCGGAAGCACAGAAATCAGGTTTGGGGCTGCTCGCAAAGCCAGGGCCGACACGCGTGAACGGACTTGGGGCGTCAACTTCCGAAGCCAATCCTCCAGCACTCAACCGGCCTGCAACACCACCACACGTTAGAGCATTGAAAGCGCGCGGGTAGCTGTGCAGCTCCCAATCGGGATTATCAAAATGCAGTGGGTATCCGGGTGACGGAACAAGTCCTGATTGAACATTGCCAGCCGCAACCACCAGCAGAACGTCTTGGTCAAACGCGAAGTTGTCTATTTCTTCGATGTGCTTGAGCGTCTCAGCTCTCTGTTTGGGAGGAAGGTCGTTGAGCCGCTGGTTGCCATCGAAGCTGAGGTTGAAGACTCGCACGTCTGGAGCTGCGGTGATCGCGGCGGCCAATGCGCCAGAAACACTCTCCGCGAGGATCTTACCTGCTTGACCAGTGCCCACACGCACTTCCAGAAATCTGCACGTGCCCGAGGGCGGTAACCGCTGATTGCTAAGGTCAACCTCACCAAACACCACGCGCGAGGCAACCATTGAACCGTGATTGTCGTTCTCGGTGTTTGAACAGTTGAGGCCGGTGACAGCCCCGCCTCGCCGATACGAACGAAGCCAGTTGTGCTCCTGCGGCACAGCTGTATCAACCACCGCCACGCACGGCAAAGTCTGCGTGGATTTACTTGGTGAAGTGCGCGGCGGATTGCCCGATGAACCGACTTCTGGCGGGATGCTCTCGGTGAAGGCCAGAATTGGCGGGTGTATGGATTGGATTGAGGTAAACTCGTCAGCCAGCTTCTTGACCATCTGGGCATTCAACGTTGCACGGAGGAAAAAGCGGCCGAGATAGCTGCGCCCTTTGCCCTGAAGAGCGACACCGGCCTGTGCGCGAAATGTTTGTTCGAGCGCTCGAATCACAAGGTCGGCCTCCAACTCGCTGATCAACGGCTGGAGCTTGATGTAACCTTCGCCCGATTTTTGACCCAATTCATCAAGCCATTCGTGATCAAACTTCAATTTGCCAGACAGCCACTCGAATGACTCGAATGCCACGAAGCGAGCCTGTTCCCGCGCGCCAAGATGAGCAAGTTGAGCGGTCTTGCTGAGGAGCTGCTCCATGCGCTCGGGTGTCGCATGAACGGTCGCGACGCCGCTTGGTTGATGCACTTCGATCAAGTCCAATCCGATTCGCTCGAAAAACTTTGACTGTTCGCCGCTGAAAACTACCGCCTCGAGTTTTTGACCGTGAACGGCATCTTTGGCTTTTGATGCCTTCACAATCTGACCAGACGGATCGGCTATGAGGTAAAACCGGCGCTTGCTGAGCGGGTCACGGGATTGGTTTGCGCGCTGACTGACCCGTTCCAGCGAATTGTGAAGCCGTAGCGCTTTTTGTGGCCAATTGATGCCGGGGTATTCGACTTGCCGTCCGCCACCAGATTTTTCTTCGACAGAAAGCTCGTGGCTCTCATTGAGAAAGTAATTCTGCGGCTTGGAGGAAGGTGAGGGCATGGCTGCTCACATGGCCAGAACTCGGCGGCGAGCCTCAGCGATGACCATCTGTTCAGCTTCCGCATACGAGGCGGCGTTTCGGCAACCAGACAGCGTCGCGCGAGTCGCGCGAAATCCAAATTCTTTGGAACGGCGCTCGGCAAACCGCGTGAGGTCGCTTCCCTTCGGCTTTGGGAATGCGATTCGCAGGTCAAATCGCCGCCAGAGCGCGTCGTCGAGCACTCTAGGAATGTTCGACGTTGCGATGACAAACCCCTCGCCGTGGGCGTGCTCCAATTCCTGCATGAAAGCGATGACAATTCGATCAAGTTCGCCCACTTCCATCGGACTGCCGCGCCTCTTGGCCAGCGCATCAACTTCATCGAACAGCAGCACACAGGGAGTTTGCTCGGCAAAACTAAAAAGCTCACGGAGGCGCAGAGCGGTCTGCCCGAGGTATGCGCCAATCAGCGAGTCGAACCTGACGAGGTATCCGGGAAGCTTGGTTTCGGCAGCGAGGGCAGCCGCAGCCGCGCTCTTGCCACATCCCGACGGCCCGTGAAACAGCAACCGCCATCGCCGAGGCAGGCCATGCTTCACCAACTTTTCCCGGGACTTCCACTCCTTGATGACATCTCCGAAACCTTTGCGGACTGCGGAAGACAGCTCCAATGCCGACAACTGCTTCGAGGCAGCGAGCGGCATGAGAGTGCCGCCAACGCTCCATGAGGTGTGGAGCGCGGCGTTCTGTCCATTGGTCAGAGGCTTGACCATTCCGTTCAGTGCTCCAAGCAAATCGCGTTCAGCGCGGAATTGGCCGCGTGCGCCACGCTGTGCAGCCAGTTTGCGCGAAAGAGTCGCCGCCTGCGCGAGGTCGTGCGACCCAATGGCGCGAAACAACTCAATCAATTCTCTGGTCTTTGGCATGGCTGTAAATCGTCACTGGTAATAAACTACACCCGGCGTTTTTCGATGGCAGCAAGAATGTCAGACTCACGCCGTTGCGTAAAGCTCGCTGCCCTTCGCCGCAAACTCGCGGGGCTTTTGTTCCATTCGCGCTTGGGAAAAACAAGGCGAAAGGGCGGTTTGCACTCACGATATCTTGGTGCGCCGCCGCAGCAGATCAACGCCCACCGCGAGGATCATGATCACGCCCACCGCCACGGTCTGCCAATGAGTATTGACGCCCGTGACCACCAAGCCGCTGCGGACGACTTGCATGATCATCAAACCCAAGAACGTCCCGGTGACCGTCCCGATTCCGCCGAAGAGACTGACGCCCCCAATCACCACGGCGGCGATGACATCCAGTTCCCAGCCCACGCCGATCTCGGGCTGGCCGACGTTGAGTTGAGCCATCAGGAGCATGCCTCCGATCCCGGCCAGCGCGCCGGTCAGCATGTAACAGTTCAGCTTCACCCAATCGGTGTTGATCCCGGCGATGCGCGCCACTTCCTTGTTGCCGCCGGTCGCGTAAACCATCCGGCCAAAGACCGTCCGGCGCAGACAGAAATCACCGATCAGCACCGCGCCGACAAAAATGACAAATGCCCAGGACAAACCGAGCGGTTCGGCCCGGCCAAACGCTTTCAGCGAATCTGGGATGGGGTAGATCGGATAGCCTTTGCACAGGAGATAGTTGAAGCCGCGCGCGATGTAGAGCATGCCCAAGGTGGCGATGAAAGCGGGAATCCCAAATCGGACCGCGACGATTCCGTTGATCAACCCAGCCACACAGCCGAGCAGAATGCCCGCCGCCAAACCGGCCTCGACCGGCCAGCCCGCATATTTCATGAGCCACGACGACACGACCGCGCACAAACCCGCCACCGAGCCGACGGACAAATCAATCTCGCCCGCGATCATCAGCCAGGTCTGGCCCACCGCGATGATGCCCACAAACGCCATGGCCCGCAGCATCGAGGCCACGCTGTTGTAGCTCAAAAAAGAGTGGCTCACGCCATAGAACAGCAGGGTGCAAACCACGAGCGGGACCAGCACGCCCAGTTCGGGAACCGCCCATAATTTACGCAGGGTTTTCAATCGGGTAACTCAAACTCCCGGCACGTAACCGGCCCCGAACTTGGCGGTGGATGGATTCCGGAAATCCGAAATCAGCGACATCAGCGCGGTCGTGCCCCCGTCCGCGATGATCGTTTGCCCGATGATGTAGCCGGCGGCTTCGGAGCAGAGAAACACGGCGAGTTTCGCGATCTCAACCTTTTCGCCGGAGCGGCCCACCGGGACTTTTTCGTAGGCGACCTTGCGCGCGTCTTCCTCGTTGAAGCCGGGAATCGCCTTGGAATAATTTTCCACCGTCACCCACCCGGGAGCGATGGCGTTGACGCGAATGCCCTTGTGCGCCAGTTCGACCGCCAGCGAGCGGGTGTAGGCGATGATCGCCCCCTTCGTGCCGGCATAGACCGAATGTTCGGGCGCGCCCGAGACGCCGTGGATGGAGGTGATGTTGCAAATCGCCCCGCCGCCGTGTTTCAACATGTCTTCCGCCACGACTTGGGTGAGGAAGAACTGCGCGCGGATGTTCACGTGGTAAACCGTGTCGAACTGATCCGGGGTCACCGTGAGAAAGGGCCGGTTGAAAGTGATGCCGGCATTGTTCACCAGGCAGTCAATACCACCGAGAAATTTGATGGCCTGCTGGCCGAGGGATTGCGCCTGTGTCACGTCGTTGAAGTCCGCCTGGAACGCCTCCGCGCGCCGGCCCAGGGCTTGAATTTCCTTGACGGCTGAACGCGCACCGGCGTCGTGGTGCGAGTAATGGAGCGCCACATCCGCACCTTGGCGGGCGAACTCCAACGCGATTTCCCGGCCGATCCCCGTGCCCGAGCCGGTGACCAACACCCGTTTGGGATTCGTTGTTTGATTCATGCTCTTTGTGGAGTTCTTTCGCGAATTACCTGAAGGCGAGCGCGGTTGCGGTTACTCCCTCTCCCCTGCCGCAGGGGAGAGATTCCACGGCCCGAGAACAACCGCGATTTGTGCCCCTGAACCGGAATAAACCAAGCTGGATCGCGACAGCGTCTTGGAGTGCGCCAGTCCTCTGGCGCTCTGGAAGTCGTGGGCGGTCGAAAGCGCCAGAGGGCTGGCGCACTCCAAGACCTTGCGGCGGTACGAACGGTTCATGGGTGGGGAATGTTCCCGTGCGCTTTCCTCCGCGTTTCGGGTTCAACTGAGTCATGTCTGGTTAGTCAAACAGTGGTCCGCGTCAAGCGCCTGCTTTTTTCGGCGGTATTTCTCTTTTTTCCACGGCCTTTCGACGGCATCTTTCGCAGCGGGAAAAACGTCGAACAATTCGGTTAAAATAACAGGCGGCACTTTGCGAAAGAGTTAACATCATCTGCAATCGAAACAATCAAATTATGAACTCCACCAAACCTCGAGTCGTGATTACCGACTGGACCTTCACGGATCTCGACATTGAGAAACAGCTTCTCCAATCGAAGGACATCGAACTGGTCAGCCAACAATGCAAGACCGAAGCCGAACTGATCGCGCTGGTTTCCGACGCCGATGCCGTCATCACGCAATTCGCCAAGATCAATGCGAATGTCATCGGCGCGATGAAGAAGGCCCGGGCCATCGTCCGCTACGGGATCGGCGTGGATAATGTGGACCTCGAAGCGGCGCGCAGCCGCAACATTCCGGTCTGCAACGTCCCGGACTATTGCATGGATGAAGTCGCCGATCACACGCTGGCGTTCATCTTGGCCACCACGCGACAGGTCGTGCCGAACACGCTCCATCTGCGCGGAGGAAAGTGGGGGCTGCCTGTTCCCTTGACCACCATGCAGACTCTCAAGACGCTGACCGTGGGTGTGATTGGATTTGGCCGCATCGGTCGGGAGGTCGTGCGCCGATTGTTGGCGTTCAAGTGCCGCGTGCTGCTGTTTGACCCGGTCGTTCCGGCGGCGGAGATTGCCAAAGCCGGGGCGGAAGCCGCTGCTTCGCTGGACGCACTTCTGGCGCAAAGCGACATCGTCACGCCTCATTGCCCCTCCACGCCGCAGACCCGGCGCATGTTCAACGCCGAAACGTTTGCGAAGATGAAGCCCGGCGCCATTTTCATCAACGTCGGTCGCGGCGACCTCGTGGACAGCGACGCGCTCGTGGCCGCCTTGCAGAGCGGCAAGCTCGGCGCGGCGGCGCTGGACGTGTTCGATCCCGAGCCGATCCCGGCGGACCATCCGATTCTCAAGCTGCCGAACGTGATTCTCGCGGCGCACATCGCCTCGGCCAGCCCGGCGGC
>CAYHFK010000187.1:5179-9795 GCA_964355895.1 uncultured Bifidobacterium sp. | reverse complement strand
CTCCAGCTACGCTCCCTCTACGCCAAACTTTAACCACTCAAGCCAGACGCCAATGGTCTTTCTCAATGTTCACCGGCCCGCCGGAGACTTCGAGACTACGCTGACTTAACAGAGTAATATTAGCCCGGTGAAGGCTACCGCTGCGATCTGGAAACCGTTTCAACGGTTTCGGTTGCGGGAAGAAGCCGTTGAAACGGCTCGAACGGGAAGGTCGTCGCCACACCGGGCTGAAGCCCGGTGTTAATGAGAGCCAACGCCGCAACCGAAACCGAGCCGCCGCCGCCCGCTCAAGATGCGCGCTTGATTTATTGCGGGGAAAAAACTCTCATCCCGGCAATGTCACTGTGGGATAACCAGCTTCGACCATCTGGAATTTATTTTGCGGGGCTGTGTCTCCTGCTTGCCGGAGCCATCGGCGCGGCGGAAACCAACGACGCCAACCGGCTGAAACCCCATCAGGCGATCAGCCCAGGCCCGGCGCCCAAGTCGCCCACCACCTTTGATCCCGACCCGAATCCGCTCATCCTTCCAACCAATCTCCCGCCGGCCACCAATTGGTCGCGCAAGGTCTCGATCAGTTCCAACGCGCCGCCCGCGCCGCCGCCACAATTCAATCCCGATCCGGGGGCGAGCCTGACACGACCGGCGCGCACGCCGACGCACCTGTTCCGCAATGATCCCATGCCGCCGCCGGGCTTCACGCCGCCGACCGTACAGCCGGAACAGGCTTTGCCACGATCCGATTTGCGCCAAGGCGAGATCCTTCCGCCCCAACCGAAGTCGCCGGGCAGTTTCGGTTTGGAGCCGCTGCCGAAGAATCAGGAACTGCCGCGCGAAAACACACGGCGAAATTTGAAAATCCCGCAGAACTTCCACATGCCGGAGTATTCATCGTTGCCGTGGCCGGCCGATTATCCCACCAACACCCAGCCGCGCCCCGACCGCTGGCGCATCGGTTTCGTGCCGTGGGAGCGTTACACGAGCGGCGTGATTGAACAACCTTACGAAACGCCGGCCCCCATGCTTTGGCATCCTTACAAACAGAGCGTGCTCAAGGGCGACGTGCCGGTGATCGGGCAGGATATTTTTCTGAACCTCACCGCGTCGTCCCAGACGGAAGTCGAGTTCCGGCGCGTCCCGACCGCCAGCGGCGTGAGCACGGCGGTGCCGGGCGCGTATGAATTTTATGGCGAGAGCGAGCAGATTGGCATTCAGAACTACTTCGCGTTTTCCGCCGAACTGTTCGAAGGCGAGACGGCGTTCAAGCCGGTGGGCTGGGCGCTCAAGCTGGAGCCGGTGTTCAATGTCAACTACCTGAACGCAAAGGAAACCGGCGTGGTTTCGCCCGATCCGCGCGGCCCGCTCGGCGGTAATAATAATCCGCCGCCGCCCGGCAACGGATTTGTTCTGGACCCCGGCGACATTGACGCGCTGCTCAACGGCCAGGTCGGTTCGGCCGACAGCCTTCGCGGCCAGCAGAACACCGTACGCACGCGAACCTTCCTCGCGCTGCAACAGGCGTTTGGGGAAATCCATCTGCGCGATCTCTCGGACAATTACGACTTCGCGGCGTTGCGGGCCGGCTTGCAGCCGTTCAACTCCGACTTTCGCGGATTCGTTTTCAACGACATCAATCTCGGCGCGCGCGTATTCGGCAACTGGGGCAACAACCGGTTTCAATACAATGTCGCCGGGTTTGATATGCGTGAGAAGGACACCAACTCTGAACTAAACACCTTTGATGACCGGGAACAGGAAGTTGTGGTTGCGAATTTCTACTGGCAGGATTTCTTGTGGAAGGGCTACACGGCGCAATGGAGCTTCCACGCGAACCTGGACCACGGCAGCACGCACTATGATCAGAACGGCAACCTCGTCCGGCCCGAGCCCAGCGGCACGGTGCGCGCACACGACGTGAATGCCTACTATCTCGGCTGGGCGGGCGACGGCCACATCGGGCGCGTGAATGTCACCCACGCATTTTACGAGGTCCTCGGCCGTGACGATTTCAACGGACTCGCGGGCCAGCCCGTGGACATCAACGCGCAAATGGCCGCCCTCGAAGTTTCCTACGACCGTGATTGGATGCGCTACAAAGCGTCATTCTTTTACGCCTCCGGCGACAGCAACACGGAAGACGGCACGGGGACCGGATTTGACACGATTCTCGACAATCCAAATTTCACCGGCGGCCCATTCAGTTACTGGACGCGGCAGGGCTTCAATCTAGGCAGCACCTCGGTGAACCTGAAGCAACGCAACAGTCTCGTGCCGGATCTGCGCACGAGCAAAACCCAGGGCCAGGCGAACTTCGTCAATCCAGGCGTGTTCATCCTCGGTCTCGGCGCGGAACTCGAAGTCACGCCCAAGTTGCGCTCGTTCATCAACGCCAACTACATTCGCCTCGCGCAAACCGATCCCATCAAGACGGCGTTGCTCACGGATCAAGTGGCCAACGAAATCGGCTGGGACTTGAGCATCGGCTTTCAGTATCGCCCGCTACTGACGGATAATATCATTATCTCCGCGGGCTTCGGCGCGCTGATTCCCGGTCGCGGTTTCAAGGACATTTACCAGACCAGCACCGATCCCGTGCCAGGTTTTGACCGGACGGACCAGCGCGGTCAGGTGGATGATTTTCTTTACAGCGGATTGATCGCCATCACACTTACCTACTGAACAATGCGAACGCGCAGGAAATATTTCACTCGTAGCAGCCGACGTAAGGAGGCTCATTATTCTTTCCCGAAAATTGAGAGCCTCCTTACGTCGGCTGCTACGAAAGCATGGGCTGCCGCCGTAGTTTATTTCCTGCTGCCGGGCGTGATTGTGCCGTTTGCCTTAGCTCAGAACTTGGCCTCCGGCCCGGAAATATCCGTTTCGAAAGAGTTGCCGCGCAATGCCGCTCACGCCTTGCCGGAAAGAAACAGGATTGACCAGACCCAGGCGGACGCCGACCGCAAGAGCCGGGGCTGTCTCGAATGTCACGCGGGCAGCGAGCCGATGCACACGTCGCCGAACGTGGTCCTCGGCTGCACGGATTGTCACGGCGGCAACGCCACGCCCGGTCTCACGCAACGCAAGGCGCACGTCGAACCGCGCAATCCCGTTTTCTGGCAAAGCTCCGCCAACCCAAATGATTCGTCCGTGCTGCTCAATCACGAGTCCGCCGAGTTCATCCAGTTCGTGAACCCCGGCGACCTCCGCGTGGCGGACAAGGCGTGCGGGCTTTGTCACGGCGAGATTGTGCGCAACGTCGGCCACAGCATGATGCGCCACGGTGCGATGCTCTGGGGCGCGGCGCTGTACAACAATGGCGCGTATCCGGCCAAGAATTATCGCTTCGGCCAGGCTTACGGACTGGACGGCGTGCCGTTGCGCTTGGAAAGTCCGATTCCGGTGACGCCGGAGATGACGCAAGCACACGGCATTCTGCCGTTCATTGATCCGCTGCCGCGTTTTGCCCTCAGCCAGCCGAGCAACCTGCTCCGCATCTTCGAGCGCGGGGGCGAAAAACAGAACCAACTTGGAAACCCGAATCCATTCGAACCGCCCGGAAAACCGGCGCGCCGCCTTTCCGAACGTGGCCTGGGGACGCTCAATCGCATTGACCCGGTCTTCCTCAATTTGCAGAAAACGCGGCTGCACGATCCGTTGCTCGACTTCATGGGCTCGAACAATCATCCGGGCGATTATCGCTCCAGCGGCTGCACGGCGTGCCACGTCGTTTATGCGAACGACCGTTCACCGACCCATTCCGGTTGGTATTCAAAATTCGGCCATCAAGGTTTGAGTTTCACCGACGACAAGGCGATTCGCAAAGACGAGCGCGGCCATCCGATCAAACACCAGTTCACCCGCGCCATCCCGACCGCGCAGTGCATGAACTGCCACATGCACCAGGGCAATCTCTTTGTGAATCCCTACCTCGGCTACATCTGGTGGGATCAGGAGAGCGACGGTGAATTCATGTATCCGAAACAGCAGAAGAATCCGACCGACGCGGAGATGGTGCGCGCCGTGCAGGACAATCCTGAAGCCGCCGCCGCGCGCGGGTTGTGGGGCAATCTGGAATTTCTGGAAAAAGTCGCCGAACTGAATCCGAAGCTGAAGGAAACGCAGTTCGCTGATTATCACGGCCATGGCTGGGTGTTCCGCGCGGTGTTCAAGAAAGATCGCCACGGCAACCTGCTCGATCTCGACGACAATAAAATTGCGCACGAGGACCCGATGAAGTTCGCCAAGGCGATTCATCTCAAGGACGCGCATCTCGCGAAAGGGATGCAGTGCGCCGATTGCCACTTCAAGACCGACGTGCATGGCAACGGGCTGCTGTACGGCGAGCCGCGCGCGGCCACGACCATCGAGTGCATTGACTGCCACGGCACCATCAACGCGCGGCCCACGCTGGTCACCTCCGGCAACGGCGGCCAGATTGATCTGCGCGCGAGCAACACGCCGCAGGGCCCGCGGTTTTATTGGGACGGCAATAAATTGTATCAGCGCTCCACGATGACGCCCGACCTGCGCTGGGAGATACCGCAGACAATTGACACGATTGATCCCAAGTCGTCGCACTACAACGCGAAGTCGGCTTACGCCAAAACGCTGCGGCG
>CAYHFK010000187.1:0-5079 GCA_964355895.1 uncultured Bifidobacterium sp. | reverse complement strand
TTCACTTCCTACAACCCGCAGGTCGTGCGGGACGACGTTTTCCAACTCGGCATTGACAGCACGGTGAAGAGCAACCGGCTCGCGGTGTTGCGCTCCTCGTCCGCCGTGATCGTCGGTTCGCAGAACGCGAATCGCGAATGGATTTATTCACAGCAGCAGACCGTCAGCGCGGAGGGCTACAGCGGTCAGGCGTTCAATCCCCATTTTCCGCACACGACCAGTGGCAAGGGCACGACGAAGACTTGCACGGATTGCCACGTTTCAAAGGAGAACGACAACAACGCGTGGATGGCGCAAATGCTTGGTTTTGGCACGGGCACGGTGAATTTCTTCGGACGCTACGCGTACGTCGGCGAAGGCAAGGGCGGGTTCGCCGCCGTCGTGTGGACGGAACAGGACGAACCCCAGGCCGCGCTGGGCAGTCACCTGCACAAGCTGGCTTACCCCGACAATTTCAAGCAGCACGTCGCGGAGAACCGCGCCGGGTTGAAGGAGGCCCACCATCATCATGCAAAGGAAATTCTCGATCTGACGTTGCGCGGTGAATACCTCTACACGGCCAACGGTGCGGACGGCTTTGAAGTCTTCGACGTGGCGAACATTGATCAAAAGGGGTTCTCCGAGCGCATCGTCACTGCGCCCGTGTCGCCGCTGGGCCAGCGCACTTATGTCCGCACCAAATACGCCACGAGCGTCACGTTGCCGAGCACCCTGGGCATTGACCCACTGCGCACCCGCCGGCCGGAGAACGAGGAGCAGCCCGTCAGCCCAATCTACGCCTGGGTCTTTGTCACGGACCGCGACGAAGGCTTGGTCATGTGTACGGTCGGCACGCTGGTGGACGGCGATCCGAGTAACAATTTCCTGGATAAGGAAAAAGTCATCCGCTTCAACCCGGACGGCAAGCTCACCGGCGCGATGCACAGCTTCATGGCGGGGACGAATCTTTACGTGGTTGGCCAGAATGGTTTGTTCGTCGTCGGCTTGCGCAACGATGCGCTTGAAGCCCCGACCCTCGTGGGCGAGTTGACAAGCGGATTGAAAAACCCGCGCGCCGTCAGCGTGCAGTTCCGCTACGCGTTCGTGACCGATGCTGAAGGGTTCAAGGTCGTGGATATCACCGAGCCGACGAAGCCACGCCTGATTCCCGGAGCCACCCTTCCGCTGAAGCACGCGCAACGTTTTTATCTCGCCCGAACTTACGCCTACGTGGCCAACGGCCCCGAAGGATTGGCGTTCGTCAACATCGAAAACCCGGAGCAGCCGCGGCTGGCGCAAATGTATAATGCCGAGGGCGCGCTCACGGACACCCGTGCCGTGCAAATTGGCTCGATCAACGCCTCGATGTTCGCGCTCGTCGCCGACGGCAAAAACGGCCTGCGCGTGCTGCAAATGATTTCACCGGAAAACGTGCCCGGCCACATGGGCTTCAGCCCGGCGCCCAATCCGAAGTTGATCGCCACTTACCCGACGAAAGAGGCGGCGGTCGCCGTATCGCGCGGACTGGATCGCGACCGCGTGGTGGACGAGAGCGGCAATCAAACCGTCGTGTTTGGCCGGCGCGGGTCGCGCCCATTCAACCTGGAGGAGATGCACACGTTTTATTCGCAGAGCAATTCAGTATTCACCGTCGAGGCCGTTGTTTTGAAGGATGGCAAATTGCAGACCAAGTCAGGGGCCGAGTTGAAGCCGGACAATGAATTCAAATCGCCGGTCGAGGAAACCGCCGTTTCGCGCGCCAGCCGCGACCGGTTGCTGCGGAGGGGTCCATGAAAAGCCGCCTGGCCGGAATTGTTTTGTTTGCGCTGCTTTCGCCGGTCGTGTCTTTGCGTGCGCAAGACAATGTGACGACGTTGGCCGGTCTGGCGCTGGTCAGCGGCCTCACCAATGGCCCGCCAACCAAAGCGGTCTTCAACGATCCCGCCGCCCTGGTCGCTGATGCCGTGGGCAACCTTTACATCGCCGACAGCCAAAATCACGTCATCCGTAAACTCGGCACGAATGGTTTGGTCAGCACCTTTGCCGGCCAGGCGGGAACGCGCGGAAGCAACAATGGCAGCAGCCTCCAGGCGCAGTTCGATACGCCCAGCGGAATTGCCATCGCCCCGAATGGTGATTTCCATATTTCCGACACCGGAAATCACACCATCCGCAAAGTCACCCTCGCGGGCGCCGCGACTACGATTGCGGGCAGCCCTGGCCAGAGCGGTTTTACAGATGGCACCGGCTCGGCTGCCCGGTTTAATTCGCCGCTGGGGATTACCGTCGGCGCGAATGGCGCGATTTACGTGGCGGACACTGGCAATCAATTGATCCGCAAGATTTCTTCAGGGGGCGTGGTGACAACTTTGGCGGGCAGCCCTGAAAATTGGGGCAGCCACGATGGCGTCGGCCCGGCGGCGCGGTTCAATGGACCGGTGGGCGTGGCGTTGGACGACCAAGGCAATCTGTTTGTGAGTGATTCGTTCAACCACACCATTCGTAAAATCACCCCGGATGGTGTGGTGAGCACATGGGCCGGCCGGCCCGGGGGGGACGGATGGGGGGACGGCGAGGCGCCGGCGGCGAAGTTCTGCAAACCGGCGGAGTTGGCGCTGGACCGGAGGAACAATTTATTTGTCGCCGATTCGGGTAATCACGTCATCCGTAAAATTTCAAAGGACGGCCGAGTCAGCACCGTCACCGGGCGGGCGGGGGGCAACGGAGCCGCGGACGGGGGCAACGGTGCGGCGCGATTTTTTAATCCCTACGGTCTGGCCGTCGCTCCGGACGGCTCGCTGGTCGTGGCGGATGCCTACAACGAATTGCTGCGCGTGGTGCTGGTGCCCTTTAACCTCACGCTCCTGAAAACCAATGCGAGCGGCAGCCCCGTTCTTTCATGGGATTGTGCGATCGGCCGGAATTATCAAGTCCAGTATAAAGACGCGGTTGATACGGCTGGCTGGGTGAACCTGGGAGCGCCCATCAAAGCTGCCAGTCTGACCGCCAGCCAGATTGACGATGGCGGCAGCCAGACACCGCAAAGAATTTATCGCGTGGTCTTGGGGCCATGATTTTCCGGGATTGAACACATGGAACAACTGATTCTGCATCTCATTGGCGATTACATCACGCAGAGTGACTGGATGGCCAGGAACAAGACCCGGCGCTCATGGCCCGCCTTCTGTCATGCGGTGGTTTACAGCGTTCCCTTTTTCCTGATCGGATCCGCCGGGGCCGTGGGGGTGATTTTTCTGACACATTTCGTCATTGATCGCTTTCAACTGGTTCGCTATCTGGTGTGGGTGAAGAACTGGATTTCTCCCGGCTATCATCCTTGGGCGGAATGTTCCGAAACCGGCTACCACAAAAGCGTGCCCGTCTGGCTGGCCACCTGGCTCATGATTGTCTGCGACAATACGCTTCATCTCGTTTGCAACTATTGCGCGCTCCGCTGGCTCTGAGGCTGGGACGCCGAGCGCCGGCTCCAACACGCGGTGACGAGGATCGCAAGGCCGAACCTTTCCGCTCAAACCAGTGGCAGAATGGCGGCCAAACCAGTCAGCGCCAACCGAAAGGGACGACCGGTGGTCAACGACGCACACGGCAACGCACACCTGCGGAGTGTGAAACGAGGCGCGCCATCACTCCAAAAAATGGGCTGTGGACACAACCCGCCAAAGCCTTTAGCTTCGCAATCCTGACTCCCGGAAGTGCCCAGACTGCGAGTTGTCGGCCATCGTCAATTATCTATGGGGAGCAGGAGAATTTCTATGTGGACCAAGAAAAATTCAAAAAGCGCCTGGCGGTCGGGCTTCACCTTGATTGAACTGCTGGTGGTCATCGCGATTATTGCCATTCTGGCGGCCATGCTGTTGCCCGCCTTGGGCAAAGCCAAAGCCAAGGCCAAACAAACCGCCTGCCTCAACAATTTGCGCCAGATTGGGCTGGCCACCGCCATGTATGCAGGCGACTACCAGAAATACCCCGGCTGCCTTTGGTTGAGCACGCCATTCTATTATGTCTGGCCGACCAGAATCCTCAACAACATGGGTGATAATCGCAAAGCCTTCTGGTGTCCCACGGCCAATCCCAATTCTGCCTGGGATACCAACGCGAACCATACCCTGGGCGCAAACGCGCCGACGGGCGGGGTTGATCGTTTCGGAGTCAAGGAGACCAGCCGCTTTTCGTATGGCTACAATGACTGGGGCCTCAAGAATCCTGGCCCCGGGCAGTTGGGAATGGGCGGTGACGTCAATGTGGCTGGGGTGGGTGAGATCAAGGACACCCAAGTCAAACATCCCGCCGACATGATCGTGATCACGGACAGCAAACCGGACGGAAGCTTCGATGGCAACATTGACCCAAAAGAAGCCGATCAATGGCCGTCCAATCGGCATGAGCACCGGACGGTTCTAAATTTCGCCGACGGTCATTCCGAGGTTGCCCGGCGGAAGGACATTATAGATCCCAAAAACGACTCATGGCGACGGCGATGGAATAATGACAATTTGCCGCATCCTGAGATCTCCTGGACGGTCAACGCGGCACAGGAGGCGAAGATTGATCCGTGAACGGCATGAAACGCCACTGGCGTTGTCCAACCAGCATCACGACAGGGCCCAGCCGGTTTAGCCCGGTTGATGGCGGCGGTCAGCTTGTGATCCGGCTCCTCTGACAATTACTCCTCACCGAAAGTGCAGAATTGAAAATAGCCTTCGAACTGCTGGCGTGACAGCCAACGATCCCAATCAATGATGAAAACAAAAGGCGCAAAACAGCTCACGGCGGCGTTAGCCACCAGCTCCTTTCTCGCCGCTGTCGGCATCGCCGCTGAACCCATCACCATAAAATCGCTGCTTGCGGAGATGACCGACCCGGCCGCAGTCGCGCGATAATGGCCATACTTGGACGCCGCCCGTGACTTTCGGTTTCCGCATGTTTGCGCCCAGTCTTTACGTATTGCGCGACGGCACACTTGTCTGTCTGCATGGTTCCTACGCGCCCGGCCACGGCGGCTTGCGGGTGATCTTCAGCACCGACGGCGGCCACTCGTGGATTGCGCCCGGGAAGGATCACGGCTTTCTCGTGGACAAC
>CAYHFK010000186.1:0-9816 GCA_964355895.1 uncultured Bifidobacterium sp. | reverse complement strand
CGCGAAGTGCCGTGGAGTCTGCTCGTGAAAGACATGCCCAAGAGCAAGCACAAGGACCTCGACTTCATCGTGGATCAGCTCGACTGGGACAAGAACGTGGACCCGAAATTCAAGGACCACCACTACCTCGAACCCGTCCCCGTGGCCGACACCCGCAAGGAAGGCTTCGTGGACCGCTGGATCGTCTATGGCAAGGTGGACGGCGAACAGCTTTTCACTGCCAAGGAACTGACGGTAAACCCCGGCGTGAAGGCGACGGTGAAAGACAACGGCGCCTACGGCCTCATTTGCGTGCAAGGCAGCGGCAAGATCAACGGCCAGCCGTTGGTCAGCCCGAAACTCATCCGTTTCCACGAACTGACCGAGGATGAATATTTTTGCACCGAGGACGGCGCGAAGGCGGGCGTGACTTTTGAGAACACCAGCGAGACCGAACCGCTCGTCTGCCTCCGCTACTTCGGCCCCGACGCGAATCCCGGCGCGCCGGCGATGGGCGCGTATCAGAAGAACAAGTTTGATTGAATCCGGGAGAATAAATCCCACCGACTCTCGCGCGTTGAAAAACTACTCAACTGTATGACAGAGCAACTTTCTAAACAGTCGCTTCAAGAATACCGAGGCGAAAACCAACTGCACCGGTATTCGGTGAGTCTCGTCACTCAGGGCAACCATCGCTTCTACACATTGACCGTCCCCAGCGATGTTCTCGCAAAGACGTGCTTCGTAACTACAAGGGCGGAAGATCCTGAGGCGGGCTTTCAACGCGTCCTCGACAAAGATCGCGCGAGGCAAATCGCCGATTACATCGACACCGGCTTTGGGACGATTCCAAATTCGATTGTGCTATCGGCTCAACCTGAAGCGGAATTCAAAGTGATTGGCAAAGGGAAGACTGTTGAGTTCAAAGCTGCACGGAAGGCCTTTCTCGTGCTGGATGGGCAGCATCGTGTTTATGGCTTCTCATTGGCAAAAACTAAACTTCGCGTTCCAGTGGTGATCTACAACAATCTCCCAAAACGGGACGAGTCTCGCCTGTTCATCGACATCAACACGAAGCAGCGACCTGTTCCAAACGAGCTTCTCTTGGACATCAAGAAACTAGCCGAATACGAAACAGATGCCGAAAGACTGTTCAGCGAAGTGTTTGATTTGTTCCACACGGATCCGGCCAGCCCGCTCTTCGGCTTAATGAGTCCAGCCGAGAGGACAGCTGGAAAAATCAGCCGCGTCACCTTTAACGCAGGATTGAAGCCCCTCCACCCTGCGTTTGAAAACGCCGAAAGCGACCATGTCTATCAAGTTCTCCAAGCATACGTCCGTGCTTTCTTGGAAGGATGTTCCAGGCTCAACGCAAAGCGTGCTGTCGTAAATCCTACGGTTTTTCGTGCGATGATGCAGTTCTTCCCCGAAGTTGGTGGGCGGATTAAGGATCGATCGCTGGCCTACACCACCGATAATTTTTCTACAGTTTTGCAGTCGGTCTTTGAGAAAATCAAACCTGCCGATCTGTTAAAGCCTGCTCGGAGTCACGTAGAACTCCTCGAACTTCTGTCCAAAGCACTAAAGCAGCATTTCACTTTGTGAGCGCGCATGGGCAACTTTGAGGAGGGATTAAGGCACTTCTGGTTGCGTGACCTTCACAACATCGGCGGGGTCACCAGCCAAGGGTTCGCTCAGTGGATAGCCGCTAGAGACTTCGTATTCATGAATGTCTCAGGCCGTGACGAGTTCACTATCCAGATGCTAGACGTCGAGGGCGGGATCAGGAGCATCGCTCACGATTCGTCACGCATGGCATCTGCCTCATTTGAAACAATGATTGGGATCGAAGCGGTGGACGTTCTTCCAAAATCAGCCGCGTGGATATTAATTCGTGCATACTACGCTGCCTTTTACGCTGCGCATGGTTTGCTCCGCATGTTTGGAACCGCGTGTGTGCAACTGGACGCGGTTCCAATCGCAGCCCTCGACCGTGTTGCAAACGCACTGGGCGTCCTGCCAGCGAATGGGTTTGAAAGCGGCTTTTACACCGCCCGAGTCACGTCAAAACCAAGTGAGGTTCATTTCAAGAAATCCGCCGCCGCACGCAAAGGAAGTCACGAAATCCTGTGGGAAGTCTTCGCGAACCAGGTTCGGACTGCCTCAAATCACCTTCTATCAGTTTCGTCTGGCTTTAACGCCGTCGCACTACAGCTTTCGGAACTCGACGATCTTCTCCGGCAAGAAGGGCAGAATGCTGGATCGTGGCTCTCCTTCATCAGAAATCAGGCGAATTATCGTCACGAGTTTGGGCTTTGGTTCCCATACGCGCATTCCGTTGTATCCGGAAAAAACCTTGCGCAAATCGTGCTGAAGTGGCGCTCAGACCCGTCACGCCTCTTTCCATCGCCGAAGAGCGACCGCGTCACACTCCACGTTTGGTTATGCACGGTCATCGTTGCGATCTGCCATGCAGTGGCCCTGGATATGGAAGCGCATGGACCACGACGTAGATGTTTCCACAGTCTTGGTGATCTTGCGCTCACTAGGATAGCGGTAGCGCCACCCGCCAGGAGAACGAATTGAATGGTCCTCGATCGAACCATACTTGCTTGGAAGCGGCGATCCCGTTGCCCGAAAGTTCGCAGGCCGGTTTCCTGCAAACTTTGGCAATTAGCGTGGCTCGCCGGGCTTTTATTCGCCGCTCGCACGCTTTCGGGCACGGCCGCCGAAGTGAATTACAATGAAGCCAAGGTCGCCCCGTTCACGCTGCCCGATCCGTTGCGGATGGAAGACGGTCGGAGCGTGACCAACGCCGCAATGTGGTATCGCCTCCGGCGACCGGAAATCCTGCGGCGGTTTCAACAGGAGGTTTATGGCACACCGCCGCCGCGTCCGTCCGCGGAACGCTTCCGCGTCGTCCGCGAGGATCGCCATGCGCTGGACGGCCGCGCGACCCGACGGGACGTGGAAGTGGACGTTACCGCTGTGACCAACGGCACAGCCACGCGTTTCACCCTGTTCCTCCCGAACCACGCGACCAATCCGGTGCCGGTGTTCGTTGGTCTCCATGTCTTCGACACCGCGCACGCACATCCGCGACCAGCGGTGGCACGGCGAATTCCGGGCACGCCGAAACCAACCTCCGAAGAAAACGCGCGCATCGGCGAGGCAACGGCGGATCGCATCCTGGCTCGCGGTTACGGACTCGTCTCGCTGAACATCGAGGAACTCGCGCCGGATTCAGCGACGAACTACTGGCAGGGTGTGGCCCGGCTGTTTGGCCGCACGCAACCCGGCCCGCCGCAACCCACCGAAGCCGGTGCGCTCGGTCTTTGGGCCTGGGGACTGAGCCGCGCGATGGATTATTTCGAGTCGGCGCCGGACGTGGACGCGCGGCGGGTGATCGTGATCGGACATTCGCGCATGGGCAAGACGGCGCTCTGGGCGGCGGCCAATGACGAGCGGTTCGCCGCGGTGATTTCAAACTGCTCCGGTTGTGGCGGGGCGGCCTTGAGCCGGCGGAATTACGGCGAGACGGTGAGCATCATCACGCACGCGTTTCCGCACTGGTTTTGCGGGAACTTCGCCCAATACGCCGGCCACGAATCGCGCCTGCCGGTGGACCAGCACGAACTCGTGGCGTTGCTCGCGCCCCGGCCGGTTTATGTTGCGAGCGCGGTGGAGGATCGCTGGGCCGATCCGCGCGGAACCTTTCTCGCCGCACTCTACGCCGAGCCGGTCTATCACCTGCTCAACGCCGGCGGGTTGGGCGTCACCGAGTTCCCGCCGCCCGATCAACCGGTCGGCGAAACCATCCGCTACCACCTGCGCCGAGGCCAGCACGACCTGACCGATTACGATTGGGAGCAGTACCTGGATTTCGCCGACCGCTGCGTTGGGCGTTCCGCGCCGTGAACGAAACCCGTTGAAGTTGGCGAGGCCTCCTGAAGCGTCAGGTGTTACGCGTTCGTTTGCGGCCGGAGAATTTTCTCACCGTGCCGTCCGATCGTAAGACTGGCAAGGGTGAGGCCCACCACGCAAATTGTGAACGCTAACGCATTCGGCGTACGGCTGGTCCATTTCGCCCACGGCCACGGGAAGTTGAAGAAGGCGTAGTTCAGTCCGAAGTAAAGCCAGGCGTTGATGAGCAATGCCCGCCGGGCAAATTCGCGACCGCCGATTCCACGATTCACCTGCCGCGCAAACCAAAGCGCCGCCAGCGTGGTCAACACCGCCGGCAGAATGGCGTAGAAGAACCAACCGGCCGTCGGGCCGATGCAGTGACCTTCGTACACGAGGTCACGAATGGTTTTGCCCGCGATGGGGACCAGCGTAACCGGCAGCGCGAGCAGGAACGGCCACCAGCGCCCGCCGGCCACCGCGACCATGGGAATAAAGGCGATGATCAGGCCGGGATCGTAGAGCGCATTCGCCCAGCGAATCTCCGTGAACTCTGACACCACGAGCATCGTGACATGGACGCAAACCAGCGACCACTCAATGACGGGTCTGAGCGGTGCGTCAGTTGTGGCCGACATTGAATCGATATGCCGTCGGTTGAGCCAAAGGCCAAGCCCAAGGCTCGCGCCCATCACGGCGCCAAATGTGGTCTCCATCCAGTTCCACCAGTTCATCGCCGGGTCGAGCGTGACCCAGATGCCGGTCTTGAAAATCTCCGGGTTCCAGGCATGGAACGATTGGAGACACTGGCCGATGGGGAATCCAAGTCCGCCCAGCATGCCCCAGAGCGCGAGGTTGCGGGCGAGGCGGTCGCGGCGGACCCAACCAGCCCAACTCCACGCGCCGAGGAGCGCGAACAGCAGCCCGCCCCAACATTCAGGACGCGGTTTGAGTTCGGCGCCAGCGTCGGGTTGCCAATGCCACGAGGCGGAGAAATACATCCGTGGCAGAATTTTATTGGCTGGATCGAAGGGCGAATTCAAAGCCCAACAACCAACGACGTAGAGTGCGAGCAGGCCCAGCATCAGCAACAGAATTTGCCGCCAAGTATAGCGAACGCCACCCAGCCCCATGCCAAGGAACAAGCCAGCGAAGCCAATCCAGATCGCCCCTTTGATCCCCAGCCCCAGCATGCCCCAGCGCCAGGCGTCCCAATTGCCGATCAGCGGGGCAATCTGCGTGAGCCCAATGGTCTGGCCATAGGTCATCGAACCGCCGATGCCAATCGCGATCGTGCCGAAGGCCACCGCCCGGGCGGCGGGCAACAAGGCCGCCTGCGGACACATCAAGAACACGAGCACCAGACTGACGAGCAAACCGGCGATCATGGCCCCGGTTTCGTGGCCGTATTGGCCGCGAATGCCCCAGCCCATCCCGCCGGCCAGCGCGGCGAATAATACCGGTTGCCAGACGGGCGGGTGGGCCGATGACGCCCGGGCAGTGTCCGGGGAGGTTGGAACGGTTGGGTTCATCATAATTGTTTTGCCGGCATCGGCTCACCGCCCCGGCCTCGCCGGTTGTCGGTTCTTCGAGGATGCGCAGTGGCTGTGGGCGGGATTAAACCGGGCACAATCCGGGAAGGCAAATCCATAACACAGCCGCAAGCTCACTTTGGCATTGCCGGACACGATGCGATTGATAGTTTTTCCCTGCCCGTTCTCCAAACCATGGGCGACGCGCGAAACAACAAAACTATGAACACCACCAAGCCCGCAAACAATTTCCCCAAACTTCACAATGCGATGTGGCCCGGCCTCGTCGGCAAAGGCAGCCCCGGCGCCGAACCGTCCATTGACCTCGACACGATGCTCGACCTCACCGCCAAAGCCGAGGTCAACGGCGTCAAGTTCGATGGCGTGGATTTATTTCTCTACGACCCGCATGTGAACATTGACATCAGCGACGACGGCATCAAAGCGCTCGCCGACAAGATTCGTGGCAAAGGCTTCGTGGTCGGCTCGGTCGTCGCCCCGGTTTGGTTTGAAGGCTCGGCCATGGGGAATGAAACCCAGCGGGCGAATTGGGTCACTGCCGTGCGCAAGGCGTGTCGGATCGCGAAGAAACTGCGCGAACTCGGCGTGCGCCCGTACGGTATCGTGCGCATTGACTCGGCGGCGGGCGTGACCGATTGGGAGAAGGACCCAAAGGGCAACACGAAGCTGATCGCAAAAACTTTCAAGGAAGGCGCGAAGGTTGCCAAAGACCACGGCGAACGCCTCGCCGCCGAGGGCGAAATCTGCTGGGGCGCCATGCACTCGTGGAAATGGATGGTCACCTTGCTCGAAGAAGTCGGCCAACCGAAGCTCGTCGGCTTTCAGGCGGACATGGCGCACACACTTCTCTATATTCTCAGCGACAACGCGCCCGAACATCGGATCGTCCCGAAAAATTTCAGTTGGGAACCGGACAAGTTCCATGCGGCAATGAAGAAGCTCACCAAGGCGCTGCGCCCGTGGACGATTGATTTTCACGTCGCCCAGAATGACGCGACCGTGAAGGGCAGCGGTTCGCACGACAAGACCGGCAAGCATTGCCTCGCCACCGATCCGAACGGCAAACTGAACATTGCGCGCGACGCCGGCTACTGGTTGCGCGACGACGCCGGCAAGGTGACGAAGAAGATCAAACACATCTGCTGGGATGGGTGCATGTTCCCGAACGAAACGCTCATGAAGCAACAGACCTGGAACGACATCCTGGCCGCCATGATTCAGGTGCGCGAAAACCACGGTTGGCGCGCATAACCAGGGACCGGCTCAACGCGAAATCGCTGCGGCCGGAAAAATCCAACTGCGGCGCGGCGAGGGAACATGCCCACCGCATTCGGCAACCGCGGTTCAACGGGGCCAGCCCGGCTTGCATTTCCTCCGAGATCACGGACTGTCTTCGTGGACACCATGAGAGCGGAATGGTCATCTTATTGCAAACCGCAATCAGGATGCGCGGCGTTGCTGATAGTTCTCTGCCTTGAACTCGCGTGCGCCGGCGCGGAATGGCCGCAGCATCGCGGGCCCAACCACGACGGTGTTTCTGCTGACCGCATCAACCAGCAATGGACGGGGTCCGTCACCAACGCTTTGTGGCGGGTTTTCCTGGGCAATGGCCTGACCAGCTTTGCGGTCACCGGCGGCCGGGCGCTGACGCAGGTGCATCGGGAAGTGAACGGCGCGGACATGGAAGTGTGCGTGGCGCTGAACGCGACCAACGGTACGGAAGCGTGGGCAACACCGGTGGACGACATCGTTAGTTACCCTGACGGCGGCGTCGGGACAACGGATGACGGACCGCGCTCAACGCCCGCGGTGGACGACGGATCGGTTTACGTGCTGACCTCCTACCTCAAGCTGCTGCGGTTGAACGCGACCGACGGCGCGGTGGTCTGGTCGAATGATCTCCGCATCACTTATGGTGGCGATGTGATCGGCTGGCAGAACGCCGCATCGCCGCTGGTGGAGGCCGGCTTGGTCTTCCTCAACGCCAACGCGGGAACTTCAAGGTTGATGGCTTTGCATACCGCGGACGGCAGTCTGGCCTGGCGTTCCCAGAACGAGGCCATGACGCATTCCACGCCAGTCTTGACGACCATCGACGGGGTGCGGCAACTGATCTTCGCCACGCAGAGTGGCTTGGTGTCCCTGAACCCGACCAGCGGCGGCTTGCTCTGGAAGGCGCCCTATCCGTTCACCTACTCCACCAGCTTTGCGGCGTCGCCGGCGGTCCACAGCAATATCGTTTTCATGACGGCCAACTACTTCAAGGGGTCGTTTGCCACGCACATCGCCCTTTCCAACACGACCTGGGTGACCACGCCGCTGTGGTCGAACATCAATCTCTTGAGCCATTGGTCAACTCCGGTTTGTTATCAAGGCCATCTTTATGGCCAGTTCACTCCCGACAATGCAGACGCGCAGTTGCGATGCATCGATTTGCAGACCGGCGCTCAGAAGTGGGCGACGAACGGATTTGGTCGCGGCGCCGTGCTGCTCGTGGACGATCAACTGCTGATCCTCACGGAACGCGGCGCCCTCGTGCTCGCCCAGCCGAACACCAATGCTTACACGGAGGTGGCGCGGTTCCTGGCGATGCCGGATTACAACCCCGACAACAACAAGTGCTGGAACGCTCCCGCCGTGGCGGATGGCAAGGTTTACATGCGCAGCACGGCAGCCGCGGCGGCTTTCGATCTTTCGCTGCCGGACTTGAAACTCGACTCACCACAGCCCGGTCCACCCAATCAACTCCTGCTCACCGTACGCACCGTTAACGGCACGCCCGTGAACTCGAACCGCATTCCGGGCCTGGAAGTGCGCGCCAGCACCAACCTGGCGCTCCTCTCGGACAGGAACGATTGGTCGCCACTCTACAAGCAGACATTTGCTCCCCACGCCCGGAGCGGGGCGGTACTGCAAAAGTTTGATCCCGATAGCAACACCGGCGCCGGCGGCACCTCCGCCTCCGACATCGGCGCGTCCGGTGGCAATGTCGGACTTCTCGACGGCTCGGTGCATTGGAACAATATCCGGCAGATGGACGTTTACCGGGGATCTCAACAATGGGACGACGACGGCTGTTGGGTGATGTGGTAAGCGTTCTCCCAAAACTTGCCGCCGGCAATCGAGCGGCACGACTTCAACCGCGGAAGTATTCCGTCACTGCGCAATCTGGATCGGCTTCACGCGCTGCCCGGCTTTGACGCGGTCGCCCGGATACAGAATCACTTCCTCGCCGTCCTTCAAGCCGTCGAGGATTTGCATCTCGCTGCCGCTGCTCCGCCCCACCACCACGCGCCGCAACTCCGCGCGGCCACCGGCCAGCACAAACGCCGCCCAGTTCTGGCCGCGTCGAAACAACGCGCCCGCCGGGACTTTGAGCGCCTGGTCCGCTTCCCACACCACGATGCGCGCCTCGACGCGGAAGTTGTCGCCCAGGTTGCGCCGCTGTTCATAGGGCGTGACGAAATCCACCACCACATTCACCCGCTGTTCCTCGACGCCCAGCGCGGAGACTTTCAGGAACGCCGCCGGCTCCACCAAGCGCACCCGCGCCGCCAGGGCTTCGCCCCCGCCCCACTGTTCCAGCTCCACTTTTGCGCCCGGGGCAATCGCCGCGCCGTCGCGCGAGAGCACTTCGATGATCGCCTCCAGGTTCGCGGGATCGCCAACCGTTACCAACGGCGTTCCCGCCGTCACCACCCGCGTACTCTCTTCGAAAACGTGCAAAACCCTTCCGCTCGTCGGTGAGGTGACTTCAACCGGCGCGCGAACGACGTTCGTCGCCGAACCATCGCTCACGGCAAATTCCTTCAACTCCGTCTCCGCCTCGCGCAGCGCGCTCCCGGCGGCGGTGAAATCCTTCGCGGCGGAAGTCTCGCGCCACTGTGCGTTTTCCAACTCTTGCTGCGAAGCCGATTTCTCGGCCAGCAGCTTTTCGATGCGCCGCAACTCGCTCGCCGCGTATCGCTGGGCTTCTTTCGCCTTGTCGAGATTTGCCGCCGCCGTGTCGCGGCGCGCCTCGGCCAGCGCACGGTTGCGGGCGTCCAACATCGCCGGGGAAACGGGATCAATCACCGCGACCACCGTCTTTCCCGCGATGACGTCCGCGCCGGCCTTGAAGGGAATCCGCCGCAGATGCCCGGCCACCGGCGCGGACACGACGTAGCGTTGCTGAATACGCGTCTTGCCTTCCTCGTTCACCGTGGCGCGCAGCTTGCCCTGGGTGACACGCGTGGTCTCCACGGGGATGGGCCGGGGAATGAAGCCGATGACGATCAGCGCCACCAACAGCACCGCGCCGAGCCACGGCAGCCAGCGCTTGGACCAATTTTGATGGTTACGCCGCGCTGGAGTTGTCGTGCGCGGCGAGGGTGTTGGATTC
>CAYHFK010000185.1:0-9820 GCA_964355895.1 uncultured Bifidobacterium sp. | reverse complement strand
TTCAGTGTTCAGTTGCCGGTTCTGAATACTGAACACTGAATACTTTTGGTTTTCACTCCGCATGGTTCCGTTCCAGCACAACCTCGTCCTCACAACCGGTTTCACTAATGCGGACGTGAACTTTCTCCGCGAGCGATGTGGGCTGGTTTTTGCCGACGAAGTCCGCCTTGACCGGCAATTCCCGATGGCCGCGATCAATCAACACCGCGAGCTGGATACACTTGGGCCGCCCAAAATCATTGAGCGAATCCATCGCTGAACGGATCGTGCGCCCGCTGAACAACACATCGTCCACCAGGACGACAGTTTTTCCATTCACGTCGAAGGGGATGACGGTCGGATGAATGGTCGGCGCGGCGCGTTGATCGAGATCGTCGCGGTGCATGGAGACATCAAGGTGGCCGCACGGTACCGGGTGGCCCCAGATGCCGGCAAGGAGGGTCGCCAACCGTTCCGCCAGCGGCCCGCCGCCCCGTTGGATGCCCACCAGCACGACTTCGGCGCTCGCCTCGTTGCGCTCGGCGATTTCATGGGCAATGCGGGTCAGCGCCCGCTGGATGGCGGAAGCGTTGAGGATGACGATGGCTTCAGGCATTGTGGAAATCCGAATGACGAATGACGAATGACGAGGAGCGGGGCGAGGAGAAGAACCGCCGGGAAAAAAGCGAACCCGTCTGCGGGAGGAGGTTCGCCGGTTTAAAAGTTATTTTCATGCGCTTCCTTGGCGACCTCGCCGGGCCGCGTTAAAGGAGCAGGTTTACTTAATTACTTAATGGCTGTGAGCCGCTGCCTGACGCGTTTTGCGCCACTTGGAGCGGTGCTTGACGATCCAGTCGGTCAGCGCACGCTCGAAGCCGATGTCGTGCCCGGCCTTCTCCGACTCGATCCACTTGTGTTTGAGAATCTCCTCGCGCTCGGCCTGGAACTCGCGGTAGAGCGTTGAGTTCTTCAGCAGATCGCCAGCCGTTGGTTCTTTGGTTTCATCCGACATAGCCATTACGAATTTGACAGGCAAAACTTACGCCTGCCCCCGGCGTCTGACAACAACCTTTTCATGTCATTCTTCCCAACACCCCCAAGCACCTTCAACCCAGATCATTCCCAAAGCTTTCCGCGATTTGAAGAAAAACCTGCCCAATCGGCTGGCCCGGCACGGACACCACCCTCCCGGATTTAGCTGCAAATCTGTACTTCGCCGAGGAACGAAATTTTCAACCGCTCCGCCTCACGGCGTCCGCCGCCGTGGCCGAAAATCTTGACGCGCTCGCCGTTGGCGTAATGAATAATCTGGCTCTGGCGGGCGCAGCATTCGTCGTCCCGAGCTGTCTGCCTACATTTCGACTTTCTCGTTTTATGGCCGGCCATGGAGTTCTGCGCGCTGGCAGCCTGCGCGCTGGCAGCCTTGACTCCGCCAGTGGCCGGCAGCAACATCGCGCCGCTCAATCCCATGACTAACGAAAACCGCAAGCGAGTCTTTGCCCTTTGGGTGCTGTTCGGCATCAATACGATGAATTTCTATGACCGCCAGATTCTGGCGGTTGTCGCTGAACCGATCCGCAAGGAGTGGGGGCTGAGCGATTCGTCCCTCGGCCTGCTCGGGACCGCTTTCACGCTCTTGTACGCCTTTGTGGGCGTGCCGTTTGGCCGCCTGGCCGATACGCGGCCCCGCAAGTGGCTGCTCAGTGCCGGCTGCGCTGCCTGGAGTTTGCTGACGGCGGTGTCCGGGCTGGCGCAAAATTTCTGGCTGCTGTTCGTCGCGCGGTTGGGTGTCGGCGTGGGCGAGGCGAGTTGCGCGCCGGCGGCGAATTCACTCATCGGCGACCTCTACCCGCCGAAGCAACGGGCCCGGGCATTGTCCATCTTCATGCTTGGCCTGCCCGTCGGAATGTTTCTTAGTTTCCTGATCAGCGGACTGGTCGCGCACGCGTACGGGTGGCAGGCGGCGTTCTATGTCGCTGGTCTGCCGGGCCTGGTCCTCGCGGCCCTGGCGCTTTGGATACGGGAGCCGGGACGTGGGGCCAGCGAAGGCCGCGTGGACACGGCCCACCGATCCGGATCGCCGTACCTCGTGGTGCTCGGCATCCCAACGCTCCTTTGGATCATCGTTTCGGGCGCGCTGCACAACTTCAACATGTATGCGGCGTCTTCCTTCATGGTGGTGTTCCTGGGACGGTATCACGCGCTCGACTTGAAAGCGGCGGCGTTCGCGGCCTCGCTGCTCTTCGGCATCTCCGGCGCCGTGGGCCTGCTGGCGGGCGGTTGGGCGGCGGATCGGTTTGGCGGCGCGCGAACCAACGGACGATTGATGTTGTCCGCGGTGGCGATGGCGGTGGCGGCCCCGTGCGTTTACCTGGCTTTGCGGCAGCCGGGTGGAGCGGTGGTGCCCTTTGTGTTGCTCATGGGGGCCGGGTTGACGTGCGTGTATGTGTATTACTCCTCGGTTTATGCCGCGATCCAGGATGTGGTCGAACCGGCGTTGCGCGGGACGGCGATGGCCATCTACTTCTTTGCCATGTACGTGCTCGGGGGGAGTCTGGGTCCTTTGGGTACCGGAATGTTAAGTGACTATTTCGCGCGCCGGGCGATGACCGCCGCCGGGGCGACGGTGATGACGGAACCGTTCAAAGCGGTCGGGCTTCACAACGCGATGTACGTGATCCCCATCCTGTGCCTGGCGCTCGCGGTGGTGTTGTATGTCGCTTCGCGGACGGTGGGGCGGGACATGGCGCGGCTGCGGGCATGGCAGGAGTCGCGGGCGGCGGAAACGGGCGCGGGCGCGGGCGCAGCTTGAGGCGGCGCGGGTTCGCTCAGGGCGTGGCCGGTTTGGGCCGCATCAGCGATTCGTAAATTTTGTCGGCGGCCTTTGCTCCCGCTGCGTTCGGTGGATACACATCGAAGACCTGTCCGGTTTTGTCAACCGCCCGGTATTCCACCTTGCTGCGATTCACGTCCACGCACCAGAAATGTTGGAGGCTGGCGGCTTTGGCTTCATACCACCGCCGCTCCGCGTCCACTTTGCGCGCGGCCATCCCCCAGCAGCCATCCCCCAGATAAAGGGTGCCGTGCGGATCGGATTTGTTTTCGCGCAGCAACGGCGTGCGTTTGAAGGCATGGTCGTGATGCTCAAACGCCGTTGTCAAGTGGTGCTGGTCGAAGATCGGCAGCCACGCCTGTCGTCCCTGAACCGACCCGCCCCCATCAAACGCGCGAACGCTGGGATACAAGGGCACATGATACACGGCAAACTTGTTCGGCACTTTGCGCTGCGCCAAGAGTTGCGCGTCCAGCCAGGCGGCTTGTTCCCCACCGTGCGGGCTGATATGCCCGGAGTCGAGCAGGAACATCGCCACGTTCTTGCCGAAGGTGCGGGTGCAGTAGCTCCGCTCGTGGTCTTGCGCGAAGTAACGAAAAAAGAATTGGGCATTGGTCATGAACGCCGACGTGCCGCCCCGCACCTCGTGGTTGCCGATGGCCAGCACCATGGGAACGGTGTAACCGGCCGGCGTCACCATGTTGGTTTCCCAATGATCCAACCAGGCGTCCCACTTCGCGAAATTCGTCAGCGCGTCATTGGCATACGCGATATCCCCGCCGACCACGCCGAAGGCCGGCGACAGCTTCGCCGATTGCTGGAGGAGCTCGGCCCCATCGGAACTGATGCCCATGTCGCCCCCGACCACAAACCGCAGACTCTGCACCCCCGATGTCACCGTGCGAAACTTGCGTTCAGCCGTGAACCCGTGCTGAGGATCGCCGGCGATGAAATAATACGTCTTACCCGGCGTCAGCTTGCTCAACTCGACCCAATGAACCCTTCGTTCATCAGCCAGGCCCGGAATCTGATGCGTGCTGCCGCTCGCCGTGTATCGGTAATCACCGTGACGCCCGTTCCGGGTCTTGGTGTCGAAATAGACGGTGCTGGTTTCCGTCGGTTCGAACGTCTGGTAATTGACAGTGATAGTGCGGCTCGTGTCGCCTTGCCAAGTAAGATAAACGTGGCGCGGTGCGGCGGAGACCGTCAGGGCGATCAACGACAAGAACGCTGCCGGCAGGCGCGGCGCGATCAACGGGTGGTGAGGCAACCGGGAAATTCGTGACGCGTTTGGAGATGATTGGTCGTTTCGCATATCAATTGTGATGCGCAAGGTGCAAGGTTGGGCAAGCGACCGCAAACGGAATTTACTTCACTGGAATTTGTGCCAGAGATCATGTCGCTCAGACCTGCTGTGGCGCGGTTTTGATTTTCTCCAACTCCTACCCGCACAATCAGGCACTGACTGAATTTCTGTCGTGGGTGCAGTTTGGAATTGAATGTCGCATTCGCTCGCTGGTTGTGGTATGAGTTTCCCCTCAACTTGGACATGAAAGCGTATCTTCTTCAATGGCGGGTTGTTTTGTGCCTGGGCGCAGAGTTGTTTGGGCCAATCATCCAGGGCGTGGCACACTCTGGTCCCTCCATTTGGTCCCGGTCTGGCGGCAAGGTAGGTCAGAGGCTACTTGCTTTTCATCTGGTGCGCGCGGGAGAGTGTTTGCAAAAGCACTCCGGTCTTAATACAGGAGAGCCGTTCTCATGAGTGGGTCAACACAGAGGCAGGCGGTGTGTCGTATCGCGCGCATGAATTCAGCAAGGAGGCAAGTTCGGAGCGGTGGTCGGGTTGTCGCCTTTGCATATGTCCCATTCAATTCATGAGTGTGCGAATTTTAATTCTATGAAAACCGGTGGGTCCTTGTTTCGAACTCTCTTCCCGGCGCTGGTCGTCCTTTGCCTCGATACCGTGATACTTGTTGGGAAGGTCCAGGCCCAACGTTCCATCCTCACCATCGATCTGCTGGGAAAGAAGTACGACGTTTACGCCATTCCTCCTGTCGGCGGGCTTTACTCCTCGATCAGTGCGCTGAATAATCGGCAACCCTTTGACGATGGACTCGGTGGAACGGTGGAGGTCGCGACGGTGGCGGGGGTAATAGCAGGCTCAGGCTTGACTGGTTACGCTGGAATCTACAGCCCCGAGGCTGGGGCCAGCTTTCTAAAATCGAACATCACGAATGGTCATTTCTCGATCGCCGAGGATATCAGCGATACAGGCGTGGTGATCGGGTGGGAGCGATACCCGGCGGAACGGTCATTCATTTGGACCCAGACCAATCGTTTGCAATATCTGGATGATTTGTATCCCCAGGTGCGCGCGCTCGCCGAGACGCTGGACCAGAATCAGCGCCCCATCGGCACGCGCGGTTACCGGATCAACAGCACCCGCGAAATGATCATCCAGGGAGCGCCGCACTCCGTGAACTCCGGTCACAATTTTTACCGGGTCAGTCCGGGCGGCACCGTGACGCCGCTCGTCCTGGCACAAACTCAGGGTTTGGATCTGAACAATCTCGGCCAGCTTCCACCCCCGGGACCGGCGGGCACAGACAATCTGGTGCTCAATGATAACGGCAGTTATGCCGGGATTGTGTTCGACGCCCCTGGTTCATTGGAGTACTCGGCGACTCGCGACGGGGAACTGTTGCCGGATTCACGCAACGCCCGGCCGACAGCAATCAACAACAGCGGCTATGTTGCCGCGCGGCCCGGGATTATCTGGAGTCCCGACGGCGCGCGAACGGACATCAGGCAGGTGCTGGCGGCGTACCACACATCGAACGCGATCCCTGGCTTTAACCCGAATGGCAGCAGCGACACGTTTATCAATGACGCCAATGACATTAGTTGGGGGAACTTGATTCTACGCCCGGCCTGCCCGGAGATCAGCCTGAGCGCCTCAGAACTTACGGGATTCGAGTTTATCAATGGCAAGGTTTCCGTGCGGGTGGGGAACCGCTTCAGCGCTCGTGCCATCATCAATAATATCGGACAGGTGGCTTTGCGGAACGTGATCGTTGAACTGGCTCCGGCATCACCGCTCTTCCGTCAGGTGTCCGATCCCCAGCCGCCGATTCCCACGACCCTGGAGCCGGGTCAGTTCGCTAAATCGGTCTTTGAATGGGAGGCTATCAACACGGGTGATTACGCGGGTTCCTTCTCGATCCGGGGCACGAGCGATTGCGGTCCGGTGGAAACCCACCTGTCACCGGCGATGATTAAGTTCGTGGAACTGCCCATGTCTGCGATCATTACGGCAATCCCTCGCGTCGCCTCCTTGGGCGAACCGATCCAGGTGAATCTCACCGTGCGGAATCGGACGACAGAATCTTTTCAGAACGTGCAGCCCACCGGGCCGCTGACCGTGCTTGGAAACGGCGGGGTCAGCTTCGCGTCCGGGCCATTGCCCGTTATGATTCCGAATCTGGCGGGCGGAGCCAGTGCCACTTTCTCCAATTTGTACACAGCGACGAATTTCGGGGAAGTCCGATTTGAGGGAGAGGTTCAAGGTACGAAAGCCGGTTCGGCTGTTACCTCCGGGCGCGTGACCAGCCAAGCCGTCCAGATCAAGCTTAAGGGGGATTTACTCATCAAGCGTGCCACCGAGAGCGCGGCCCGTTACGCCATCAACGATGAATACCAGTCCAATCCCGCCGGCGCCCAGGTGCGCACCAACACCGTCGCACAAGCCGAACTCTCCGAGTTCCACGTCCGCATGCAGAACGACGAGCATGTGCCCCGCACGTTCGTCTTGAAGATTCGCGAGGACAGCGACGCCGGTTGGAGCCTCAAGTATTTGTTCAACGGGAACGACATCTCGGCCACGCTGCGCGCCACCGGGATGACGTTCCCGGAACTTCCGACCAACGCCACCCACACCGTCACCGTCCAGATGACGCCCACCAACGCTGTGCCCGGCGATCCGATGCGCGTGTTGCTGCAACTGGAGGAGCCGTCGAGGCCCGGCGAAATCCTCGACATCGTCGAAGCCGTCACCGAAATCGTCACCGAAATCGTCGTCAACTCCACCGGCGACGAAGCGGATGCCAGCCTGACCGACAACGTGCCGGACGTCGACCTGAATAAACCCGGTCTGCAAACCACGTTACGTTGTGCGATTGATTTCGCCAATCGCAAAGCGGGCAAGGACATCATCAAGTTCGAGATTCCCGCTGGTGATCCGAATTACCGTGGGGGAAATCCCCTGATCCGACCGGGCACGGCCTTTTCCAATATTCTTGATGCAGTGATCATTGACGGCTGGTCGCAAGACCCGTCCTCCAGCGTACCAGTGATCGAAATTGACGGGCTGCTAGTCCATCGTCCAGCTATGCTCGAATCGGAGATTTGGGGTTCCTTTAGCGGCCTTTTGAATTGGAATGGAGGGGCGAGCGGCTTGGACATCCAGGCGCGGGATTGTGAAATTCGCGGATTATCCATCTGCCGGTTCCCATTCTGCGGAGTGCGCTTGCGGGCGGGCGGGGCGATCATCCAGGGCAATCATATCGGGTTCAAGATGACCGGTTCACAAAGCATTCCCGCAGCGAATGGGTCAGCTGGTGTCCGTCAGCTAGAGGGTTCGTCCTCATTCTTTTTTTACACCTACTTGAAAGGAGCCGGGATTGGCATTGAATCGGATAACAACCTGATTGGCGGTTCCGGAGGAGGCCGGCAAGGCAACGTGATCTCGGGCATGTTCGGCGCGATTTCCCGGGTCAACTTTGGTTCGTATAATATGCCGCCGGGCATATTGATCACTGGCGCTGGTGCCATTGGAAATCAAGTCGAAGGGAACCTTGTCGGATTGAATCCGACTGGCGACAACGTTTTCGCCAACCCGGCAGGGGGAAAAGAGAAGGGAATACCTGTTGCAGGTGTAGTAATCACAGACAACGCCAGATTCAACCGGATCGGAAGCACCGCTGCGGGCAACGTCATCGCCAACAGCACTTATGGCATTGTGCTGGATGGAGCAGCAAATGAAAACATCGTGGTTAATAATCTGATCGGGACGGACCGTGGCGGGGAAAAAATCATCCGTTATCAGTTTAGCCCTGTTGACTCCTGGCTTTATCTGGATCGTGGAGGAATCTTGGTATTAGACGCGAACAACAATGTGCTGGGGGGAGAAAGTCCCAGCGAGGGCAACCAGATCGGAGGATGGAGCATGGGAATCAACCTGGTCAGAGACGAGAATACTATGGTCAAAAACAACTTGGTCGGAACCACCTCCGATGGTTTCGCCATACCGAACTTGACGGGTATTCGTGCCGAGAGAAGTCACCTGAGTGAAATCCGCAGCAATAACATCAGTTCGAACCAGCTCGAGGGTGTGGATCTAATCGATAATACAGAACTGACAATCGCAGGAAATCAGATCCGTGGTAACGGAGATTCGGGAATCCTGGGTGGAGGTGATATGCACACAGTAATTGCTCAAAACACGATTTCAGCCAATGGAGCTCGGCCGCAGTTTGGGCCTTATTACGGTCCCGCCGGAATCACGCTGGTCGTGTCGGGGCAATTCCACATCAGCAGGAACCGCATCTACGACAATGTCGGTCTTGGAATCTCTTTCAATCATGTGCAGCACAAGAATGACATAGGTGATTTTGACTCCGGCCCAAACGGCCTGCAGAACTACCCGACTTTCAGCTCGCCTATCAACCCTCATGTGGGCGCCATGTTGTCAGGTGACCAACTCCATATAAAGGGTGGCTTGGATTCGAAGCCCGGCGTCTATAGCATGGAATTCTTTTCCAGCCCCAATGCAAATCCCACCGGATTCGGTGAAGGCAGGAATTTCCTGGGTTCGGTTTTCATCGACGTCGGTTTTGCGGGAGAAGGAGTGATCGATACTGTACTGACGACAACCGCCGCAGTGGGTGAATTTCTCACGGCGACGGCGACTGATTCCGATGGGAACACATCGGAGTTTTCACGGGCAGTGATGATCCAGGATTGCGTGCCCGGAATATCGGGTCTTTGTCCGGGCACAGAAGCGAATGTGCCGAACCTGCCTTCCGGCACTATTCAACCTGCGGGCGGCGGGCCATCGGGCGATGGCAATGGCGATGGCATTCAGGATTCGTTACAAGATCATGTGGCTTCGTTCCCAACCTTTTCCGGTTTGTGGATGACGCTGGCGACCCTGAATGGAGCCGTCTTGGAAGCTGTCGCGCCGATGGGCTTGGCCGATTTCCCCACTCTTCCGGCGAATTACATTTTTCCCGTCGGTTTGTTGAGTTTTGGAATTACGAACCTCCTCGTGAACGGTTCAATCGGCGTGACCAATTTCCTGCATCTGGATGCGGCGACAAATGTGGATTACACGGCCACAACATTTTTCAACTACGGTCCTGCACCGGGAAACCCCACGCCACACTGGTATGAATTCAACTATGACGGCACGACGGGCGCACAATTGTTCTCGAACCGGATTGTTCTTTATTTTCAGGATGGCGCGAGGGGCGACCATGATCTGGTTGTGAACGGAGAAATTGTCACGACCGGCGGGCCGGCGGCGCTGCATATCATTCCACCCGGACCCCCGTTGTCTCTGCTATCGGCTAGTTTCGAGCCTGGCCCTGCGTTCGGGAGCAATACCATGTTGACCGTGATCGCTCTGGCCTGGCCCGAAAGCGCAACGAATTCCATAGTTGAAACCACCGACAATCTTTCCCCAACAAATTTCTGGGAGCCTGTATTTGACGTGCCCTTTCTGGCCAACGGCCAGCTTGTTCTGACCAATACCTCGTCCGACCCAAAGAGGTTTTACCGGTTGAAACGCTTGCTCTATCCGGACGCATTTCCGGGTTTGTCAACGGAGGCCGCGCCTCTACTGAGCATCCAACGCACGACCACGAACACGTTCCTGCTTTCGTGGACGACTTCGGTCACCGGCTTCGTACTTCAACAAAACACCAACCTTGTCACGGGAACTTGGACGAG
>CAYHFK010000184.1:3386-9894 GCA_964355895.1 uncultured Bifidobacterium sp. | reverse complement strand
CGGAACAAATCCACCGCGAGTTGCAATTCCTTGATCAGTTCCGCCTCGGTCGGATGTCCGGTCCGGGCACGGACGACTTCGAACGCGCGCACATCTTTGTCGTCGAGCCGATTCAGCTTTGCGATGAGGATGTCAATCGGGTGCGGGAACACGAAGGTGACTTTGCCGATGCGCGCCGATTGGGCACGGTCGCGCCAGCGCGGCGAGGTGCGGAAGTTCAACTCACTCGAAACTTGGACGTAGAACGCCGCCTTGTCCTGTCCCAGTCCGGCCTTGTCGGCGATTTCGCGCAAGTGTTCAAAATCGGAAAACACGTCCACGTCCGCACTGGTGAGCGTGGCGTCCACACAGATTTGGATGGGCGCGGACCCGAAGACCGTGATGGTGAACTCGCCGTCTGGCGGCAGCGCGGTAGCGAGCTTGCGCAACAACTCCGCCGCGCGCGTGGAGAGGTCAATTGAACCAGCCCAGGATTGAAGCTCCATTTTTCCTCCTTGCCCGATGTGAGTGATACGCCTGATCCAGCAGCCGGTTGGTCACGCCGTTGTCCTGCGCCAGCCGCTCCGCCAGCCGTCGGTCGCGCGCCGACCACGGTTTGCCTGCCTCGCGCTTGAGCAGCAGGCGCGCGGCAATGCGCGCCTTGCGCCAGTACGGGTCCATCAGGCGATTCAATTCATTGCTGAAATCCAGCGGCTTCATGTTCTGCATAACATTTATACGCCAACCCGCGCGGCGCGGCAACGGTGCATTGTTGCGCGGAGAAAGACGAACTCCGTTACGATTTGAATTCCGCGCCCAATCCATGTTCAATCCGGGGCGAAGGATTTTGATACGATGCAAGACCTCATTGCCAAAGCCGCGACGCTGCTCGAAGCGTTGCCATACATTCAACGCTTCCGCAGCCAGACGTTCGTCGTCAAATACGGCGGCAGCTTCATGGATTCGTCCGACCCGACGATGCGCAATGAGTTCAGTTACGGTTTGACGCTCTCATAAACTGCGCTGAGCGGCAGGGTGAATTCCAGTGAGGGCAGATGCAGAAGTTCCTCCGGCTGGCGAACAATGTCCGGCTGCCACTTGTTGGCGCGTCGGAAAACCGTCACTTCCAATTTATCCTGCGCGACCAGGACGTATTCCTGCAACGTCTCAATCTGGATGTGGCTCAGGAATTTTTCGCGGCGATCTGTCGGCTCGGTTTGGGGCGACAGCACTTCGATCAACACTTGCGGAAACCGCTTGAAGTAGGGGTCGGTGTCGCGCGGGTCGCACGCCACCATCACATCGGGGTAATAGAAAACGTCTTCTTCGGAAATCTGTAACCGCACTTTTACATCGGCCACATTAACTTTACAGCGCCTGCCCCGCAGATGGGTTCGCAGGGCGAAAGCAAGATTCAGGCTGATGAGATTATGATCTTCACTTGCGCCAGCCATGGCGTAAACCACGCCGCCAAGGTATTCATGACGATCGCGACCTTTTGGCTCGCCCGTCAGATATTCCTCAACGCTGAGTGTTATCACCTTCTGAGTCGCTTGCATGCGATAAGGTTTCTCCAAAGCCCGCCGCATGGCAAGCGGCATAAACGAGATTGCAACTGGTCGCCCGCCAGTTTTTCATCTGTGCGATGCAAGACCTCATTGCCAAAGCCGCGACGTTGCTCGAAGCGTTGCCATACATTCAACGCTTCCGCAGCCAGACGTTCGTCGTCAAATACGGCGGCAGCTTCATGGACTCGCCCGACCCGGCGGTCCGCAACGGCGTGGCGCGCGACGTCGTGTTCCTCGAAGCCGTGGGCATCAACCCGGTGGTCGTCCATGGCGGCGGCAAGGCGATCACGCGCGCGATGGAGGCGGCGGGGCTGAAGGCGAATTTCATCCAGGGCCAGCGGGTCACGGATGAGCGGACGGTGGCCGTGGTGGACCGTGTGTTGTCGCGCGAGATCAATCCGGAGATCGTCAAGACCATCGAATCGCTTGGTGGCAAGGCGCGGGGCTTTTGCGGCGCGGACATTTTCAAATGCCGCAAGCTCTGGCTGGATGACAAGGACAAGCCGGGCGCGAAAATTGACATCGGCTTCGTGGGCGAAGTGACGGAGGTGAACGTCGAACCGCTGCGCGAGTGCATCCGGCGCAGCATCACCCCGGTCATCAGCCCCACCGCGCTTGGCGCGGACGGCAAAATTTACAACTGCAACGCCGATGTGGCCGCCGCGCAGGCCGCCATTGCGCTCAAGGCCAAGCGGCTCGTGTTCATGAGTGACGTTCCTGGCCTGATGCGCAATCCGAAAGACCCGGCCACGCTCATCACGCATTTGCAAACGAGCGAAGTCCCCGGACTCAAGGCGGCCGGTATCGTGGACATGGGCATGATTCCGAAGGTTGACAGCGCCGTCGCGGCGTTGATGGCCGGCATTGAGAAAGTTTCATTCGTGGACGGGCGGGTGCAACACTCGGTGTTGCTGGAGATTTTCACGGATGCAGGTGTGGGCACCGAAGTGGTGCTCTAACCGCGCTTAACCAAAGAACGGATTGTTCGCCCTTTCCTCGGCGATGGTTGTCAGCGGGCCGTGGCCGGCACAGATCAATGTTTCCGCCGGCAGGGTGAGAATCTCCGCGCGCACTTTTGACCGCGCCAGTTCCCACGCTTGATTCCCGCCGCCCATCGAGCCCGCGAAGATCGCATCGCCGACGATGGCCACTAGCGGCGCGGCGTCCGGCCAGTTGCCGACAAGGTAGGTCACGCCGTCCTCCGCGTGGCCCGGCGTCGCGCGATGGGTGATGCGCAGACCGCTCAACTCGACACACTCACCCGTTTGGTTGCGCTGCTCCACCGGGGCGTTCTTTGAACTGGAATGCACCTTCACTTTTGGAAACGCTTCGCGGATCGCGCCCAACCCCGCGATGTGGTCGGCGTGCGAGTGCGTGATGAAGACATGGCGTAATTGGAGTTGGCTGGCGGCGATGGTTTCCAGAACGGGCTTTGCGTCAAAGCCCGTGTCGAACAGGGCTGCGTCGCGCGTGGTTTCATCCCACACGAGATAGCAGTTCACGGTGATGCCGTTGCCTGCGGTCGTGAAGACGCGCAGTTCGCGCCAGAGGGCCAGATTCTTTGCGCATGGCAGCCAGCCGTTCGCGATGGTTTCCAGTTTGCCGGCGTGCAAGCCAATCGCGACTGCGAGCGCGGTGAAGTTCGGTCGTCGGGAAATGGTTCCCGATTCCTCCAGTCCGGACAGTTCGGTTTCCGTCAACCCGGCGGCGCGGGCGGCGACCGCCGCGGACGTGTTGCTCATCATGCGCGCCTTGCGGATGATGTCGCCCAGATGATCTTCCAAATTCATCGGCACACGGTAGCCGCCGGTTCTTCGCGCCCGCAAGCGACAAATTTGCCGGACCGAAATGACCGGCCCCGCCCGGCTTTGGAAATTTGCGCTTGGAAATGAAAAGCGCGGCCAGTTGCCTGGCCGCGCCCTGGATTGATTCGGGTTATCCGAATCCGAACGGATTAGTAACCGCCCATGCCGCCCATATCCGGCGCGCCATGACCGCCGCCCGGAGCGGGCTTGTCCTTCTCCGGAATCTCGGTGATGAGACATTCCGTGGTCAGGAGCAGACCGGCGATGGACGCCGCGTTTTGCAGCGCGGAGCGGGTGACCTTCTTCGGGTCCACCACCCCGGCCTTCACGAGGTCTTCAAATTCGCCGGTGGCGACGTTGTAACCTTCGTTGCCCTTGCTCTTCTTGACGCGTTCGACGATGACACTGCCTTCCACGCCACCGTTCGCCGCGAGCGCGCGGAGCGGTGACTCAACAGCGCGTTTCACGATGTTGACGCCGATCGCTTCGTCTTCGTTCGAGCCTTTCACGGCTTCGATCGCCGCAATGCAGCGGATCAAGGCCACACCGCCACCCGCCACGATGCCTTCTTCGACGGCGGCACGGGTTGCGTGCAGGGCGTCTTCGACGCGGGCTTTCTTTTCCTTCATCTCGGACTCGGTGGCGGCACCGACGTTGATGACGGCCACACCGCCGGCGAGCTTCGCCAGGCGTTCCTGGAGCTTCTCCTTGTCGTAGTCGCTGGTGGTCTCTTCGATCTGGCGGCGGATTTGATTCACGCGGCCCTGAATTTCGGAGGACTTGCCGTGGCCTTCAACAATGGTGGTGTTTTCCTTGTCCACGACAATGCTCTTGGCGCGGCCAAGGTCTTCGAGGCCGATGTTCTCGAGCTTGAGGCCGAGGTCTTCGGTGATGCACTTGCCGCCGGTGAGGATGGCAATGTCTTCCATCATGGATTTGCGACGGTCGCCGAAGCCGGGGGCCTTCACGGCGCAGACGTTAATCGTGCCGCGCAGTTTGTTCACCACGAGCGTGGCGAGGGCTTCGCCTTCGACATCTTCGGAGATGATGAGCAGCGGCTTGCCGAGCTTGGCGACCTTCTCCAGGATCGGGAGCAGGTCCTTCAGCGAGCTGATCTTCTTCTCGTAATTCAGGATGTAGCAATCCTCGAGTTTCGCTTCCATCGCCTCGGCGTTCGTGACGAAGTAGGGCGAGAGATAACCCTTGTCGAATTGCATGCCCTCGACGACTTCGAGGGTGGTCTCGATGGTTTTGGCTTCCTCGACCGTGATGGTGCCGTCCTTACCGACTTTGTCCATGGCGTCGGCGATGATCTCGCCGATGGTGTCGTCCCAGTTGGCGGACACGGTCGCGACCTGCTTGATCTCTTCCTTGTCCTTGACCTTCTTGGCGATCTTGTCGAGATGCGCAACCGCGGCTTCGACGGCCTTGTTGATGCCGCGCTGAATGCCGATCGGGTTCGCCCCAGAGGTGACGAACTTGAGACCTTCGCGATAGATGGACTCCGCCAGCACGGTGGCCGTGGTGGTGCCGTCGCCCGCGTTGTCGCTGGTTTTGCTCGCGACTTCGCGAACCATCTGGGCGCCCATGTTTTCGTACGGGTCTTCCAGTTCGATTTCCTTCGCCACGGTCACACCGTCCTTGGTGACGGTGGGGGAGCCGAATTTCTTGTCGAGAACGACGTTACGGCCTTTCGGGCCGAGGGTGGCGACGACCGCGCGCGAGAGTTTGCTCACGCCGCGCAGGATTGCCTGCCGTGCGGCTTCGTCGAACAATAATTGTTTTGCTGCCATAGTTTTAGTTGATTTTTAGTTTGTTGATCGTTGCGAGACGGATTAACCAATCACGGCGAGAATGTCGTCCGTGTTGAGGATTTTGTATTCCTTGCCGTCGAGTTTGATTTCGGTGCCGCCGTATTTGCTGACGAGGACGCGGTCGCCCTTTTTGACTTCAAACGGAACTTTCTTTCCGTCGTCGTCGGTTTTGCCCGTGCCGAGGGCGATGATGATGCTTTCCGTGGGTTTCTCCTTGGCGGAATCGGGAATGATGATGCCGCCCTTTTTGGTTTCCTTCTCTTCGACTGCTTCCACGAGTACGCGGTCGCCGAGGGGTTTGACGTTAAGTGCCATAGTTTCGGTTTTGTTTGTTTTTTGTTTGCTGCCTAATTAACTCCCGCCGCCCGAGCGGAGGGAAAATTCTTTTTCATTGCCCCGGCGAAATGCCACCGGGCTGCGGCTTGAATTCCGGGATCTCCCGCACCTTGCCCGCCGCGTGCCGCAACGTGTCCTTCACCTTATCAGGTAAACCGGGCAAATCACCATCTTCAAAACACGCCAGCGCCTTCAACGAAATGATCGGAAAAAACTGCGTGCCGTAAATCACCTGCGCCGACGCCAGCATTTCTTCCAACGGCATCCCGTGTTCTAGCAGTGCGTGAATATCCAGGTAATCCTTCGCTTCCGAGCGGTTCTGGATCGCCGCCATCTTGCAACCCGCGATGTCCCACAGCGTCGCCACGCGCGCCACGCCGTCGTCCGTCACATCCGGTTCGCCCACGCGATGCAGCGTCAGGCCGAAGAACGACAACTTCACCGGCGCGGGCCGATGCACCACCACCGTCAACGTGTTCGGCTCTTTCTGCCGCACCGTCGCGCCCTTGAGCAGCGGCACCGTGCGCAACAACTCATCCGGGTCAACCGTCGCATCCGCAAAAAAATCAAAATCCAGCGATTGCCGGTGGCCCAGCCGCAACGCCAGTCCCGTGCCCCCGTAGAGCACAAACTGCGGCGGCAGTTGTTTCAACTCCGCCCAGACGGCCCGCTGCTCCGGCGGCAGCACTGACATCTTGGGGGCAAAACTCATTTCAAAGAACGCCGGGGCAACTCCGCCGGCGGCAGATCAAAAAACGCGTGCCAGTAAGCCCACGACCGGCGATCAAACACCCCGGCGGGCGCGTTCAGGAGCGCGTCTTTGAACGCGTCCCAACCGAAACCGTCCTTCACCAGTTGCACTTCGCGCCACGTTCCCAGCGTCATCAACTGCGCCAGAAACCGGCGCGGATTTGCCAGCGAAACCTCCGGCGACTGCCACCAGAAAATTTCCCGGGCGATCCGTTTCAGTTGTTCCTGGTCAATCATCTTTCAAATCCCGCCGCCC
>CAYHFK010000184.1:0-3286 GCA_964355895.1 uncultured Bifidobacterium sp. | reverse complement strand
TTCTTCTCGTCCACCACCTCGGCGTCAATGATCGGACCTTCGTCCTTCTTGCCCTTCTTGTCGTCGGACTTGGCTTCCTCGCCACCGGCGGTGCTGTCGGTTTGCGTCTTGTCCGCTTGCGCTTTCGCGGCGGCGGCCTTGTAAAGCTCGGTGCTTACCGCCTGCCAGACTTCGTTCAACTTCTCGCTCGCGGACTTGATCGCGGCGGCATCACTGCCCTTGAGCGCTTCCTTCACGGAACTGACGGCGCTTTCAATCTTGCCCTTGTCGTCGCCGGAAATTTTGTCCGCGTTGTCCTTGAGCATTTTCTCGGAGCGGTAGACTGTGTTGTCAGCTTCGTTGCGGCTCTCGACTTCCTCGCGGTTTGCCTTGTCCTCGTCCGCGTGCGCCTCGGCGTCCTTGCGCATCTTCTCAATTTCCTCCTTGGAGAGACCGCTGCTGGCCGTGATGGCGATCTTCTGTTCCTTGCCGGTGCCGAGGTCTTTCGCGCCGACGTGCAAGATGCCGTTGGCGTCAATGTCAAACGTCACCTCGATCTGCGGCACGCCTCGCGGCGCCGGCGGAATGTCCGCGAGCTGGAACTTGCCGGCCGTTTTGTTGTCCTTGGCAAACTGGCGTTCGCCCTGCAAGACGTGAATCTCCACGCCGGGCTGGTTGTCGCTGGCGGTCGAGAAAATTTCTGATTTGCGCGACGGGATCGTGGTGTTGCGGTCGATCAATTTGGTGAACACGCCGCCCAGCGTCTCGATGCCGAGGGACAACGGCGTCACGTCGAGCAGGAGCACGTCCTTCACTTCGCCCTTGAGCACGCCACCCTGGATGCCCGCGCCGATGGCGACGACTTCGTCCGGGTTCACGCCTTGATGCGGCGGTTTGTTGACGAGCGTATGCGCCGTCTCGACCACCCGCGGCATGCGGGTCATGCCGCCGACGAGCACGAGTTCGTCAATTTTTTCCGCCGCGATGCCAGCGTCCTTCAGGCAAGCCTTCACGGGGGCAATCGTGCGTTCGAAAAGAGCGTCCGTGAGCTGCTCCATCTTGGCGCGCGTGAGCTTGGTCGAAATGTGCTTCGGTCCGCTGGCGTCCGCCGTGATGAACGGCAGGTTGATGTCGTAAACCTGCGAACTGGAGAGGGCAATCTTGGCTTTCTCGGCCTCTTCCTTGATGCGCTGGAGGGCGTCGGGTTGTTTGCGCAAATCCATGCCGGACTCTTTTTTGAATTCATCCAGAATCCAATCCATGAGCTTGTTGTCCCAGTCGTCACCCCCGAGATGCGTGTCGCCGTTCGTGGCCTTCACCTCGAATACGCCATCGCCGATTTCCAAAACCGAAATATCAAACGTGCCGCCGCCCAGGTCATAAACCGCGATCTTCTCATCCTTTTTCTTGTCGAGACCGTAGGCAAGCGACGCCGCGGTCGGCTCGTTGATGATGCGCAGCACTTCGAGGCCGGCAATGCGGCCGGCGTCTTTCGTGGCCTGACGTTGCGAGTCGTTGAAGTAGGCGGGAACGGTGATGACGGCTTGCGTGACTTTCTCGCCGAGACGGGTTTCGGCGTCGGCCTTGAGCTTGGCGAGAATCATCGCGGAAATTTCGGGCGGGGAGAATTGCTTCGGCTTGCCGTCCACTTCGACTTCGACCGCCACGTCGCCGTTGGCCGCCTTCACGACCTTGTACGGCACGCGTTTGATTTCTTCCTGCACCTCATCAAACTTGCGGCCCATGAAGCGCTTGATGGAGTAAACCGTGTTGCGCGAATTGGTGACGGCCTGACGCTTGGCCGCGTCGCCCACGATGCGCTCGCCGCTCTTGGCGAAAGCTACGACGGACGGCGTTGTGCGCTTGCCCTCGGAGTTTTCCAGCACGAGCGGCTCGCCACCTTCCATGACGGCCATGCACGAGTTCGTCGTTCCTAAATCAATGCCCAATACTTTTGCCATAAATTAGATGTTCGGTTGCCGTGATACTGACAGCTAAGACCCTTAAGCGATGCCCGTGCCACAGGTGGTAAACGAAAGAAAATCGCTGTGTTCACTGAGTGAAACGCGTGAAATGAAAGCCGGGCCTCCGGCTGTTGGCTGTGCCAAGGGCGACGCAGTGGCACAGTTGTGGTGGGCGTGGCGCAGTCTGAGTGGCACACATAGGATCGGAGCGCCGAACTCTGATTCGGCGCGTCGGGATTGCGAGTGAGAGGATGGAAGTTGTGCCCGCCAAAGATTCCGCGTGATGCCGATGTTCCTTCCCTCGCAGATTGGAAAACTGCCAAATCGGCTAGCGCGTCAGCGACTTCACCGCTTCCGTCGCGAGCGTCAACAACGCGCCGGGGAACAAACCAAGCCAGAACATTCCCGCGATGCAGGTAACCACCACAAAACGCATCGGGCGTGACATCGGAATTGGCGAGAGATTGGGCGCGTCCTTGCTCCAATAAATGGCGCGGATCACGCCGAAGTAGTAGTAGAGCGAAATCACCACACCCACGACCGCTGTGAACGCGAGGCAGTAGTAACCCGGATTCGTCGCGCCTTGTTCGATCACGGCTTTGAGCAGCAGGAATTTTCCGAAGAACCCGGCCAGCGGCGGAATGCCCGCCAGCGAAACCATCGCCAGCGTCATCGTCGCGGCCAGCAACGGTGAACGTTCATTCAATCCCGCCAGCCCGCTGATGTCTTCGTTGTCCAAATGGCGCATGACCAGTGCGATGACCGTGAACGCCGCGAGCGTCGTGAAGAGATAGCCGCTCAAGTAGTAAAGCACCGCCGCCTGCCCTGCGTTGGTCAGCGCCGCCACGCCCAGCAGCAGGTATCCCGCGTGTGCGATGCTGGAATAGCCCAGCAGACGCTTCAGGTTGCGCTGCGGAATCGCGCACAGGTTGCCGTAGAGGATCGTGATTGCAGAAATGATGATGAGCAGCTTGTCCCAATGCGCCGTGACGCTCGGAATCGCGGTGAACAGGAAGCGCAGCAGCAGAACAAAGCCCGCCGCTTTCGACCCGACGGCGAGAAACGCGGTCGTCGGCGTCGGCGCGCCTTGATAAACGTCCGGGGCCCACATCTGGAACGGGAACGCGGCGATTTTGAATCCCAGTCCGACGAGGATGAACAGCACGCCGAACAGGAAGACTTTGTTGTCGGCGAGTTCCGGGTGTCTCGCCGAATAGGCGGCGAGTTCGGTGAAATTGAACTGCTGGCTGATGCCCCACACCAGCGCGATGCCATAGACCATGAACGCGGACGCCAGCGCGCCGAGGATCAGATACTTCACGCCCGCTTCCAGTGCCACCACC
>CAYHFK010000183.1:0-9945 GCA_964355895.1 uncultured Bifidobacterium sp. | reverse complement strand
CCCCGTCGGGGCGGCATATTCCGCTCCTGACGGAGTTTGAAGTCATTTCCATCGTGGATTCTACAAAGATGTCGCTCCGCCGGGGCTGGCTTGCATCCGGCCACCTGCGTTTTGAAAATGGTTGTATCTGTGAGGCGACTTTGCTGCGACACTTGGTCGTCGGTTTTTCATCGTGAACATTTCATCCGCCATATTTGATCGCAGCGCGCCGGACCTGGAGTCGTGTCCGGACGAGTCGTTGCCGGAATTCGCCTTCATCGGGCGCTCGAACGTCGGCAAGTCGTCGCTGCTGAACATGCTCGCAGGCAAAAATGGTTTGGCCCGCGTTTCGCCGACGCCGGGGTTCACCAAGCTCATCAACATCTTCATGATGAACAAGACTTGGCGGCTCGTGGATCTGCCGGGCTACGGCTTCGCGCAAGTGGCGCGGGAGGACAGGACGCTGTTCAACCGGGCGGTGAACGATTACCTGAAGCATCGCCCGAATCTCTGCTGCGTCTTCGCCCTGCTCGACTCCGGGCTGGCTCCGCAAAAGATTGATCTGGATTTCGTGGAATGGCTTACCCGCAACGCCGTCCCGTTCGTGCTCGTGTTCACCAAGACCGACCGGGGAACGCCCGAAGCAGTGTCGGCAAACATCGCGGCGTTCACGGCGGCCATCGCCGGGTGGTTCGAGCAGTTGCCGGAGATTTTCCAGTGTTCATCAACGACAGGCCAGGGCCGCAGCGAATTGCTCGCGGTGATTGGCGCGACCGTGAAGGCAGGCCCGGCGGAACCAGAACCAACGCCGTCCGCTGCTCCGCTGCCGCCGGAAGTCGAGCCGGCGTTCAGTCTGCGAGTGCGTGCCGGAAAGGTGCAGGAGAAAAATCCACGCGCGAAAAAGCGCTTCAAAGCTGTGCGTCCTTGGTGAAGTACTCGCGCCCGGCCTCCCGCCCACTCCGATTCAGGCGTTTGGGATTTCTCCCGGCTTGCACCGGTGCCACCGAAAACAGCGAAGAACCTCTCCCTGGGACCTCGTAGCAGCGGACGTGAGTCCGCTCTATCTGGAATTATGGAAAGTCAGAGCCGACTCACTTCGGCTGCTACGGTTCAGGGGTTCAATGCGCGAGATCGAGTTTCGGGGAAATCTCTCCCCGGAACTTTACGTCCTGGCGTTCACGAGCTTGTCAAAATTCAAACCGCTTCCGCGAGTTGCCGGAGCAGATTCTGGAGGAACACCACGTTGTCACATTCGATGTAGTTCATCGTGCCGCCCATGCGGGCAAAACTCTTGCAGAACCGGAGGTAGTAGGCCGGATTGTCCTTGGGCGGTTCGCCCTGACTCCAGTCCCAATTCCCGCCGTCTTGAATATCCACGACGTAAATCGTGTGGCCGCTGACGATCTTGCGCCCGGCTTGCAGGCGCAAATTGTTCACGCAACTGAGGCTCTTCTCGAACACCTGCGGCGCCATGATGGCCGAGCCGACGGACAAGACCACCCCGCCGTCCAGTCCGTCCACCGCGCGACCAAACAGCGCGAAGTCCGTCGTCGCCGCGCGACCGATGACCGCGCCGTTGAACATTGGGTGATTGGCGATGATGTCGTAGCCGATGCCGGGATGAACGGTGAGGGGAACATTGTGCCGGAACGCCTGCGCCAGGATGGAACTGGCCGGGTGCCGGTGCTTCACTTCGATGCGGCCTGCGGGGAGTCCGTGCGCGATCATCGCCTGCAACAATTCGGCGCGGGCCGGGGCCGCCGGGTGCGCGGGCTCGGCACTCAAAGATTTTTTCAGTTCGTCGGTCGTGGGCAGGGTCGTGCCGTCCTCGACGATGAAGCGGCCCAGGCTGCGACCGTAGCCTTCGCCGCGTAACGCGCCTGCCAGTAGCGCGAGTTGGAGATTGCGGCCGGTTTCGTCCCAGGTGCCGAACGTGCCGGTGGCCACGTTGTCGCGGACGCTCTCCGCCGTGCGCCCTTGGAAGGCGAGTTCCCAATCGTGAATCGTCCCGGCGCCGTTGGTGGCGAGATGCGTGACCCAACCGCCCGCGACGAGCGCATTCACCACCTCCAGCAAACCGTTTTTCACGAGATGCGCGCCGTAGAGCAGCATGACACTCGCGCCGCGTTTGCGCGCCGCGGTGATTTTCGTCACGCCGTTGCGGATGCGCGCGATCATTGCCTCCGGACAGGGAGTGGCTTCCTCACCGGCCCCCGTCAAAAGTTCTTCCAGGGTGCTGAGATTCCGCCGTTGGGCCAGCGGGTAAACCTTGATTTTTTTCAGGTCGAGGGGCGTTGGAAAATCTTTCATGTCGCGCCCGCATTTAAGCACGGCGGCCCTCGGATGAAAATGGATTTCTTGCCGGGTTGCCGCCGGGGAGCGCATTCGTGTCCTTTCCCGGAACGCCGCTTTGCAAGCGGGGCCGGAGCGCGGAGGCGTCCTTTCAATTTGGGGCTGACTCGCCTCGCAAAAGCCTGTGGCTAAAAAGAGACGTTCGGTTGGCTTCCCAAGCCCGTCACAAAATGGTTGCCCCACATGGAACGCTTCCTTCCTGAAACGTGGTCGCGAATTGGGGGCGGCCGTCAAATTAGTAACCGTCCAACGGTTTGACGCAGTTGACGGCGATCAGTGGATTGAGTAGATCATTCCCACCGGCGGTCGTCTTGATGGGCGATGCCCCGCATGAACACTTTTCAAATCATCTTTACACCGGCCAGCGCCGCCGAAGTCGCGCGGCTGCCCAAGGAGTTGCAATTGCAGATCCTGGGCGAATTTCGCGGGTTGCCGCAGCAGGTCATCGGCACCGAGTTGGACGCTTTCGGAAAACTGGAGCGCGGCGGGCGCAGCTTGCACCGGTTTCGCGTTGGGGATTACCGCGTCTATTTTGAGCGGCACGAACTCGGCGTGCTGGTGCATCGCATCCTGAGCCGGAACACGCTCAAGGATTTCTTCTATCGTTCCGGTTTGAAAGTCGAGGAAGACGAGGCGCTTCAGCAAAACCCGAAATTCTGGGAGATGATCGAAGCCGCCCGCTCGCCGAAGTAGGGCAAACGGAGGGCAGCGGGCGGTGTGAAGACGCCAACTTCAGTCGTAGCAGCCGACGTGAGGAGGCTCAAATCTCCCGGTATTTTCCGATCGCTACGGTCAAAAGTCAGAGCCTCCTTACGTCGGCTGCTACTTTGAGAGCTGGGCTTACTGCACGTCCTCGCCCAGTTCCACGTTCCAGTACGCCAGATCAATGAAGTGTTTCCAACTGTCGTGATGGTCGAGGCTGAAATTGATCTGTACAAACGGACGCCACTTGGGTCGTTTGGGTTTGCGAACCAGATGGAGGCCGGCTTCCTGCGGGGTGTGATTGGCCTTGCGCGTGTTGCAGGTGATGCACGAGCAGACAATGTTCTCCCACGTGGTCGGCCCGCCGCGATCGCGCGGCATCACATGATCGAGATTCAGGTCCTTCCGATCAAACACCTCGCCGCAGTATTGGCAGGTGTTCTGGTCGCGCTCAAAAATGTTGTGCCGTGTGAACTTCACTTCCTTCTTCGGCAGCCGGTCGTAGGCGAGCAGCAGGATCACGCGCGGCAACCGGATGCGGAAGGAGATCGTGCGGACGGATTCGGGATGCGGCGCTTGTTGGGACAGATCATGCCAGGCGGAAAAATTGTACGTCTGGAACGAGCCGTCGGCGTGGTCAAGGACGACCTGCGCGTGGCCTTGAAAGAGCAGGGTAAGCGCGCGCCGCGCGGTGCAGACATTGACGGCCTGCCAAAGGCGGTTTAACACGAGCACATGTTGGTTTAGCACCGAGCTCATAATTCAAACAACGCTGAAGCGGAGGCTAGCACAAACGCGGCGCAGATGTCAATTTCCCCACTCAATTCGTTGCCAATAACCGATGCGCTCCGCTAACCTTGCCGGATGAAACAGTTGTTCGCCCTTTTCGTTCTGGTGCTGGCCGTCGGCGTGTCGCCTGCCCGCGCGCAAAGTTCGGACGACCAGTATGTCGGCATTTACAACCTCATCCAGCAGGGCGACGCGCTGGCCGCCAACCAGCCCGCCGAGGCGTTGACCAAATATCTGGCCGCCCAAACTTCACTGCAACGACTCCAGAAACTTAATCCCGACTGGAATCCCAAAGTCGTCAACTTCCGGCTCACTTACCTGGCGGATAAAATTTCCGAACTGCCCAATGCGAAACCCAGACCCCCGGCTCCGGTGGTCGTGCCAACGCCGTCCAAGCCGGTGTTCGCGGCACCCGCGCCCGAAGCCGAGCAGATCCGCGGGTTGCAGGACGACGTGCGGCGCTTGCAGGCGGATAAGGCGATTCTGGAAGCCAAGGTCCGGGAAGCCCTCGCCACGCAGCCCGCCGCGATTGACCCGCGCGAACTGGTCAAGGCGCAGGATAAAATCCAGTCGTTGCTGAAGGAAAACGAATTGCTCAAAGCCACTGCCGGCCCGGAGCCAGGCAAGCTCACGCCCGCCGCCGGCACCAAGGAACTGGACGAAACCAAGCGCGCCCTCGTGGATGCCAATCGCAAACTGGCCGAGCAAACGGCGCGCGCGACTTCACTGGACGCGGACAGGGAGGGCTTGCAGAAACGGCTCGCCGTCCTGGTCGCCGATACCGAAGGCACGAACAATTCAGCCAGTCTCCGGCAGGCGCTCCAGGAAGCGAATCGCAAACTGGCCGAGCAGACCGCTGCGACACGCCAACTCGCGTCGGAGCAGGAAGCTTTGCAGCGACGCGTGAGCAAATTATCCGCGCGCGCTGATGCCGCCGACGGGTTGCGCGCCGAGAATGAAGTGCTCAAGCAACAGCTCGCGCAAATCAAGCGCGCAGCCCCGACGGCCAGCCAGGTGGAGGAAAGCCGTCGTCGCTCGGCGGAAGCCGAGTCGCGCCTGGCCGCGCTGCAATCGGATGCCGAAGTTTTGCGCCTCGAAAAAAGCGCGTTGGAAAACCGGTTGAAAAAAGCCGCCACCGTTTCAGCCACGGCGACCGCGAGTCGGGATGCGGACCGGCAGCGCATCAAGCAACTCGAGGCGGAGCGCGATGCCGCGCAGCAGAAACTGGCGGCAGTGAGCAAGGAGACGCAGCCGGGTTCGAATCAAGAGCCAAGCGCCAAGGTGGAGAAGTTGACGCAGGAGATCGCCGGGTTGCGCGCGCGTCTGAATGTGTTTGAGGCGCGCGCCGTGCCCTACAGCGTCGAGGAGTTGGCGTTGTTCAAGCAGTCCGCCCCGCAGCCGATCCCGGTGGACAGCGCCGCCGGGAAGAAATTAATTCAACAACTGCCCGCCGGCACGACTGCGCTTGCCGCTGCGGCGCAACGGCATTTCGTCGCGCGGGAATTCGACCAGGCCGAGGCGAAGTATCAGGCTATTTTGCGTCAAGACGATAAAAACAGCGCCACCTTGGCGAACCTGGCGCGCGTGCAGATTGAGAGCCAACACTTCGACGAGGCGGAAAAGAACATCCGTTTGGCGCTCGCGGTGGCGCCCGAAGATGGCTACAGCCTGTTCATTCTCGGCTACCTGAAATTGCAGCAGGAACAATACGATGAAGCGCTGGACCCGCTGAGTCGCGCGGTGAAGGCCAATTCGAACAGTGCGGAGATTCAGAACTGCCTCGGCGTGGCGCTGAGTCACCAGGGCCTGCGCGGTCCGGCGGAAACGGCGTTTCGCAAGGCCATTCAAATTGACCCGGCCTATGGCGATGCTCACAACAATCTGGCCGTGATTTATGGCGGGCAGACGCCGCCGCTCGTCGAACTTGCCCGCTGGCATTACCAAAAAGCCCTGGCGGCCGGGCAGCCGAAGAATCCGGACCTGGAAAAAGTGCTGGAGCGGAAAGCCGTGGCGCCGGCGAAGTGAGCGCGGGCACCGGTCAAATCAGGCGCCCCCGTGCGATAGCAGTTTCAGGATCGCCAGCGTGTTGAGCGCGGCTTTGGGGACGAAGCTGCTGCACTCGACGAATTCCGGGAGCTTGGCGCCGTCGGGGCTGCGCTCGGAGCAATGGTCGTTGTCGCCCCAAGGCCCAAGGCCATCAAGCGTGGGCACGGCGTCCCAGATATGATTGCCGTCGCTCAGGCCGCCGCGTTCCTGAAGGTTGACCGGGTAGTTCAACGCCTCGCCGGCTTGCCGCCAATGCTCGAACAGCCGATCTGTGTCGGCATTGCGCGGCCAGGGCCGGGTTTCGGTGAGAATCTCAACCTGAATCTCGCAGGGAAAACCATCGGTCACCGCTCGGAGCCCGCCGGGACCGGCCAACGCGAGCAAGGCGGCCTTCGCCTGCTGATAAACTTCGGGGGTGAACGCGCGAAATTCACCTTCCGCCACCGCTTCATGCGGCACGCGATTCAGCACCGTGCCGCCGGCGATGGTGGCGACGTTGAAGGTGAGGTCGTGCGAATAATCGGTGAGCGCAGTGATGCGCGGGAGCAGTTGCGCGAGTTGCACCACGGCGTTGGCGCCGTGGGAATGTTTTCCGCCGGCGTGCGCGCCGCGACCGGTGGCGGTCACGCGCCAGCTTGCGCGGCCTTTGCGCGCCACGACCATCAGGTGTTCAGTTCCAAGGCGGCCTTCGGGTTCAAACACGAGCGCACCGAGCGTGTGGGCGTCGAAGCGGGCGCGGCAGACATCGCCAAAGTCCGGCGAAAACATTTCCTCGGATGAATTCAGCAGGAGTTTCCAGGTCGTCGCCTCAAAGGCTTTGGGCGCGTGCGCCTGAAGCGCTTTCAGCACCAGCCATATCATCACTGTACCGCCCTTGATGTCCTGGGTGCCGGGACCGAAGATGCGATCGCCCTCGACCTGCCAGCGGAAATGATTGCGCGCCTCTTCCTCCGGCGGGAAGACGGTGTCGAGATGCGAGATCAGGGCGAGGTTCTTGGGTCCGTGCCCGCGCCGGGTGAGGACGAGATGATCGCCGAATTTAGGATTCGTGGACGGAACAAACTCCGCCGTGAAATCCAGCGGCGCGAAGGCATCAGCGGTGAATTGGCCGAGCCGTTTCAGGCCGGCGCGATTCAGGGTGAAGCTGTTGATCCCCACCATTTGCCGGAGCATTTCCAGCGCGGCCGGAAGCTGGGCTTCGAGGAATTGATGCAGGGACGCCGGATTAAGCATGGCGGAAGGGTGAAAAGTTTGGGTCGCCTGGTCAACGCGGTAGCGTTCCGGTGGCGTGCCGCGTTGGGGTGACGCACTTCGTCACCGGCGCACGGATTCGACGTGTTTGCCGCGAATCTTCGGGGTGTTGAAATCCCAGAGCAACCAGTCGTCGTCGGGGACGAAACGGTTGAGTTTGGCGTCCCACTTTTTCGGGAGGTTCTTGTTGAGTTTTTCGACGAAGGGCAGGAGCGGACGCTGGGGCGGAAATTGTTTTTCGTGCCGATCCAGGGCGATGTCCGTGTGCCAGCCGAAGCGTTTGCGATAACGCGCGAAGCCGAAGCCATCGAAGAAATTCTCGCCGCCGACCAGCGGGATGTACCACAGGCTCGGAATGCCACGCGGGTTTTCCTTGATGGGAATTTCCATTTCCAGGCGTTGCAGCAACGCCAATCCGTCGGGATCGGCCTTCAGCCGCTCGCGGAGTTCGTGCAATGCGGGAAACACGACCGGCGGGCTGACGAAGAGGACAGGCTTGTGCTGGAGGGTCGCCATGATGATCTCGTGCGGCGTGCCGACGCTGTAAATGTTCGTCGGGCAATACGAGATGCTGAAGTCGCTGGTGTCCACCATCCGCAGGTCAATGTGGAGCGTCTCCCAGAATTGTTTTGCGCACCAGGCGCGGGCTTGCGCCCCCGATTTGCCGCCGCGGTACGTCCAGCGTTGGCGAATGCGGTCACCGCTCTTGGCGTCTTCGCGCCCGTATTCGTGCAAGCCGCGCACCTCCGGCTTGAACCACGGGTCAAAGACCGTGACGCCCATCTCCTGCAAAAACTGGCTGACCCGATTGCGCCAGCCGGATTGTTTCTCCGCCGTGCGCGACGCAACAAAATCCATCGGGCCGGAAAGATAAACGCGCGCGCCCTGCAACAACCGGCTGTTTCGTTTCGTGCGTGGCATGGGCGGGACGATAAGGTCCGCCGGTGGGCGACTCAAGTCTGGAGAAAGCCAGGGGCGCTGCTTACTATTGACACCAATCCGGCGCGGCGGTAAAGAGTTTGCCATGCCGCGCCAACTGCACCTCGAATATCCCGGGGCGATCTATTGTGTCAAAAGTACGGAGCGACCCCTTTACGAAGTGCGCAGCGCGACTCGGCTCAAGGGCAACTCTGGAAATAATATGGCAATACCATTGACTGACACCTTTTCAAAAGCCAAGGTGAACCCGTTCCGATTTAGCACCAAGTTCACCGACGGGGAAACGGGGATGTTGTACTACGGCTACCGTTATTGCAATCCGAGCACGGGGCGGTGGTTGAGCCGCGATCCCCTTCTTGAAAAGGGAGCGAGTATCCTCTCCCGAGTCTCGCATCCGGCGAATTCACGTCGAGCACTAGTTGCCGTTGAAAGGCGGTTGCAGTCAGCGAGTGTGACGCAGCTCGGCAATCCAGACTACGCGTTCTGCGCCAACGCAGCCGTCAATGCCGTGGACCCATTAGGTCTCCAATCCAAGACAAAAGCTGAGGATGCAGGCTCTTGTTCTAACCCTTGCGAGCAGTACAAAAAAGCGCAACTGGAAGATAATGACGGGGCTCGTTTCGGAGGAGGAGTGGTCTGCTGTGGTGGAAAGAAGTATGCATGCACTTGGTCGGCAGATGAGGTTGCCAACGCCCTGGCCCGGCCGGTGATCCAGCGATGTCAGGAAGAACACGAGCGGGATCACTTTGACGATATTGACGATAATGAATGTCCTCCATGCGACTGGCAACCTAGACGTCCCGGATTTAAGTATGGGAATTACTCCCGAAATAGGGCTGAGGAGTGCTCGGGCCATTGGAGGGCATTTTACTGTCTTGTGAATTCGCTCGGTGGATGCGGCGGCGATCCGGACTGCGAATCAGTTGTGCAGGAGTGGATCAAATCTGCAAGCGATAGCATCCGGACCAACTGCGGCCATGACCCCTGAACCACGCTTGATATATGCGTCTTCTTGGAGCAATTAACTCGCTGTTAAGATGGCTATTCCAGCCCGGAAACAGCTATTTGGTGTTCAGGGTAGTCCTGACATCCCTACACATATTCCTAGTTACCGGTTGTGCCACTGGGGCCACACCCGAGCCAGAGCGCCCGTTCTTCGCGGTGTGGAGGGACACTGATGGAGAAAGGATGTCGCCGTGTTTGCGAATCGCTTTCTGGGATGATGGGAAGGTTCTCTATGATAGTGAAGCTCCCAAGTGGAGCGGAAAATTAAGAACAGGAACGCTCAGACGTGAGGAAGTCGAGCGTTTGAAACGTGCCCTCCAAGCGACCCCTGTCTTTCAGATAAAAGATGACGCGCACACGATGCCAGACGGTCCCATAATCTGTCTGATGGTCCGGTTGGGAAAGCAGGAACAGGTCCTGTACTGGGACGAGATCGAGTCCTCCAACACCGGTATCGACCTATCACCAACGGAGGCGAAGACACAGTTCAAACAATGCTGGAAAATGATGAACCAGCTTGCGCTTGATGCCAGACCGCAGGAGAGCAAGAAAGTGGAGGAGCCGTTCCGGCCTCCGCCAAGGACATGGTATGGAAAGCGATGAATCCAAAATCTGTCCGAACCGAAGCGCGCCGTGGTTTGCGGACATAACCATCACCTCGCAATACGGCAGCCAGCCGTGGAGCAGCAGCACGGGCAAGGCATTCGTGCCGCAAACATGGGAGCAGTACGACGACCCGGCGACGACTTCTGTTGACGAGGGCTACGATGCCGATGGCAACCAGCTTCGGGATGGCCGCTGGGATTACACATGGGATGGGGAAAACATAAAGGGGTCGCTCCGTACTTTTGACACAAGTTCAGGTCGGGCAGGTTGTCGTGA
>CAYHFK010000182.1:0-10066 GCA_964355895.1 uncultured Bifidobacterium sp. | reverse complement strand
ACCGGCAATCAATTCGCGCCCGCCGCCGCCCGGATGCAATTGCTCCGGCTCGCGCTGGCGGGCAAAACCAACTGTGAAGTGGACGACCAGGAAATCAATCGCGGCGGCGTTTCCTTCACGATAGACACGGTGCGGGATTACGCGCGGCGCTTTCCGGACGCACAGTTGTTCTACCTCGTCGGCGCGGACAACGTGGCGAACCTGCCGAAATGGCGCGAGGCGGGCGAACTGGCCAAACTCGCGGAGTTTGCCGTCATTCCCCGCCCCGGGGAGGAGTCCGGGCCGCTTCCGCCGCCGTTTCGCGGGCGGACGCTCCAGGGTTTTCCGTTCGGCGTCTCCGCGTCGCAAATCCGGGCGCGAATCAAGGCGGGACAAACGATTGACCACCTCGTGCCCGCGGCGGTTGCCGAGGCCCTCGGCAACAATCGGCTTTATCTTTGAGCGATTCTGTCACAAGCTCCCCGGTGATGGATTCAAAAAAACTGGCCCTGCTGTGCCGCGAGTTCGCTGACAACCGGAAGGCGGAAGACCTCGTGGTCCTCGACGTGCGGAAGCTTTCAAGCGTGACGGATTATTTCGTGATCGCGTCGGGCACGAGCGAACCGCACCTGCGCGCCATCGTGAACGAGATCTCCGATAAGCTCCGCGACGAGCATGGCGTGCGTCCGCGCGTGGTGGACGGAACGATGCAGGGCGCGTGGGTGGTGCTGGATTTCTTCGACGTGATCGTTCACATCATGCGCGCCGACGCACGCGAGCGTTACGACCTGGAAGGTTTGTGGGGCGACGCCCCCAAAGTGAAACCGCGCGTGACCAAAGCCGTGAAACGGTAATCGGTCGCGGAGAGGCCGTCAGAATAGTGTCGCTGCGGACGTCCTCCTCGTTCTCGTCCTCGTCCTCGAAACCAAGATCGAGGACGAGAACGAGAACGACGACGAGGAGGAAACTGAAACAGAGTTTTCACACCGGCGCTGAATTCCCACCCTCCCGCCGTGCGCGGCCCGAATCCGCTTTGACAACCCCGGTGGCAACCGGATACTCGCCCCATGCGAGTGCTCATTACGGGTGTTACGGGATTTGTCGGCAGCCACATGGCGGAGTACGTTTTGGCGCAGGGGGCCGAGGTTTTTGGCGCCAGCCGCTGGCGCAGCAACACCGAGAACATCGAACTGTTACGCAACCAGCTTCAATTAGTGGAGGCGGACTTGCGCGATCAAACTTCCGTGTCGGAAATGCTGGCGGTGACCCGGCCCGACTGGATTTTCCATCTCGCCGGCCAGAGTCAGGTGATGACGTCGTGGCACGCGCCCGCCGAGACGTTGCAGACAAACGTCATCGGCCAGGTTCATCTGTTGGAAGCGATCCGCCAGCGGGGCGCGCCATTTCCCCGGGTGCTGGTGGTGGGGTCGAGCGAGGAATACGGACTCGTGCCCGAGGCGGAGTTGCCGGTGACGGAGGAACATCAGTTGCACCCGCTTTCGCCGTACGCGGTGAGCAAGGTCGCGCAGGACTTGCTGGCCCATCAATACTTTTGCAGCTACGGCATTCCCTGCCTCCGGGCGCGGGCATTCAACCATGACGGCCCGCGGCGCGGCGAAGTGTTCGTGACTTCCGCGTTCGCCCGCCAGATCGCGGAGATTGAGCTGGGCCTCCGCGAGCCGGTGATGCTCGTGGGTAACTTGAAAGCGCGCCGCGATTACACCGACGTGCGCGACATCGTACGCGGCTACTGGCTGCTGTTGGAAAAAGGCGTGCCCGGGGAAGTGTACAATCTTTGCTCCGGAAAATCCCACGCCATTCAGGAAATTCTGGATTTCTTTCTGACCAACTCCACCGTGCGTCACATCGAGGTGCGGGAAGACCCCGCGCGGCTGCGCCCGTCCGACCTGCCCAATCTTTATGGCAGCCCGGCCCGAATCCACGCCGCCACGGGCTGGCAGGCGGAGATTCCGTTCGAGCAGATGTTGAAGGACGTGTTGGAGTATTGGCGGGCGCGAGTGCGAGCGTTGCCGCGCTGAGGTTTGCGCCGGGTAAAAACGGCGCGCGGGCGGCGCAAATTGAAGTTATGGAATCATCTGCGGCCCGGCCTTTTCGCCGCGGGCCCGCGCCTCGAACCAAGCGCACGCCGCCGGCAGGATGCGGTCCCAGTGCATCGTCTGGGCGCGTTCCCAGGCGCCGCGGCGATATCGTTGATAACGCGCATCATCGCCGATCAAGCTGACGATGCCATCAGCCAATGCCGCGGGAGTTTCCCGTTCAGCGACGAGGCCGGTCTGATCGTGGAGCGTGGATTCGCGCAGGCCAGCCACCGGATAAACCACCGCCGGCGTGCCGAGCGCGTTGGCCTCGATCACATTCAATCCCCAGCCTTCGCGCACGGAAGTGTGCAGGAGGAGATGGGCATCGCGCAGAATCACATCCTTGTCCGCCTCGGACAAAAGCCCCGCGAACTTTATGGCGTCACCCAATTGCAACGTTGCGGCTTCCTGCCGGAGGGCGGTTTCCAACTCGCCGCCGCCCACGACGGTCAACCGCGCCGGCACGCCGCGTTGCCGCAGCGCCGCGAGCGTTTCGAGACAGTGATGGACCCGTTTGTTCGGCGCGAGCCGGCTAACAACGACCAGACGTAGCGGCGAGGTGAGCGGCTTGGCGTCCAGCACGGGCAACGCGCGCGTATGAACTCCGTACCGGATGATGGTGACATTTTGAACGCCGTGACGATGAAGACCATCCCGGGTGGATTCGCACGCCGTCCAAAAAGGCACGCGGCGGTAAAGCCAGTGCGTCCAGCGATCCTGCCAGCGGCCGATCGCGGACACCGGCCACGGATAAAACGTATCCCAAATCGGACCCAACACTTCGTGCAGATAAGCCACGCAATGGGTCCGACACCACCACGGCGCATACCAAGCGATGCCATGATGCTGATCCATGACGAGATCAAAGGGCCGCTGGCGACGATACCATTTTATGGCTTTGAGGATGGAGCCGCCCACCCCCCCACCGCGAATGATGTGAATTCCATCAATGATCTCTTCGGCCGACGCTCCCGCATATTCATTCGAGTACCAATAGACCTCGTGCCCGCGTTGCACGAGGGCCGCAAGATAGGCCAGGGTCACCCGCTCGGCCCCGCCCGCCAGGGGATTCTTCGGGTCGCGCCAGCTCAACATCAGGAAGCGCATGTCACGCAAATAGGGTGTGTGCCGAGCACTGCGGTCGCGCCGGTTTCATAGCCGCGTAATTTTTTCCAGCAGGGTTGTCGTAGATTTGCCGGGCACGAGCGGGAAGATGACGATCCGGCCGCCAGCCTGTTCCACCACGCGGCGCTCCTCCTGATTCAAGGTCTCCAGCGTGTAATCGCCGCCCTTCACGTAAATGTCCGGCTGCGCCGCCGCGAGGAAGCGCGTCGCGGTTTTTTCGGTGAAGATGCAGGCCGCGTCCACGCTTTGCAGCGCGGCGAGCACGGCAGCGCGGTCGACCTCGGAATTCACCGGGCGGGCGGCGCCTTTCAACTGGCGCACCGAGTCATCGCCATTCACGCCAACGAGCAGGGCGTCGCCGAGATTGCGCGCCGCTTCGAGGTAGATCACGTGACCAAGGTGGAGCAGATCAAAGCAGCCGTTGGTGACGACCAGCTTTTTCCCGCTGGCTTGCAGGGCCGCGCGCCACGCCGGCAGCTCGTTCCACGAAATGATTTTGTCCCGGAAATTCACGCCGCGATTCTGACCGAAGCGGTTTCGCCTTGGCAACGAGATTCAAGACCCGCAGGGCGGAGATTTCCGGGCGACCGCGAGGTCACTTCGCTTTCACTCCGTAATTGATGCTCATCGCGCCGCCGAGGAAATTTTCAACGCGCACCTGGGTCAATCCCAGTTCACGCATCTGGGCCTCTACGCCCCGCTGCGCCGGGTAATGCCGAAGGGATTCCAAAATGTAGGCGTAGGCGCTGGCGTTCCGGCAAACGAGCAGGCCCAGCAGCGGCACGAACAAGCGCAGGTAGCTGAAGTAAGCCGCGCGCCACAGGGTGTTGTCTGGCTTGCCGAAGTCCAGCACGAGCAGGCGCGCGCCGGGCTTTGCGACCCGCACCATTTCGTCCAGGCCGATTTCCCAACTCGCCAGATTGCGCAGGCCATAACCCACCGTGACAATGTCGAAATAGGCGTCGGGAAACGGAATGCGCATCGCATCGCCCTGAATGAAATGCGGAGTGCAGAGTGCGGAGCGCGGAGCGCGTCCGTCGGCGACTGAAGACTGAAGACTGAAGACTGAACACTTTCGGGCGGCGACGGCCAACATCGGCGCGCTGAAATCCAGCCCGACCACTTCCGCCCCGCCCGCTGCCAGCGCGAACGCGAGGTCGCCCGTGCCGCAGCACAAGTCGAGGGCGCGCTCGCCGGGTTGCGGGGCGGTGCATTCCACAACGCGACGCTTCCAGCGGCGATGCTGGCCGAGACTTTGCAGGTCATTAATGAGGTCGTAACGCGGAGCGATGGCGGCGAACAATTCGTTCACCTTGCCGGCCCGTTGTTCGCCTGGACTGTAAAACTCGTTCCCCATGTTGGACAAAGCCGTCCCGATATTGAGCAGCCGGCGCGGGCGGGGCGAATCAATTCGTCCGCCAATGCGGCGCGCGCTCCAGCGGCAACGCGGTGCCGGACATCCGGGTGTCGCTTGGTTTGATTGTTGCTAGAAAAACTTCGCCCGCTGGTCGGGAACGAACGAATATGAACAAGAAGAAGATTTTGGTGGTGGATGACGACGCCGTCGTCATTAAGGCGCTCTCAATCAAACTCAAAGCCAACGGTTTTGAAGTCGTCACCGCCATGGACGGCGCAGCAGCCGTCAATGCCGTGCGCACGCAAAAACCCGATCTCATCCTGCTCGACATCACCTTGCCGACCGACATGGGCAGCGTGTCTTGGGATGGCTTTCGCATCATGGAATGGTTGAAACGTTTGGACGAGGCGGCCACCGTTCCCATCATCGTCATCTCCGGAGGCGATCGCGAGAAATACGAGAGTCGGGCAAGAGCGGCTGGGGCCGCTGCGTTTTTCCACAAACCGATCAATCACGATGAGCTATTCGGGTTGATTCGCCAGACGCTGAATCTGCAACCCTTGCCCGCCTGACGCGCCACCGCAACCCGCGTATGTCCCGCTCGACCACAATGCTGCCCACCCAGCCGGTGACTTTGGCCGTCAGCCAAATTGACCAGTTGAATCAGCATCTCGCCAACCTGCGGCACGACGTCAATAATCATCTCGCGCTGATGCTGGCTGTCGCCGAAGTCATCCGCCGCAAGCCCGAAGCCGCCGAGCGCATGTCCGCAATGTTCGGCGAGCAGCCGCGCAAAGTCACCGACGCGATGCTGCGGTTCTCGGCGGAGTTCGAAAAAAACCTCGACATTAGAAAAGCCTGACGCCCGTCAGGTTTCCGCTTCATTTCAAAGGTCCCCATTCCGGCGTGTAACCAAACCGCGCCCCGCCCCGTCCATTTCTCCAACGAACCGGCGGAGCCCAACGCCCCCCGGGACGAAAAGCACTTTATGAACAGAACACCCCAGCTAAAAAACTTCGTGAGTAAAATGGCTTTCGCCCTCGCGGCCGCCGTGTTGCTCCACAGCCGGCCCGCCGCCCTGGCCCAACCCAATCCGGAAGCCCCCAACCGCCGCCCACCACCGGCGGGAGCTGACCGCCGGGGTGATCGTCCCCAACCAGGTTTCCAGCCCGGTCGTGCCCTGCCAATGCTGGAGCGGGTGTTGACCGAGGAACAGCGCGAATCCCTGCGGGCGGCAATGGAGTCGCAGCGCGACCAGATGCGCAGCCTGGAGGGAAAAATCCGCGCCGCCCGGCAGGCGCTCATGAAAGCTTCGCTGGCGGAAAAGTTTGATGAAGACGCGGTGCGCGCCCAGGCGCTGGAAGTTGGCAAACTGGACGCCGAGTTGACCGTGCTGCGCGCCAAAGCGATGTCCAAGGTGCAACCGCCCCTCTCCAAGGAACAGATCGGGAAACTTTTGAATCCACCGCCGCGGGAAATGGATGGCCCGCCCGATGGCCCAGGCCCGGGCCCGCGCCGGAATAATCGTCCGCCGCGCGATCCGCGCGATCTGCCGGTCGCGCCCAAACCCGAATCGCAATAGGATGGGTTGGGATGCGATCTCCGCGCCACCGCTCCCCGGAGCGGTGGCTTTTGCCATTGAGCCGGAGAATCCGTCTGGCATAGTCGCACGCATGGAACGGAACGAGGCGGAGTTGATCGCGGCCGCCCTCAAGGGCGACGCCGCGAGCTTCGAGCCGTTGGTGCAAAAGTATTCGCCCCGCGTTTTCGCCACCGCCCGGCGCTATGCCCGTTTGGAACGCGAGGTCGAGGACATCGCCCAGGAAGTCTGGGTCAAGGCCTTTCAAAAACTCGGCAGCTTCCGTGGGGAGGCCCCGTTTGAGCATTGGCTCATGCGCCTGGCCGTGCGGACGTGCTATGATTTTCTCCGCGCCCACCAACGCAATCGCGAGTCCGCCTTCTCGGAGCTCTCCGAGCCTGAGGATGACTGGCTGGAGCGGTTCGCCGCCGCGCCCGACTCCGTCAACGAACACGCGGACGCCGCAAAGCAACTCGTCGAGCGCGTCCTCGCGCAGATGTCCCCCGCCGGCCGGCTCATCATTACGCTCCTGGAAATCGAGGATCGCAGCGTGAAGGAGATCGCCCAACTCACCGGCTGGTCCGTGCCGCTCGTCAAAGTCCGGGCCTTTCGCGCCCGGGCGGAAATGCGAAAAATCCTCGCCCACATCGCCCGGGACAAGTATTTGTAACCCGAAAACACCCGCTACCGTCTGGTCTAATTGTTCAATATGAACTTGGAAACACTGCAACAAAAACTGCTCGCCGCCGCCCGCGCCCATCCGCCGGCGGATCGCGTGCCGTATGCCTTCGAGCAGCGCATCCGCGCCCATCTCGCCGCGTTGCCGCCGGTTGACCTCGCCGCCCTTTGGGCCCGGGCGCTTTGGCGCGCGGCTGTTCCGTGTGTCGCCGTCACGCTGTTGCTCGCCACCTGGTCGTTCGCCCCAGCGCCCGCTTCGTCCACGACCGAAGACCTTTCCCAGCAGTTCGAGCAAACCCTGCTCGCGGCAGCGGATCAACTGGAGGAAAGCTGGTGAATGTCTGGAAAATTGTCTGCGCGACGCTGTTAATTTTCATCACCGGAATCATCACCGGCGCTTCGCTGGTTCGTTTCGCCGAACGCGGGCCAAAACCATGGCAACGGATGCCCAAGGCCGTGGTAAACATTCCGTCACCGCCGAACTCCAGCCATCCGAACAATCCGGCGCGGCCCCACGACCCGCGCGCGGCGAATGCCACCCCGCCCGGTTCCCCGCTTCTCAACCGGGAATTTGTTCAGATTCTCGCCCGCCAGTTGCGTCTCACGCCCGAGCAGCGCGAACGGATTGATCAGATCATGGCCGAAGGCCAGGAGCGCATGCGCGAATTGCGCGCCAGCCTCGAGCCGCAAACCCGCAAACAGTTGCTGGAAACGCGGGAACAAATTCACGCCCTCCTGACGCCCGAGCAGCGTGAGCAATTTGAGCAGTTGATGAAACAGCGGTCCGGGCGCCGGAACGATGGCCCGGGTCAGCCAGAACGCGAACGTCGTTTTCGCGATCAGCGCAACCCGCTGCCGCCGCGCGATGCGCCGCCGGGTGGTGAACCGGACGAACCCCCGTCGCCCCGCAATCCGGCCCCGCCGACGCCGTGAATCCCAACCTGCGTCCAAACGAGAATCCCCTCCCGCCGTCCGTTGTTGAAACCAACCCAACCGCGTCCAGTTCCGGCGACGCCGAACCCTGGCGCTGGTGTCCGCAGTGCGGCCACGAGTTGCACAATGAGAAATGCAAACTGCGTTGCCCGCGCTGCCACTACTTCATGAGTTGCTCGGACTTTGACTGACCCCGGGCGGGCGAACGTCCTCGCGAACCGCAATCCCTACTTTTCCGCAACCCGTTCCACCCGCAAATCATCAAACCAGATCGGCGTCCCCGCAAACGGACTTCCCAGCACGGACGCGCGGCCGCCCACTGGCTCTTCCGTTTCGTCGCACGAAACCATCCACGCCTTCGGCTCGGCGCTGCCTTGCGACCACGCCTTGCCCTCAATCTTCCACTCCCCCGCTTTGACTTTGCGAATCTGCAGTCGCAGTTGCGTCCAGGCCCCCGATCGCCAATCAAAAACCACACTGGTCTTCACCTCCTGATCCTTGAGCAGTTCCAGCGCTTTCTTACCCGGCGCGACTTGCAATTTGAAACCCGCCACGCCGCCCAACCCCACGCCGAACGTCGGCGCGCGCCGCCCCTTCGCCGTGCCGAAAATCCGCGCCCCCACCGCCACATCCGCGCTTTCGGTCGGGCCGAATTGCACCGCGAAACTATCCAGCGGCGAACCCGGCAGTTCAAGGAACTGATTGGTGCCGTCGCTCTTCACAACGAAGTCGCCCGCCAGCGCCATGAACTCGTCCGGCAGTTTGCCCGCTTCGGCCTTCTCAAAATTGTTCTCGTAAAGCGCCGTGGGTCGGGCCAGGTCGGTATTCCCTGCTTTGTCCCGGTTTAGATTGGCCGTTATCCATTTCGCCAAGGTCGAACTGCCGTGACCATAATCCGCAGGCAACTCAACGTAGTCCTGCGTTTGAATCTCGGGCGGCTTGCCCCAGTGCGCCGGAAATTCCTTGGTGACCTGCGCCCAAACTAAATTCAGCGCCAGGCTCAAAGACACCGCTACCGCAATGATTCGGAAATCAAATCCGTGCTTTTGTGTTCTCATCGTCGTTCCTCTTATTCATTTCTCAATGCCGCAAGCAAATCCCCACGTAGCGCCACGCGCGTGGCCGCCCACGTCCACAACGCACCGTTCACCAGCACGGCGGCCAGGGTGATTGCGAGCGACGCGTAAGGCAACGGGGTCGAAGCCGAAAACAGCGCCGGTAACACCGCCACCGCCGCTGCAATCATCCCCAGCGCCAGCCCGACCACCAGCAACGCGCCATTCTCGATCAGCAACAGCCGCTGTAATGTCCGTTTGCGGAAACCCACCGCCATCAACACCGCCAGCTCCCCGCGCCGTTCCAAAACATTTCGCAACACCACGATGCCCAGCCCCACGCTGCCGAGCAGCAAACCGAGTCCACCCAATACCTGGAATGTTCCCAGATATGTGTTCTGCACCGCGTTGAACTGCGCGAGCCGCTGCGCGGCCGGGGTCAGTTCCAAGCCCACATCCTGCATCGCCCGCGACAGCGTGGCTGACACCTGCGACACGGCGTTCGACGGCGCATCCACCAGAAACATTCGATACCCGCTCTCGCCCGGAAACCGCTTCACGAACTCCGCCTCGTCAATGATGAGTTGCCCCTGCAAAATCGAATTCGCCACCGCGCCGACGATGCGCACCTTGAACGGTTGCCCGCGCTCATCCACGTAATCAATCGTGTCGCCGACCTTCTTGTGCATCGCCCACTGGATCGAGTTCGCGTCGCCGATGGCGGGGATTTCATTCTCATTAACACCGGGCTTTAGCCCGGTGTTGCTCTGCGCGCGTTGTGGGAAACCGTTTAAACGGTTTCCCGATTCGTGGCTCGCGGATTCACCCGGCTGAAGCCGGGTGCTCATGAGAGATTTCCATCCGCCACCTTTCGCAAACCCGAATCGCCCTTCCAACATCTCCGGTTTCACCCCCAGCAACCGCGGCTTCTGCGCGCGATTCAGATTCAAACAACTCGCCTCGTCGCCCTCGCGGACGCGGAGCGGCACGAAGTTCACGCCCGCAAGTTCACCCTCGTTCAAAGCAAAAAATTCCCGCCCCGACTTGGAATTCAAATCCTGCACCACCGGCATCGTCGTCTCGCCGATCAACGCAAACCCGCCGGTGCCCGCGCTCCGCTTGCTGGCATCCCGATTCGCATCCAATCGGAACACGCCGATGGACACGATGAGAAAACTTCCGCACGCCAGCATTGCCACGGTGGCGAGACTCCGCTTCCGCCGTCGCGCGCATCCGCGCAGGCCGAGCGAGGCCAGCGTAG
>CAYHFK010000181.1:0-10071 GCA_964355895.1 uncultured Bifidobacterium sp. | reverse complement strand
AAACTTCTATAGCATGAAGCCGCGTCTCTACCTCGAAACCACCATTCCCAGCTATCTCGTTGCGCGACGCAGCCGGGACTTGCGGCTCGCGGCGGATCAGGAGACGACGCAGGAATGGTGGGAAGACCGGCGTCAAAACTATGAACTCTTCATTTCGGAGTTCGTGCGCGAGGAAGTGCAACGCGGTGACGTGCAGGCGGCGGCGGCCCGGCTGGCATTTCTGGATGGAATTCCGCTCCTGCCCGAACTGCAAACCGCGATCGAACTTGCCGAACAAATTCTTGCGACCCGGTTGCTTCCGCCGCAAGCCGCGTTGGATGCGCATTACCGCGTGCTCGACCCCGCGTCGGTCACGTGGAGCAAGGACGCCCTGCTGTTCAACGACCCGCCGCTGGAGCGGTCGTTTGCGCCAGTGTGGGATGACGTGGGCAACCTGACCGTGGCCTACAACAAGGTGCAGATCATCTACACGAACAAGACCGTGACGCTGGAAGGCGGGGGCATGGTGACAATTACCAACGTGCCGCAACCGGGACGGGTGGATTTGTGCGTGACCAAACGGCAACTCATCAAGGACGTGTCGCTGGCGGCGGGAGACTTCTCGTCCAGCGCTGAGAACTACCTGCCCGGTGCGGCGGTCACGCTGTCGGCCACGCTGCGCAATATCGGCGATCTGGCGGTGAGCAATGCGGTGGTGGCGTTCTATGACGGCAATCCTACCAACGGCGGGGTGCTCATCACGAATGTCGCAATCTCCGGTTGGCTGGAAGGCGCGGCGACGAACACGGTCAGCGCGCTTTGGGTGGTGCCAGAGCCGGCGACGAACCATGTGCTGTATGCCGTGGCAGACCCAGCAGGCGCGCTCACGGAGTTTGACGAGGCGAACAACACGCGGTCCTTGAGCATCGGTGGAACGGACTTGGCGGTGTCGCTGGTCAGCCAAACAGCGGAGACGAACGGGGCGGTGCGAGTGATTGTTCAGGTGCAAAACCTGGGCGCACCGTCCGCGACGAACTCCACGCTGGCGATTCGACGGTATGGGAACACGAACGCGCCGCTGGCCACGGTCGCAGTCCCGTTGCTCGAACCCGGTCGTCTGGCTCAGGTGGCGTTGGATCTACCTGCCGGTACGCAATCGGAAGGCGAGCAGGTTTACACGCTGCGCGCCGATGAAACATTCGTGACGAGCGACGTGGACACGAACAACAACACGTCCAGCTTCGCGGTGAATCTGTGGCTGGACGCGGATGGCGACGGCTTGCCGGACAGTTTCGAGGCGCAATATGTTTTCCTCAGTTCCACCAACGCCGCCGACGCGTTGCTGGATTATGACGGCGACGGTTTGAGCAACCTGGCGGAGTATCGCGCAGGCACCAGCCCGACCGATCCGCTGTCGTATCTGCGGATGACCTCCATTACGGTCGGCGGCAGCGCCGGGGTTGAGATCGCGTGGGGTTCGGCAACCAACAAACTCTACACCGTTCAACGATCGGCGGCGTTGGCCGTTGGCTTCACAAACCTCGTGGAGCACGTCCGGTCCACTCCGCCAGAAAATGTCTATCTTGATCCGTCGGCAACGAATGCGGCCGGGTTCTTCTACCGGATCAAGGTGGAGTGACACGAGTGGGTGGCTCGCAGGTTGGTTCGCGAAAGTATCGGGATTATGTCCGGGCCCTCACGGGTCATTCACCCTGCAACTTCAACAGCACTTGCGCGGGCCCAAGGCCGTAAACCTTCACCACTTTGTGCCGCGCGGTGTGGCCGCGGATCAGTTCCACCTTGCCGCGCGGACAATCCAGCGTATCGGCCAGCAGACGAATCAACGCCTCGTTTGCTGCCGCGTCCACCGGCGGCGCGGTGACTCGGATGCGTAACTCGCCGCCGAGGGGTTCGCCGATCTCGTTCTTCGAGGCGCGCGGCAGAAGTTTGATGGCGAGCGTTACGCCGTCGGGTTGAGCCGTGATGAAAGCGGGGAGTGGCCCCGCAACCCGTTCCGCTCCTGATCCGATGGGGAGAGGATTCTCCGAACTTTTATCGCGCCTTGTGCCCTGGAACCGTAGCGCAGACTGGCAGTCTGCTGTGTCGCGGATTGGCAATCCGCAGGGGCCTGACAGTGGGGTGCCTGGCCGACTACCAGTCGGCGACACAGCAGGTTGCCAACCTGCGCTACGGGCCGTCGGGTCATCGCCAGGGCGTCCGCCCGGACGGGGGTGGGGTTGGTTTTTCCGGTCGTGCATTCTCCGGGGACTTTGCCAGAATCCCTCCCAAGATGAACTACAAAATCTCATTGGCCGCCCTCGCGCTTGTGGCGGGTCTTGGACTGGCTGGCTGTGAATCGTCGCGTTACGAGCCGTCCACCGTTTTGCCGAGCCGTCAACCGGCGCTACTGCCCCCGCAGCCACAGTTGGCCGAGCTCGAAACGATTGCGCACGCCGTCGCGCAACCATCCGCCCCGGTCGAGGGCGAAGGCTGGCGCGCGTTGTTCGATGGCCGGTCGCTCACGGGTTGGAACGTCACGGACTTTAAGCAGGGCGGGCGTGTGGAAGTGCGGGACGGTTTGTTAGTGTTTTTCCAGGGGGACAATTTCGTGGGCGTCAACTGCACGAACGAAATCCCCAAGGTGAACTACGAGCTGACGCTGGAAGCGATGCGGGTGGCGGGGGATGATTTTTTTTGCGGGCTGACGTTTCCGGTGAACGATTCGTTTTGCAGCCTGATCGTGGGCGGCTGGGGCGGCGGGGTGGTGGGTTTGTCGAACCTCGATGGCGCGGATGCCTCGGAGAACGAAACGACCAAGTTCATCACGTTCGAGAAGGGGCGGTGGTATCGCATCCGGCTGCGGGTGACGGAGCAACAAATCGAAGCGTGGATCGAACAGAAGAAAGTCGTGGACGTAAACACGGTGGGGCGGAAAGTCTCGTTGCGGTTTGGCGACATTGAACGATCCAAGCCGTTCGGACTCGCGTCGTGGAGCACGAGTGCGGCATTTCGCGGCATCAAACTGCGCACGGTGCCGGCCCCATAAGTTCCCGGGCGGCGGCCACGTCGCGGCCAATCTGTTCCTGCAGCGCCGCCACCGATGGAAACTTCATTTCGGCGCGCAGCCGGACGGCGAAAGTGACTTCCATTTCCTCGCCGTAAATCTGGCCGTTGAAGTCGAGCAAGTGGACTTCGACACGGAGTTGCGGGGTCGCCTGTTGGATCGTTGGGCGATAGCCAAGGTTGACGACGGCGCGATGGGTTTGATCGCCGACTGTGGCGTGCGCGGCGTACACGCCATTCGGCGGCAGGACAAAGCCGGTCGTTTCCAGGTTCGCGGTGGGGAAGCCGAGTTGGTGGCCGAGTCGGTCGCCCGCAACAATCTTCGCCGCGAGGGAGTAGGGGCGGCCGAGCAGTTGGCTGGCGGCGTCAAAGTCGCCCGCGCGGATGGCTTCGCGGACCCGGGTGCTGCTGACGATCTGGCCATCGAGCGCAACGGCGGCGATGCCGTGGACGGTGAAGTTCAGTTCCGCGCCGAGCCTTTGCAGGAGCGCGACGTTGCCGCTGCGCTGGTGACCGAAAACGAAGTCCGCGCCGACGCAGATGCTGTGGATGGGGCCGAGGTCGCGGGCGAGCTGGCGGATGAAGGTTTCGCCGGTTTGTTCGCTGAACGCGTGGTCGAAGCGGAGCAGGAGCAACGCGTCCGCGCCGAGCGATTCGATGGTGCGAACTTTTTGCGGCAGGGAATAGATCAACGGCGGCACGCGGTCGGGCGCGACGATGGCGCTCGGGTGACGGTCAAATGTGAGCACCACGGCGCTGCCGTCGTGCTGGCGGGCGTCGGCGATGGTTTGCCGGATGATTTGCTGATGACCGAGGTGGACGCCGTCAAAGACGCCGATGGCGAGACAGACTTTGCGGCTGTCTGGTTGCAGTTCGTTGGCGGTGTGAAGGAGTTTCATCGGGTAGCATCAAATCAAGATCATGATTAAGAGTAAGGTAATGCCACCAACCTCGTCATCCCGATCTTAACTCGTGGCGGCCAGCTTCAAAAACGGAATCACTTTCTTCTCCAGTTCCGCTGCCGTGAGCTTCAAAACGGCGTCCAGCGGCGTGGCGTCGGCCACGTCAAATTTGCCGGAGACGCTGCGGCGCAAGGTGGTCAGGTGCGCGCCGCAGCCGAGTTTCTGCCCGAGATCGTGGGCAATGCTGCGAACATAGGTGCCTTTGGTGCTGGCGAGCTTGAAGGTCGCGATCGGTTCCTGGTAATCGGTGAAACGAAAGTTGTAGATGTGAATGAGGCGCGGCTCGCGCTCCACCACGATGCCTTTGCGCGCCAGTTTGTAAAGCGGCACCCCGTTTTTCTTGATGGCGGAAACCATCGGCGGGACCTGCATCTGGTCGCCAATGAAGGTGGCGGCGGAGGCGTTGAGTTCGTCCAGCGTGATCGGCGGGACGGGCAGGGAGGCGACGAGTTCGCCGTCGGCGTCGTAGCTATCGGTGGTCTCGCCAAACTTCATCGTGCCTTCATAGACCTTGTCGTCGCCCATGAGTTTTTCGGAAAGCTTCGTGCCCCGGCCAAGGACGATGATGAGCAGGCCGGTGGCATTGGGATCGAGCGTGCCGCAGTGGCCGACTTTCTTGATGCGGAACTGCCGGCGAATGGCGTCCACGACATCGTGGGAGGTCGGGCCGCTGGGTTTATCAATGAGCAGGGCGCCGTCGAGCGCGGTGAAGTCTTGCATGGTGAAATTAATTGGCGGAAATGATGCCCAACCTCATGGCCTCGTCGCAAATCTTTGCGCCGATCTTCTTTTTTAACTCCTCAATTCGTTCAAACCGCTCGCCCTCCAGTCCGGCTTCGACGAGACATCGCTTGATCTGCCACCAGCCGGCGTCCCAATGCTCGACTTTGTATTTCGCCGTCGGCAGGTTTTTGAACTCCTTGAAAAACGTCTGGTAAATCTCGCGGCCCAGTTCCAGCAGTTCTTCGCTCGCGGCGTCCAGCTTTTGTCCGGCAATCCATTTGGTGATGAAGCGGTCTTCGGTATCCGCCTTCAGTGAACGCGTGATGTCGGAATCGGAAACCTCCCACTTCTTCACGGCGGAAACTTTGAACGGGAAAAAATGATTCTTGATGTGAAAGGTCTCCCCCTTGTATGCGATATTTCGCAGCGACGCGGTGTGGTTGGAGTCGGCAAAGAGATTCCACACAGCACACTGCCTCGTGAAACTGATACTCGGTTTCGCTTCGGGCTGGAGAAACTGGTCGCGGTCATTCACCCAATTTTTGCGGACGTTCTTGCGGACGGCATGGACGATCATCGCCTTGTCGAAATTTTCGGGCACAATGGACAACGCACCCGCGCTGACATACGGCCCGGAAAGCAAAGCCACATTGTTGTGGTGCTGAACATCATTGCCGTTGCACATAAGCGAGGCGAGAAAGCCCTTGGCAATACGGTCGCGGACGTCCGTGTTGCCTCCCTTCACGGAAATCGCACTGCCGAGCGGCGGGAAAATTTCCGTGGCCGGCAACCGGTCAATCCACTTGCTCAAGAAACGGTCGCGATGTTCGGCCACGATCAGCTTGCGGCCAATCTTGCTCGTGTCGTCATCCAGCACCGTCACTTCCATCTTTTGGCCCTCGAGTCTTTTCGTCTTGGTCAAATCCCAGACGAGGAATCCGACGGGAAACGGATTCGCCGCCTGCGTACCGGAAAAATTTGCCGACGAGAACACAAAGCCGTCTTCAAAACCGAACTGGAAAACCTTGTCGCGAAATTTCTGGTCGTTGTTCGAGTTGACGTATTTGAGCGTGGAGAAAAGTCCGAGGTGCGCCTGCCTGCCTGCGAACTCCTGCCGGATGCGAAAAAGAAATTGGGCAAACAGTTCACGCGAAACTTCGCCGAGTCCCCACTGGTGCATGAGCGGCTGGATTTTCGTGCCGCTCACGCCCTTCTTGCTCTCGCCGGAGTAGCCGGCTTTCTGCGACGTGGCGAACGGCGGGTTGATGAAGATGATCCACTTGATATTCGGATCGTAAAGGTCGCGCAGCAGATTGGCTGGCCGCTTGCAGGGCGCGTCGAAAAGAGATTGGTCGTCGAACACACTCTCCACGTCATCGTTGAGATAATCGTATTGAAAAACCGTCGCGCCGGGAAACACGCGCTGGCAATGCTGCACGTCCTCATGGTGGAGCGACGAAAGGTAAATGCTTTTGTAAGCGTCCGCTGGGAGAAACCACTCCAGATTTCCCGTGCCAGCCGCCATGTCCCACAGGCGATAATTTTTCGTCCACCATTTCGACCCAATGACTTTTTCCAGATAGCCATGCGCCTTGCGCGCGAACGCAACGGGGGTGAAAAACTCTCCGGTGAATCGGCGGATTGGATCGTCGGTGAGCCGGTCAACCTTGGCCAGAATGTTACGGATGGCGTCGGTATCGGTCACTTTTTCGTAGTTCGACCAGAACCATTCGTATTCCTTCGGCAGGATTTTCTTGGCGCGCTTTTCCTCCGGGCCGATGAAGAAAACGACCTTGTTTTCCTTGCGGTTGTATTCCGAACGTCCCTGCTGAATGTCGCACAAGAAGTAACGCGATGATTTCGTTCCGTTACGAACGGAATCGCCGAAACATTTGTTCCAATAATCAAAAACCTCCTCGAAATTTTCCTCGGTGATGAGCTTCTTCACCCGGAAATCAAATTCGATCTGCGTCGAGCGGTGCTGCGCAAGTGTCTGGCTGAACAACTCGTATTCACTTTCGTCGAGAACGTCAAAAACCTTGATGACCTCTGTCTCGGCGGCCGCCGCGAGGTCGGCGACAAGTTTCTCATCGGGCTGGCTCGGTGCGAGTTCCCAATCGTATTTGCCTTCGTTGCCGTAAAACTTCCGCCACTTGATTGTGTCCGTGAAAAACGCCTGCCGCCCGTCCGCCACGCAAAGCACCGGTGGGACGATTTTATCCGCGTATCCAAGTCGCAACCGTCGGACGTAATACATCACCTGCGCGAGAACGGCAGCGCGGGCGTCGCGCTTCTGAAGGCTGCGGGAGAATTTGAATTCAAAAAAGATTTCCGGCGAATAAAGGTCGTGACGAAATTCGGTGTCGTAATCCAGCTCGAAGTGCGCGGCGTAGGCGTGTTTGACTTCCTCCTCGGTCTTTGCCTTGAGTAGCGCCTTGCTGAAGCTGGAAATGTTTTTGGCCATTCGAGTCGCGACTTTGTTTAGCAGGCGAACCACGCGAGCGCGAGAAGGAAAGTATCAGCGCGCCTGGTTGATCGCCTTTTTGATGGCGGCCACGACGCGGCGTTGGGTGGCGAGCGGACTGCCGACAATGCGGGCGCCGGCGGCGGCGGGATGACCGCCCCCACCGAACTGGCTGCAAATGTCGTTGACGTTCACCTGGGCGCTCTTGGAGCGAAGGCTGATGCGCGTTACCTCCGGTTCGATTTCCTCGAAGACGCAGGCGACGACGACCGGTTCAATGGCGCGGATGTGATCAATCAAGCCCTCGGAGTCCGCGCTGTCCGCGCCGGTGCGGGAGAAGTCCGCTTGCTTGAGCCAGAAGTAGGCGATGCGGTCGTCGTGCGTGAGGCGGAACTTGTTGTAAACGTGCTTGAGCAGGCGGGCGCGGGGCAGGGGATAGGATTGGTAAACTTCGTCACAAATTTTCGCGAGGTTGGCGCCGCGGGTGACGAGTTCCGCGCCGACGTGGAAGGAGCCGGGCCGCGTGTTCGGATATTGGAACGAGCCGGTGTCGGTGGAGACCGCGGTGAAGAGGCAGTCGGCGATGGGTTTGGTGATCGGCCAGCGGGCGGTCTTGAGCAGGCGGAAAATCAATTCGCCCGTGGAAGGCTCGTGCGGGGAAACCCAATTCAAGTCACCATAGCGGGTGTTGCTTTCGTGATGGTCAATGTTGATGAGCAGCTTCCGATGGGCAACATATTTGCCGACGGTCCCGAGGCGCTCGAAGCTGGCGCAGTCGGTGGCAATGACGAGATCAAACTTCTGGCCGTGCCGGGGCTTTTGAATGTCGCCGTTGGGATCGAGGAATCTGTATTTTTGCGGCACGGTATCCTGATTCCAGCAAACGACTTTCTTTCCCTCGGCCCGCAAGGCGAGCATGAGGCCGAGTTGCGAACCGGCACAGTCGCCGTCGGGCCGCATGTGGCCGACGATACAGACGGTGCGCGCTGCCCGGATGGCCTCGAGGATGCGAATAACGATTTGCGGGTGGCTTTTCATCAGCAGATGGCCGGGCGGGATCAGGGCTCGGGAATTTGTTCGGCAACGGGCGCGGTCTTGTCCAGCTCCTCGATGATTTGCATGACGCGATTGCCCCGGACGATGGAGTCGTCAATGACGAAGCGCAGCGTGGGGGTGTAGCGGAGGATCACGGACTTGGCCACGAGTCCCTGGAGGCGCGAACGATGTTCGGTGAGCAGCGCCAATCCGCGCTTCTGTTGATCGGCGTTGCCGAGAATGCTGATGAAAACGACGGCGGATTTGAGGTCGCCGGTGCAGTCAACGTCGTTGACGGAGATCAGGCCGGCTTCGCTCACGTTGAATTCGCGGCGGATGGCCTCGCCGATGGCGCGCTTGAGCAATTCGCGGACTCGTTGTTGACGGAGATTGGCCATGGCGGTGTGGGATTAAGAGTAAGATGCTGATTACGATTATGAGGGGAGCGTGCGCGCGCCTGGTCTCTTAATCATAATCTTTCGCTTAATCATCATCCGTTTCATCTCACAATTTTGCCGCCACCTTTTCGATGGTGTAGCACTCGACCACGTCGCCGACCTGGATTTCCGAAAAGCCCTCGATGCGAATGCCGCACTCGAGCCCGGCGCGGACTTCGTTGACTTCGTCCTGGAAGCGGCGCAACGACTGGGTGACGCCTTCGTAAATGACATCTTTGCGGCGCCGCACGCGTACCTTGCCGCGGACGATGCGGCCCACCGTGACCATGGAGCCGGCGACGGGCATGCCTTTGGAGAGTTCAAACACCTGGCGCACTTCCGCCGAGCCGACGATGACTTCTCGGGCGATGGGATCCAGCAAGCCCGCCATGCCGTCCTTCACCTGGTCAATGAGTTCGTAGATGATGGCGTAAAGTTTGACCTGCACGTTGGCGTGCTTGGCCTTTTCCGCAGCCGTGCTGTCCAGCCGCGTGTGGAATCCCAGAATGACGCCGTGGGACGCGGAAGCGAGCGCGACATCGTTTTCGCTGATCGTGCCGACGTCGCTGTGGATGACTTCGAGCGCGACTTTGTCGGTGTCAATTTTTTTGAGCGCTTCGACGATGGCTTCGACGGAACCTTGCGTATCGGCTTTGACGACAACTTTAAGGGTCTTGCCGGCCTGGGAGTCGAGGGTGGCAAAAAGATTCTCCAGCGTGACTTTCGACTTCGCCTCGAGATTTTCGGTGCGATCGGCCTGGGCGCGTTCAGCGGCGAGTTCCCGGGCGGCACGTTCGTTCTCGCACACGCTGAATTCGAGGCCGGCGTCGGGCACGCCGTTAAGGCCGAGAATTTTCACGGCGACGGATGGTGAAGCTTCCTTCAGGCGCTTGCCTTCCTCGTTGATGAGCGCGCGGGCTTTGCCGTAAAATTCGCCGCAGAGGATGACGTCGCCGACGCGGAGCGTGCCTTTGCGCACGAGGACGGTGGCGATGGGGCCGCCGGGTTCGATGCCGGATTCGATGACGTTGCCCTTCGCCATGCGGTCGGGGTTGGCCTTCAACTCCAGCAAGTCGGCCTGGAGCAAAATCATTTCGAGCAGCTTGTCCACCCCCTGTTTCGTGAGCGCGGAGCAGTCCACAAAAATTGTTTCGCCGCCCCAATCATCGGGCACGAGCCCCTTTTCCTGCAGTTGCTGGCGCACCTTCATCGGGTTCGCGTTCGGGTGATCGCACTTGTTGACGGCGACCAGGATCGGGACGCGCGCCGCTTTGGCGTGGTTTAGCGCTTCAATCGTTTGCGGCATCACGCCATCGTTGGCGGCGACTACGAGCACGACGATGTCGGTCACGTTCGCCCCGCGGGCGCGCATGGAGCTGAACGCGGCGTGGCCGGGCGTGTCGAGGAA
>CAYHFK010000180.1:0-10101 GCA_964355895.1 uncultured Bifidobacterium sp. | reverse complement strand
CCACCGCGATGAGCGCGAGCACGGCCGCCTTCTGCCAGTGAAGTGGTTTCGGTTGCGATTCAGTCATGATGCTGGATGTCTTGATAATCTTACCGTTGCCACGTGTAAAAAGTGGCGGAGGGCCGCCGCACTCCAGGACGCTGTCGCGTTTACAATGCGTTTCGTCCCTCGCAAAGCGTCTTGGACTGCGCCAGCCCTCTGGCGCTTTGGGCGGACGGCTAAAATCCTGATCTTGCGATCCGGGTTCATCCGCGCTCATTCGTGGTGGAAGCCTTCTGCGCGATTTCCTTCACCTTCCGCAAATCCAGCTTGCCCGTGCCCAGAATGGGGAATGCGTCCAGTCGCACAAAGGCATCGGCCTTTGGCTTCCAAAGATTCGGCAGATCACAGGCGGTGAGTTTTTCCAGACACGGGATCAATTTATCCGCCGCCAGTTTGTGCAGCACGATCAACCGCTCCCCCTTCTTCTCATCGGCCACACTCGTGACCACAAATGTTTGCTCCGTCACGCCCGCGAGTTCGTGCAGTTTTTCCTCCACCTTGATGTGCGGCACCATCTCGCCGCCGATCTTGCTGAAACGGCTCAGGCGATCCGTGATTTGCAGAAAGCCGTCTTCATCGAGCGTGGCGACGTCGCCGGTCGTGTACCAGCCGTCGTGCAGAACCTCGGCGGTTTTCTCCGGTTGGCCGAGGTAGCCGAGCATGATGTTCGGGCCGCGCACGAGCAGCAGACCCGGTTGCCCCGTCGCCACCGGCGCGCGCGTCTCCGGATCCACGATGCGCACGCACACGCCGGGCAGCGGATGGCCGATCTTCCCGCGCTTGGCGCCCACCTGCCGAAATCCCGCCGCCCGGAAATCGTGCGTATTGACCGTGACCGCCGGCGCACATTCGGTGCAACCGTAGGCCTCGAACGGGCGGATGCCGAATTGCTCGTCGAAGGCGGCCGCCACCCGGTCCGGCAATTTCTCCGCCCCCACCGCCACGAGGCGCACGCTGCCGAACTGTTCCGCCGTGCAACCGCGCAGATACAGTTGCAGGAACGTCGGCGTTGCCAGCAGGAACGTGACGTTGTGATCGCACACGAGCGGCCCGATGGTTTTGGCGTCGAGCGGATTCGCATGATACGCGACGCCGACGCCGAGCACGGAGGGCAACATCAGCGTGCCGGTGAACCCTAACGAATGAAAAAACGGCAGCACGCCGAGCACGCGATCATGGCGTTGAAACGCGAAGACCTGGCCCATCTGCTCAATGTTCGAACCAATGTTGTAATGTGAGAGCATGACGCCCTTGGGTTCGCCGGTGCTGCCACTGGAAAAAATCACGGTGGCAAGATCGTCCAACGGATCTTTAGCTTCGTAGGAGACGACGTGAGGAGTCTCACTATTTTTTCCGGGCGGAGAAGTTAGAGACTCCTTACGTCGTCTCCTGCAATTACCGAGCGCGCGCTCCAACAAACCCACCGGCAAGAGCCACGCCATCAAAAACGCCGTGAGTTTTTCCAAGGCGGACGGAGCGCCGAGCACCGCCTCGGCCCGAACCGGATTATCGTCGAATCTTGCCGAGGCGGTGCTCGGCACTCCACCAACCACATCCTCCAAATAGACCACTTCTCCCGGCACTTTGAGTTTCACCTTTTCCAAAAAGGCGCGGGAGGTCAGCACCGTCTTGATTTCACACTGCTTGACGCACGATGCGAGCGCCTCTTCGGAAAGAGTGTAATTCAAATTCACCGGCACTTTGCCACTCAGCAGCGCCGCGAAATTCACCAGCGCGCCCGGCACTGAGGGCGGTAGAAGAAGCCCCACCATCTTTTGGCCGACCCAAACTTGTCGCAATCGCCGCGCGAGCAGAACCGTCCGCACCAGCGCTCCGCTGAAACTCACGGCTGGGGTTTGCGCACCCACCATCGCCAATCGGAACGGGACGCGCCGGGCCGTTTTCACGAACGCGCGATGCAGTGGCTGCATTCGTTCACGGCGATCGTGCCACGCGGAGGCTTGAAGTTCCTGCACCGCCTGCCGCACCTCGAATGCGGTCGCGCGTGCAGACATCGGCGCCCCGAAGCTCACCGTGACGGGATGGGGAATGCGATGGGGCAATTTCCAGATGAACCGCCGCTTTTCGAAGCTGAACAGACTGCCCCACACCCCGTCGAGCGCGATTGGCACGATGGGCGCGTCCACGTCTTTCATAATGCGCTCCAGCCCGCGCCGGAACGGAAGCAGTTGGCCGATGCGTGTGATTTGTCCCTCGGCAAAGATGCACACGACATGCCCTTCCTTGATCGCGTCGCTGGCGGTTTGCAGCGACTTGAGCAGGTCGCGGGGCCGTTGTTCGGACGAAATGGGAATCACGCCCAGCGCGCGGGCAAACGGTTTTACGTACGGCAACTCGTAAATGCTCTTGAGCATCATGAACCGCACATGCCGGTCCGTCGCGGCGATGAGCAGCAGCGCATCGACGAACGAAACGTGGTTGCATACGAACAACGCGCCGCCCTTTGCGGGAATGTTGTCGCGGCCATTCACCCGCACGCGATAAACCGTGTGGGTGGCGATCCACAAAAGGAAACGCAGAAAGGCGCTGGGCAGCAACCAGAGGCCGTAAAGCGTTCCACCGAGCGTGAGCAAGGTGGTCACCATAAAAACCTGGCGCGCACTCAGGTGCAGCACGCCGCCCAGCAAATAGAAAACGCCCGCCGCGATAAAGATGCCGACGAACGACAGTAGGTTGCTCGCGGCGATCACCGCGCCTTTTTCTTTGTAGTCGGGCCGGTGTTGAATCAGGGCCGCGATGGGCACGATGAAAAAGCCCGCGAAGAAGCCATAGAGGCCCAGACCCACGACGACCTCGGTGAGCGAGCGCCCCGATTGCGCGAGGAACGCCCCAAACACGGTCATGCCCAGGGAGCCGAGCGGGATCAGGCCGTATTCGATCTTGTTGCCGGAAAGATAGCCCGCAGCGAAACTGCCCGCCCCGATGCCGAGCGCGATCGCCGGCATCAGGTAGGAAGTGATCTGCCCTTCGCTCAACTGCAGCAGGTCTTTGCCGTAGGCGTAGATCGTGTATTGCTGGATGAGCGCGCCGAGAAAAAAGAAATAGGTGTTCCCAAAAACCGCCAGCGCGAGCACCCGATCCCGGCGAATCGTGCGCATCTGACCCCATAAGTCGGCGAGGAAATTGATGCGCCATTTTTTCGCCGGGTCCGCCGCCGGCACCCGGCTGATGCCGAAGCTGGTGACCAGCCCGCCCACCGCCAATCCCACGAGGATTACCCCCGCCCACATCTGCGACCCCGTGAAGAATTCGAACAGCCAGCCACCGCCAATCGTGCCCACTACGATGGCGAGGAAGGTGCCGAGTTCCAGCAGGCCATTGCCCCAGGACAGCCGTTTCTCCGGCAGCAACTCCGGCAGCAGACCATATTTGGACGGGCCAAAGAACGCGCTGTGCGTGCCCATTAGGAAAACGCCCGCCAACAAAATCGGCGCTTGTTGCCACGCCAACCCCGCCGTTGCCAGCAGCATGATGAATACTTCGAGCACCTTGACGCCGATGGTGATGGTGCGTTTGCTGAAGCGATCCGCGAGATAGCCGCCCGCCATGGAGAACAGGATGAACGGCAAGGCGAACAACGCGCCCACCAACGCCATGCGCAACTCCCGCGAATCGCCGGCGAAATGCGGCAGCGTCATCCCAATGATGAGGAACATCGCCAGCGTGCGATAGACGTTGTCGCTGAACGCACCCTGGAATTGCGTGACGAAGAGAAACCAGAAGCCGCGCTGTCGGCTCGCGACTGGGGCAGAACCAGATCCGATTGCGGATTTGCTTTGGAGGTCGTTCACGCCGGCCAAGCTATCCGATGCCGAACGAAAGTGTGAATCGAAAAAACTGTGACCGGCATTGAGCGCGGTGATTGCCCGGTATGAACTCAGTACGCATTCGCGGCTCGGCCCCATCAAATGATGGCTAGCGATGGAACAAGCCCGGCAGAAAAGTGGTGAGCAGCGGCAGATACGTGACCAGCAACACACCCACAAATTGCACCAGCAACATGGGGATCACGGCGCGCATCACCTCGACGATGGGTTTGTTGAAACGATACGACGCGAGCAACAGATTCAACCCGACCGGGGGCGCGAGGTAACCCAGTTCCATGTTCACCAGAAAAATGATGCCCAGATGCACCGGGTCAATCCCGAAGGCCAAACCCACGGGCACGAGCAAGGGCACCACCACCACGATGGCCGCGTAGATCTCGATCAGCCCGCCGACGAGGATCAGCACCACGTTCAACGCGAGCAGAAACAACCAGCGCGAGTGAATCATCGCCGTGGCCCAGTCCACCAGTTTCTCCGGCGCGTGCTCGGTGATGAGGAAATTCGTGAAGCCCATCGCCGTGCCCAGGATCAGCAGGATGCCGCCGACCAGCAGGCCGCACTCGGCCATCACGCGTGGCACATCGCGGCGGGCATTGAGATCGCGATGCACGACGGTTTGGGTAAACAAGGCGTACAGCGCCGTGACCGCGGCGGCTTCGGTCGGCAGCGCGAACCGGCTGAAGAAGGTCACGAACGCCACCACCGGCAGCAGCAATTCCCATTTCGCGTCCCAGACCGCCGCGCGCGCGGCGCCAAAATCAAATCGCGGCCGTTCGCTCACGTCGTGGGCGCCCATCCGCACGCCCCACGCGATGACCAGCGCCACCATCACCACACCCGGCACAATGCCGCCCAGAAACATTTCCCGCACCGGCACTTGCGCGACCAACGCGTAGAGGATCAGCGGCAGACACGGCGGAAATAAAATCCCCAGCGATCCCGCACCCGTGAGCAAGCCCAGGGCGTTGCGCTCGGAAAATTTCGCGGAGATCAGAACCGGCATCAACATGCCGCCCAGCGCGAGGATGGTCACGCCCGAGCCGCCGGTGAAGGTGGTGAAAAACGCGCAAACCAACGCGGTCACCACCGCCGGCCCACCGCGGAAGTGCCCAAACCAAGCCATGAATACCCGGACCAATCGCTGCGAAGCGCCGCTCTCGGCCAGAAAATATCCGGCCAGCGTGAAGAGTGGCACCATCGCCAGAATCGGATTCGTCACCTGGTCGTAATGATCCAAAGAAATGGACGCCAGCGGCGCACCGCGGGCCCAAAACAAAATCGCCGCCGTGCCGCCGAGCGTCACGAAGATCGGCGCGCCGAGCACCGTGGCGATGATCAACATCACCAGGGCCGGAATCAGGAGCTGTCCCGGCGTGAACGGCGGATGCAACACGACCCCGCCGGCCACCACCGTGAGCCCAACGGCCAACGCCCGCCCGCGCCAGGTCGTCGCCGAGTGCCAGAGCAGACGCCAAGCGATCAAGCCGAAACCCACCGGCATGGCTGCCTGTACCCACCAGGTGGGAATCCGGTACGCGAGCTTGCTGCCCACTTCCTGTTCGCCCAGCACGAATTGTGAAGCCGCCACCGCGAGGCAGGCGGTGACGAGCGCGGCAAATACGCCGCTGATGGTCGCCGCGGCCCGCTTTTTCCAGCCGGTCAGGAATTGGGGCAGGCTGGAGAGGGCGAGCAGCCGGTTCTCGCGTGCCGCGATGACGCCGCCCAACATGCCGGCCACCAGGGTGAGATGGCGGAGAAAATCATCCGCCCCGCGCACGCCAAACGGCAAACCGAGCCGGCGGAGAACCTCCGACACCGGCAACCCCACCATCAGCGCCAGCACGAGCACCATCAGCCAGTTCTCGAAGCCATGCACCGCCGCAAGCCAGCGGGGTTTTACCACGGTGATGGCCGCGTTCTGCGCTTGGGGTTCGCCGATCATTTGGCCGCCGGTTTTCCGGACCGAAATTCGGCCAGGGCCGCCTGCACTTCATCGAACAAATCCGCCGGCACGACGGTCCCGCGCAGCTTGGGATAAACCTTCGAAATTTCTGTCCGCCATTCCTGCTCCCCGGCCGGCGACGGGGTGTGAACTTGCAGATGATGTTTCTCGCGCATCGTGGCCAGGGCGGCCGTGTCTTCGTTGCGGCTGTTGCGACGGATTTCCACGCCGTTCACCTCGCCGCTCTTGCGCAGGGCCGCCTGCGTTTCCGGTGGCAGCTTGTCCCAGGCATGCCGCGTGATGACCATCGCCCCGACGACCGGCGCGTAATTCACGTCCAGCATGTGACCGGCCACGGTTGGGATCTGGAGAAAATTCGCCAGGAACGCCGGACTGGGGACGGTGTTGATCATGTCCGTCTGGAGGCTGCTGAGGATCTTGTCCGGCTCGAGTACGACGGGGTTGTAGAACTCCTTCAACAGCTCCACGGTGGTGGCATCGCCGGAAGCGGCATAAACATTCATCGGCTTGAGATCCGCCGGTCGCAGGATGGGCTTCTTCGAGAACAATCGCACCCAGCCGGCGTCCCCCCAGAAAAGGACCACGTAGCCTTTCTCAAAAAAAGTTTTCTCCAGGCGCGGCCGCAGCCGCTCCCGCACGAAGTCCACCTCGTCCCACGAACGGAACATCATCGGCATCAACTGCAAGGCCGTGACGGAGCGGTCAATCTGCTGCATGCCGACGCCGGTGAGCATCGCGCCGTCGAGTTGGGCCACCCGCGGGTTCATCCGCCGCACAATCGTCGGCTCACCCCCTTGGGTGCCCGGATAAATGTCCAGTGCCACACCGCCGCCCGGCGCGGACTTCCACTGCTCGCCCATGCTTTGAAGGCTCTGGTGGAACGAAGAACCGCGCGGCGCGACCGTCGCGACGCGCAACTTGAACGCCGGCTCCGCCGCCCGCAACGGCAGAGCCGCGGCGAGCCCGGCGAGCGCGACCAGTTTAAGGATATTGGGAAAATGGTAATTTAGTTTCATCGACGAATTGGTTTAAGGGCTGGGATCAAGCGGTGGCAGAAAAAGTTTGTCCACCCGCGACAGCAGCCAGCGCGCGCGCCGTTGCATGATCAGGTTGACCAGCCGGGTGGGCGGGTCGTTGTCCGGATTGATGGCCAGCGCCTGCTGCAACAGCTTCTCAAATTGGCCCCGGTCCTCGGCGGGAATGCAAACCGCCTCCGCATAACTCACGTACGGGCCGCTCAGTTTTCCGTCCGACAGCTCGACCGCCCGGTCAAAATGTTTCCGTGCGCGCGCGGCGCGGTCGCCGGCACCCGTGGCGCGGCCCATTTCGAACATGATCAAGAAACCGTGAATCGCGCCGTGGTCCCAGGTCTCATCCAGCACCAGCGAGCGATCAATCATCGCCTCCACTTGGGGCAGATCGCCCACGGCATCCGGACTGTCCTTGGACATGGCGATGGCGGCCGCCCACGAAACCGCCGACCAGTAGAGCAGCGGCACGTCGGCTTTGCGCAGTGGCTCGACCGCCGCCTTGGGATTGTCCTTGAGCCGGTGCGCGAAGCCCGGATGCCGCGTTTCCAACCCGCGTAAGCCATAATCCCGTGCCCGCAAGTAGAGCCGCCGCGCCCGCGCCTGCAGCTCGCGTGCCCGGGCCAGGTTCTCCGTCTCGATTTCCTCCGCCTCCTCCTGCACGAACGCGAAGCCGTATTGCGTAAACCCGCTCGCTGTGGCGAAAAGCAGGCCTTGGTGGCGTGGACTTTCCGCGAGCAAGCTCTCCATCAATTTCAAACTGAAGGGCAGGGCGGCTTTGATCAGCTCCGGATCATCATCCGAGCTGAACGTGGTGCCGCCCCCAGCCAGCGCATTGCCGGCGGCATTGACGGCCATTTTCTTGATGGAACAACCCGTGGTCAAAATCCCGGACAAGACTGCCAGCGCACACCAATGCCCCGGCCTGACTCGTCGGCATGGGTTCGCCCGATTGCCTGAGTTCTTCATCCCTATCTGCATTCCGCTTAATTCCGACTTAAAACGCCGCGCCAGTCAATACATTCAGAATCGCCACTTGTTTGGTTTGATTTTCCTGCGAGCCAAACGCCGTTTTCGCGCAACGATTGATTTGCTTCCGCGCTGAGGGCTTGAAGCAGCGACTGCCGCTCTTCCGCCGGGGGCGATTTTTCCGCCCGCCCCCGGTTCGCCGCTTCCTCGGCTTGTCAGCGGATGTCGTAAGCCCGAGCCGTGGTGGCGTCGGACAGTTCGAGCCGCTCCGTCACGCGGCTCACTGCTTCCAGCGGTTCATTATCTCGCACCTGCCAAACGCTCCCTCCGTCTTCTCGTGCTTCCGGATGAATTTCTGCAACTCCGCCGTGTCCGCAGTCAGAACGAGGTCGCCTGCACCAGATTCGCCGAGCTTCTTGGAGACGAAAATATGGCGGACCGCCTTCGGGTCTTTGGCGATCAGTTGCTTCAGCCAGTCGTAATCGAGCAGGCTCAACTCGAGCGCCGGCTCGACGCGGTTGACTTTGAACAGGAAGTGCAGCGGGAGAGAATTGTCCGGGCGTTCGCGCGGGAAACAGTCGAGGAAGAGCCGGCCCTTGAGCTTGAACAGGTGAGTATCGAACTCAGTCTGCTTCTCCTTTTCCTGGATGGTGAGCTTGTAGGCCTGGTCCGCCGCTTTCTCGAAGCGCCAGTGCTCGTTCGCGGCGTTGGTCGAGCCGGCTTCGGCCCACATGCCCACCAGCGCGGGATCGAACACCACGTCCTTGGCGGTGTAAAAAGGATAGACCGAGGTGACAACGCAGCCAGCCAGCAGGGTCAGCAGCGCCAGCCCGGTCGCAATTTTGATGGTGGGTTTCATGGTTTTTTTCATTTCGTTGCCGTTGCGGGCCATTTCCGGCCCTTCACAAGCACAAAGCGAGAAATGAGGGCGGATCGGATCAGGGAATCTGAGATTTGGGAGATTGTCCGACAGATCCGACTCGTCAGACAAAATGCCGCTGGTGTAACCTTACGCCATGGACTCGCACGACAGCCCATTCCTGCCGCACGGGGGTTATCGCAAGTTGCGGAGCTACAAGGTGGCGGAGGCCGTGTATGACGCCACGGTGGTGTTCTGCCGGCGATTCTTCTCGAACGACCGCCGCATGGCGGACCAAATGGTGCAAGCGGCGCGCAGCGGGGTGCGGAACATCAGCGAAGGCAACGGCGCGGCGGCCACGTCGCGCAAGAGCGAGATGCTGCTTACGAATGTGGCCCGCGCGAGTTTGTCGGACGAACTGCTGCGGGATTACGAGAGTTTCCTGACGCAGAACGGGCTGCGAGTGTGGCTCAAGGATTCACGCGAAGCGCTGGCCATGCGGGCGCGGCTGGCGCAGGATCACGCGCCGAACCTGCCGCCTGCACCGGACCGCGGGGTGCGGTTGAAAGGGCTGGCCGGGCTGTCGGAGTTTGTGGAGAAAGCCGCGCCGGAGCTGGCGGCCAACGCGATGCTCTGTGCCGTGAACCAAGCGGCCTACCTGCTGAAGCGTCAGCTCGAAAGCCAGGGCCAGACTTTTGTGGAGAGCGGCGGTTTCACGGAGAAACTGTACGGGGCGCGAAAGCTGGCGAAAGCGTCGGACGGGTCTGACTCGTCTGACAAGTCGGACAAACCACGTTGCCCAGTGTGCGGCCAGCCCATGCTCCAGCGCACGGCGCGCAAAGGCCCAAAGACCGGCCAGCCTTTCTGGGGCTGCTCCGTCTATCCCGATTGCAAGGGCACGCTCGCCGTGAGTCCGCCAAAGAAGTCCGACTAGTCCGACAGGTCTGACAAGCGCATGGACCAAGCTCCAAACACCCCGGAAGGCATCTTTGCGGAAGCACTGGAACTCCCGCCCGGAGACGCCCGCGAGAGGCTCCTCGCCGAGCGCTGTGGCCACGATACCGCCTTGCACGGTGAAGTGGCCTCCCTCCTGCGCGCGCACGATGACGCGGGTGATTTCCTGAAGCCACCGCCGCCCCAGCCGAAGGTCCGGCCGGAGCCCACCACCACCGCATCGCAAGGAACGGCCGTGATGAACGCCGCTGTCCACGCCGATGCCTTCCTGCGTGGCGCCAGCCAACCAGACAACGCGCACGTTGAAAGTTTCGTCGCGCAATTGCCCGAAGCCGTGCGCGGTGAAGCCCGCGAGCGCATCCAAGCCGGGCTGCACGTGCGCCAGTTACGCGGCCAGGAGCGGCGTCCGGCGTCCGAACCTGCGGAGGAGTTGCCGCG